>NZ_LPWE01000013.1:0-300000 GCF_001723355.1 Methyloceanibacter stevinii | reverse complement strand
CGACGACGTGCTCGGCACGGCCGCGGCCATGCTCTCGGTTTTCATTCGCGAGCCCGAATTCCAGGGGCAGACCAAGGACCGCTTGGCCACGCAAGAAGCCGCCCGGATCGTCGAAAACGCCGTGCGCGATGCCTTCGATCACTGGCTCACCGGGCACCCCAATCAAGCCGGAAAGCTTCTCGACTGGGTGGTGGACCGTTCCGAGGAGCGTCTTCGCCGCCGCAAAGAGAAGGAAGTCAGCCGGCAGACCGCAACGCGGCGCCTGCGTCTCCCCGGCAAGCTCGCCGATTGCTCATCGACGGGATCCGACGGCACGGAAATATTCATCGTCGAGGGCGACTCCGCCGGCGGCTCCGCCAAGCAGGCCCGCAACCGGGCCACGCAAGCCGTACTGCCGCTACGCGGAAAGATCCTGAATGTCGCCAGCGCGAGTTCGTCGAAGCTCGCCGACAACCAGCTTCTCAGCGATCTCATCCAGGCGCTTGGTTGCGGGACTCGAACCCGGTACCGGGAGGAGGATCTGCGCTACGACAAGGTCGTCGTCATGACCGATGCGGATGTGGACGGCGCGCATATCGCTTCGCTGCTCATCACGTTCTTCTTCCAGGAGATGAAGGGGCTGATCGAAAACGGTCACCTTTATCTCGCCGTGCCGCCGCTCTACCGGCTGAGCCAGGGAGCCAAGACCGCCTATGCGCGTGACGAGGCGCATAAGGATGTGCTGATGAAAGAGATGTTCAACGGCCGCGGCAAGGTGGATGTGAGTCGTTTCAAGGGTTTGGGTGAAATGCTTCCCAAGCAACTGAAGGAGACGACCATGGACCCGTCCTCGCGCACGCTGTTGCGGGTCGAGATCGACGACGAGGATCGTCCCGGCACGACCAAGACCGTCGATCAGCTCATGGGCAACAAGCCCGAGGCCCGCTTCAAATTCATCCAGGAACGGGCCGCGTTCGCCGAAGCCGAAGATCTCGATATCTGACGCAGCTTGCCGCGGGCCAAGCCGGAAGCCTCAGAGCCAGCGCGGAACCTGGTTCATATAGCTGCGATAGGCATCGCCGAATTTCCAGCTGAGATAGTCTTCCTCGCGCTTCACCACACCTAGGTGGAGGACGATCGCCGTCGGGACGAGCAGCAGCAGCATCCAAATACTGGTGAGCACCAGGCACAGGCCGAAATAGATCAGGATCAGACCGATATAGATGGGGTTCCGGGTAACCTTGTAGGCGCCCTCTCTGACGAGCACAGTCGACGGCTCACCCGGAACCACGCTCGTCCCCGCCTTGCGGAACCGCCGGGCTGGAAAGACGGCAAGTACAAAGCCCACCACCACGAAGACCAAGCCAACCGTGAGCCCCAGGCCGTTCGGCTGCGCAAGGCTGGGCCGATCGGGAACCAGAGTCGTCGAGGACGTAGCCAAGCAAAAGAGCGCCGAGAAATAGGATCGGCGCTTGATGGCAACGTCGGCGTAGTCTTTCGTCCTCATCGACTCCTCTATCCTGTTGAAACCGCCAGGCGCGGCCCGATGTTCTTAACGCTCGGAACAACTGCGAACTTTTGCCCCTTGCGCGTTTCGCCAATGCCGCCTATGTCATTCTCAAGCTATCCACGGTCATGTGGCCGTAATGATCGGGTGCTGTGTTGAATGCGCCCGGCGAATCGTAACAGCTAATCTTTGTAGCGATAGAACAAGACGCAAGGCCAGAGCCAGCGTCGCATTTTTGCTAACTCATGAGCTTTTCAAATCTTGGCTTAAGCCCAAAAGTCGAATCTGCGGTCGAAGCGGCCGGGTTCGATACGCCGACTCCTATTCAAGCCCAAGCGATACCCGTAGCCGTCTCTGGCCGCGATGTCTTGGGGATTGCACAGACGGGCACCGGTAAGACGGCCTCCTTCGTGCTCCCCATGCTGACGCGCCTCGAACGCGGACGCGCCCGGGCCCGCATGCCGCGAACGCTGATCCTGGAACCGACGCGCGAACTCGCCGCTCAGGTCGCCGAGGCGTTCGAACTTCTCGGCAGGAACCACAGGCTGACCGTCGCCCTGCTGATTGGCGGCGTCTCCTACGAGGAGCAGAACAAGAAACTCGACCGTGGCGCGGATGTCGTGATCGCCACCCCCGGCCGCCTTCTCGATCACCTCGAGCGCGGCAAGCTTCTGCTGAACAGCATCGAGATCCTCGTCGTCGACGAGGCCGACCGAATGCTCGATATGGGGTTCATCCCGGACATCGAGCGCATTTGTAAGGTCCTCCCCTTCACGCGGCAGACCCTCTTCTTCTCCGCGACCATGCCGCCTGAAATCCAACGGCTCGCCGACAACTTCCTACATACGCCGGAGCGCATCGAAGTCGCCCGGCCCGCGTCGGCCGCAACGACCATCACGCAGCGCCTGAAGAAGACGGGCGATCAACCGGCAGAGAAACGCGAAGCGTTGCGCGGCTTGATCCAGGAGGAAGACGTCAAGAACGCTATCATCTTCTGCAATCGCAAGAAGGATGTGGGTGTCGTCTTCCGCTCGTTGCAGCGCCACGGCTTCAACGTGGGCGCGCTGCACGGCGACATGGACCAGCGGCAGCGCACAGCGACGCTCGATGCCTTTCGCAGTGGAGAGATTCCGCTCCTCGTCGCCAGCGACGTGGCGGCCCGTGGGCTCGACATTCCCGCAGTGAGCCATGTCTTCAATTACGACGTTCCGGTCCATCCCGAGGACTACGTCCACAGGATTGGCCGCACGGGCCGAGCCGGCCGTGAGGGTCACGCCGCGATGCTTGTCACGCCCAAGGACCACAAGGCTCTGAAGGCCATCGAATCGTTGTTGCGCGAGGAGATTGCCTGGGTGGATGGCGCGCCCAATCCGCAAGAGGTTGAGGAAGCCAAGAGCGCCGGCCGCGAAAACGGACGCGGACGCCGCCGAGGCGGCCGTTCCCGGCGTGGCGGCCAAAAGTCTTCCGAGGCAGAAACGGCCGAGCCACCCAAGCAGCAGCACGCCGACCGCAAGTCCGACGACGGTGACGCGCGGCCAGCCGCGAAGGCGAAGCCGGCGCCCAAGCCCGCACCCAAGGCCAAGCCGAACTCGGCGGGCAAATCCCGCTCGGGCCAGGGCCGCGAGAACCAGCCCGTGGGTATGGGGGACCATGTCCCCGCCTTCATGATGCGGCCGGTGCGCGCAACCTAAGTTTTTCGGAAAACGCCGTTATTCGGTGATATTGGCCGGCTCTGGGTCCGGCTGGCCTGCGGGCTTGAGCATCACGGACTCGCCGCAGCCACAGGCGCTGGTCTGGTTTGGATTGTTGAACACGAACCCGGAGCGCATCCGACTGACCTGATAGTCCATCTCGGTCCCGAGCAGAAACATCAGGGCCGACGGGTCGATGAGGATGGTTACGCCCTTGTCCTCGACAACTTCGTCATGGGGTTGGCGCTCGGCGGCGTACTCCATCGTGTACTCCATACCGGCACAACCGCCGTTTTTGACGCCGATGCGAACCGCCTCCAGCTCCGGGCCCGAGGCAGCACCCAGCTTACGCACCGCGCGGCGGCGGCTTCGGTGAGACTCATGGCTTGTGGGCGCGGTCGATTGGTCATACTTCGAAAATGGGACGGATTCCCTGGTACTTCAAGTGCCTAGAATATCAAACACCTAGAACATGTTGAGGGCGAGACGCGCCTCGTCGGACATCCGGGACATATCCCATGGCGGGTCGAAGACCAAATTGACGTCGACCTGCCCGACCCCCGGCACGGACGCGACCGCATTCTGGACCCAGCCGGGCATTTCGCCCGCTACCGGACATCCCGGGGCCGTCAGGGTCATTTCAATCTCGATATTCCGGTCGTCATCGACGTCGATCTTGTAGATCAGGCCGAGTTCGTAGATATCGACGGGAATTTCGGGGTCGAACACCGTTTTCAACGCGCTGACGAGATCGCCATGCAGCCGCTCGAGTTCATCGGGCGGGATCGAGGACGGCGCGTCCTCGTCGAAGGGCGACGGATCCGGCGCAGCGCCAGGATCGCCGGCCTCAGGGGCCTCAGCCGCGGACTGAATATGGCCAGGCACGGACTGAGACAGCCCCGGCGACATTTCGTTTGGGATGTCAGTGTCTTCGCTTCGTTGAGTCTTTTCAACCATCTGGGAAGCCTTCCTTAGGGCCCATCTTAGCCCTAGGCGAACATGGCGCGCACCTTGTGCAGCGCGTCCACCAATCGATCCACATCGTCTTGGCTATTATACATGGCGAAAGATGCCCGGCATGTCGAGGTGACACCAAAGCGCGCCAGGAGCGGCTCACAGCAATGTGTGCCGGCCCTGACCGCCACGCCATAGCGGTCCAAGATGGTGCTGACGTCGTGCGGGTGGGCCCCGTCGACCTCGAAGGAGACGATACCGCCCTTCCCTTCGGCCTGGCCGTAGATATTCAGCCAATTCAACTCGCCCAGCCGGTCCATGGCGTAGGTGAGCACTTTGTGCTCATGCGCGGCGATATTCTCCCGGCCGATCGATTCCACATAATCGATCGCGGCGCCGAGCCCGATTGCCTGGACGATCGCGGGCGTTCCCGCCTCGAAGCGATGGGGTGGCGTCGCGTAGGTCACCTCGTCGGTGGTGACGTAGCCGATCATCTCGCCGCCGCCCTGATAGGGCCGCATGGCGTCCAGCAGCGCCTTTTTCCCGTAGAGAACGCCGATGCCGGTGGGGCCGTAGAGCTTGTGGCCCGTGAACGTATAGAAGTCGCAATCGAGATCGCGCACATCGACAGGGAGATGCACCGCCCCTTGCGCCCCATCGACCAGCACGGGCACGCCGTGGTCATGCGCGATCCGCACGACCTCCTTGATCGGAACGATCGTGCCGAGCACGTTCGACATCTGGGTGATCGCGATCATCTTGGTGCGCGGCGAGATCAGCTTCTCGAACTCATCGAGCAGAAACGTTCCGTCGTCCGCGACCGGCGCCCATTTCAGCACTGCGCCCTGGCGCTCCCGCAGGAAATGCCACGGCACGATATTGGAGTGATGCTCCATGATCGAAATGAGGATCTCGTCGCCTGCCTCAATACGCGGCGAGCCGAACGACGAGGCGACGAGATTGATGGCCTCGGTTGCGTTCCGGGTGAAAATGATCTCTTCGTCGTGGGCCGCGTTCAGAAAGGCCCGCACTTTCCCGCGCGCCTTCTCGAAATTCTCCGTGGCCAAATTCGACAGATAGTGAAGCCCGCGATGGACGTTGGCGTATTCGGCCGAATAAGGCTGGGTGATCGTATCGATCACCTGAAGCGGCTTCTGGGCCGAAGCGCCATTGTCGAGATAGGTCAGCGGCTTGCCATGTACCGTCTCCGACAGGATAGGAAAGTCCGCCCGGATGCGCTCGACATCGAACGAACCCGCTTGAGAGGCACCAGAGGACGGGGACATGACATTCATCGGGTCCTCCTACTCCGCCGGCGTGCCGAGCCACTCGGCGGCAACGGCGGTGAACGCGTCCGCGATCGTCTCGTCGTCCAAGGCCTCGAACGCCTCGCCGACAAACGCCTGGATCAGAAGCGCCCGCGCCTCGGCCTCGGGAAGACCACGTGCGCGCAGGTAGAACAGCAGCTCTTCGTCGATCTGGCCGGACGTGGCGCCATGACCGCAGACCACGTCGTCGGCATAGATCTCCAGCTCGGGCTTTGAGTCGAACTCGGCCGTCTCGGACAGGAGCAGCGCCTGGGACATCTGCTTGCCGTCGGTCTTCTGAGCGTCTGGGGCGACGACGATCTTGCCCTGGAAGACGCCACGGGCCTCGTCGTTGAGGACGAGCTTGAATAGTTCGCGGCTTTCGCAGGCCGGGACGTTGTGCTCAACCACCAGCGTCGTGTCGCAATGCTGGGTCCCGCGCGCCAGCGTCGCGCCGGAAATATCCGTGGCCGCGTTCTCGCCGTCGAAGCGGACATAGACCTGATTGCGGGCCAACGCGGCGCCCGTCGAGACATGGAACGCGTTGTAGCGCGCATCCGCACCGACATTGGCCACCCATACGTTCAGGTGAATCGTTTCAAGGGCTTCGCGCTGCAGCTTGAGGTGATGAATCGCCGATTTCGCCGCCAACGACACCGTCGTCACCACATTGCGCTGAATGCCCGAGACCCCGAACGTGCCGAAGCTCTCGATGAGGGTCGCCGAGGCGCCCTCCTCCGCGACAACGGCGTTGCGCGTGTAGATCGAACCCGCCTTGCCCGGGGCATCCAAGTGGATCAGATGGATCGGCTTCTGCAGCGTCAGGCCTTCGGGCAGCCGCACCGCGACACCTGCCGTCATCAGCGCCGTATTGAGCGCGATCACCACATCCTCGCCGCATCCGCCGGCTTCCTTGAGGCTTGCCGTCAGCCAGGCAGGCGGCGACTCCAGCATCTGCGCGAGCGGCGCGACTTCCACGCCGGCTTTGCGCAGTCCTTCGACGTCTGAGAGATCAGCGCGGAACTCGCCGGCGGCGATAACGAGACGGTAAGCGGGCAAAGCCATGAAAGCCTTGCCGATCGCCGTCTCCAGATCCGCATCGCTCACGGCGGCGTCCGCTTCAGCCAGAAGCGGCGGGATGCTGTCGAGCGCCCCGCGCAGATCGGTGTATTTCCATTCTTCCACGCGGCGGTGGGGCAAGCCGAGACCCGCATAGGTCTGGATTGCGCTCTTCCGCATGGCCGCGATCGCCGCATCGCCGGGCAATGCGTCCGCCGCGTGCTCGAAGAGATCGAGCAAGTCCTGCTCGGCCTTTGTCGTGAATTGTTGGACGGGTACGTCCATCAGTATGCTCCCTTACGCCGCCGAGGCTTCGTCTTGGCCATATTCGGCGTATCCGGATTTCTCGAGCTCCAGGGCCAGCTCCGGGCCGCCCGAGCGCGCAACGCGGCCCTTCGAAAGCACGTGCACCTTGTCCGGCACGATGTAGTTCAGAAGCCGCTGATAGTGAGTGATGACGAGCATGGAGCGCTCCGGCGAACGCAGCGCGTTCACGCCTTCGGAGACGATCCGCAACGCATCGATGTCGAGACCGGAATCGGTCTCGTCGAGAATGCATAGCTCGGGCTCCAGCAAGGACATCTGCAGGATCTCGTTGCGCTTCTTCTCGCCGCCGGAAAAGCCGACATTGAGCGGACGGCGCAGCATCTCGATGTCGATCTGCAGCCCCTTCGCCTTCTCCTTCACGGTACGGAGGAAGTCAGGCGTCGAAAACTCCTCTTCGCCGCGGGCCTTGCGCACCGCGTTCACGGCGCTGCGCAGGAAAGTCATGGTCGCGACGCCCGGAATCTCCATCGGGTACTGGAAGGCGAGGAAGACTCCGGCGGCCGCGCGCTCGTCCGGCTCCATCTCGAGCAGGTCTTTGCCGTTCCAGGTGACGGAGCCTTCGGTGACTTCGTAGTCTTCCTTGCCTGCGAGCACATAGGAAAGCGTCGACTTGCCCGAACCGTTCGGACCCATAATCGCGTGGACCTCGCCGGCCGGAACCGTCAAATCGAGGCCCTTCAGGATTTCGCGCCCGTCGACCTTGGCGTGGAGGTTTTTGATCTCAAGCATCAATTGGTCTTTCTAAAGTCTTGGTCTTGAATCGCTTTGCGAGGATGGAAGGACGCGCGGGATCTAGCCCACGCTGCCTTCCAGCGAAATGCCGATCAGCTTTTGCGTCTCGGCCATGAACTCCATCGGCAACTGCTGCAGCACATCGCGCACGAAGCCGTTCACGATGAGCGCCACGGCTTCCTCTTCGGAGAGGCCACGGCTCAAGCAGTAGAACAGTTGATCGTCGGAGATCTTCGAGGTGGTCGCCTCGTGCTCGAACGTGGCCGACGAATTCTTCGCCTCGATATACGGGATCGTATGGGCCCCGCATCTGTCGCCGATAAGGAGCGAGTCGCAGCAGGTGAAGTTGCGCGCGTTCGTGGCCCGGCGATGCGCCGAGACGAGACCGCGATAGGTATTGTCCGAGAACCCGGCGGCAATGCCCTTGGAGATGATGCGGCTCGACGTATCGCGGCCGAGATGGATCATCTTGGTGCCGCTGTCGACCTGCTGATAGCCGTTCGAGATCGCGATCGAGTAGAACTCACCGCGGCTGCCATGGCCGCGCAGGATGCAGGACGGATACTTCCAGGTAATGGCCGATCCTGTCTCGACTTGCGTCCAGGATATCTTCGAGCGGTCGCCACGGCAGTCTCCGCGCTTGGTCACGAAGTTGTAGACGCCGCCCTTGCCTTCCGCATCGCCCGGATACCAGTTCTGGACGGTCGAGTACTTGATCTCGGCGTCTTCCAGCGCGACGAGTTCGACCACCGCCGCGTGCAGCTGGTTCTCGTCGCGCATGGGCGCCGTGCAGCCTTCGAGATAGCTCACGTAGGAGCCCTTGTCGGCGATGATGAGCGTGCGCTCGAACTGTCCCGTATTTTCCGCGTTGATACGGAAATAGGTCGACAGCTCCATCGGGCAGCGGACGCCTTCCGGTACGTAGACGAACGATCCGTCAGAGAACACGGCCGAATTCAGCGTCGCGTAGAAATTGTCCGTAACCGGCACAACCGACCCCAGATACTTCTTCACGAGCTCGGGGTGGTTCCGCACCGCTTCGGAGATGGAGCAGAAGATCACGCCGGCCTTGGCCAGCTCCTCGCGGAAGGTGGTGACCACGGACACGCTGTCGAAGACGGCATCCACGGCGACCTTCGGCGCGCCTTGCACGCCCGCGAGCACTTCCTGCTCTTTCAGCGGAATACCGAGCTTCTCATAGGTCTTGAGCAGCTCGGGATCGACCTCTTCGAGGCTCTTGGGGCCCTCGGTGCTCTTCGGCGCGGCGTAATAATAGAGATCCTCGAAGTCGATCTTCGGATAATGGACCTTGGCCCAGGTGGGCTCCTGCATGGTCCGCCAGCGCTTGTAGGCTTCCAGCCGCCATTCGAGCATCCATTCGGGCTCGCCCTTCTTGGCCGAAATGAAGCGGACGATGTCTTCGTTCAGCCCTTTCGGGGCCATGACCGATTCAATCTCGGTCGAGAAGCCGTACTTGTACTTGTCGACGTCGATTTGTTTGACGCGTTCAACGGTTTCATCGACTGCAGGCATCGTCTTTTTCCCAATCTCGTTTTGGTCTTAAGCGTACGGAACGGCCAAATACCGCTAAGCCGCCGCTTTCTCGTCTTTCCTCAGCCGTTTAACGAGGTCGCCAAATGCACTGAGGAAGTCTTGGATATCGTTATCGCAACTGCGAAAACCAAGGCTGACCCGGATCGCAGCACGCGCCACCTCCGGAGCCGCCCCCATGGCGGTCAAAACGTGCGACGTCTCGACTTTGCCGGACGAGCATGCGCTGCCGGCACTGACAGATACGCCGGCAAGGTCGAGGCCGATCACAAGCGTTTCCGCCTTCAGGCCCGGCACCGCAATCAAGGACGTATTCGGCAACCGCGCCACGGACTGCGCGAACACCACGGCATCCGGGGCGATGGTCCGCACACCCTCTTCGAGCGCATCTCGGAGCCTCGCGATCTCGCCCATTGTCGACAGCTCCTTGGCCGCCAGATCCGCGGCAATCCCGAAGCCGACAATGCCGGCCACATTCTCCGTGCCCGGACGGCGGCGGCTTTCCTGTCCGCCACCGGTCATCAGGCGGCTCAACACTTGCGCCTTCGGCCAGACCACGGCCCCGACACCCTTCGGCCCGCCTATCTTGTGGGCCGAAAGCGTCAAGAGATCCGCACTCAGCGCGCTCATGTCGAGCGGGAGCCTCCCGGCCACTTGGACCGCATCCGTATGCAGCACGCCGTCCGCGTCATGGACCAGGCCAGCAGCCTCAGCGACCGGCTGCACGGCGCCCGTCTCATTGTTCGCCGCCATCAGGGACACGAAAGGACGGCTGCCCTCCGGGACCTCTTCGGCAAGCATCCGGGCAAGGCTATCCAGATCGACGATCCCCTCACCCGTCACCGGGAGCATAGCCCGTGCGCCGGGTCTGAAGCGGCCGCCCGACAGGACGGACGGATGCTCAATCGACGATATGAACGCCTTCCACGACGCCCCGCCCGCAGGCGGGGCCAATGCAAGCGCATTCGCCTCCGTGCCGCCGCTCGTGAAGATGACGTCTTCGGGCCGGGCATTGACGAGAGCGGCGACCTTGATGCGCGCTTCCTCGATCGCCGCCCGGGCGGCGCGGCCCTCCGCATGGACGGAGGAGGGATTGCCCACCAGATCGAACGCGTCCTGCATCACCTCGCGGACTTCCGGCCGCAAGGGAGCTGTCGCATTGTGGTCGAGATAGGCGCGCTGGTTCATGCTCTTTCGAAGCCGGAGGCTGATATTCGGTCCCGTCGGCCCTTCTAGGCGGTTATCGCTTGCACGAGCCCCTGTAGCCCGTGCTAAGAAGCCCGGCCTGACAGTCGGCTCGATCCTTGCGCCCAGCTAGATCGGAACAGCCTTGTTTGGAACAATTCTAATCTCTTGTTTTATAGGATTCTGAAGGGGCCAAGTCAAGCAATGCCGCGGCGGCAAACGCGCGGCGGAGCCTGAAAATCCGAAAAACCGGCCCCATATACGCAAGACCAATCCTGTCTGCTTACCAGACCAGCCGAGGCCCTAGCATACATGCCTGAAGTCAATATTAGCGGCCCAGCCGGCCGGATCGAAGCCCGCTACCACCATCAGCCGGCGGCTAATTCTCCGGTCGCCCTGATTCTCCATCCACACCCGCAATTCGGCGGGACGATGAACAATCAGGTTGTCTACCACATGTATTACGCCTTCCAGAAGCGCGGCTTCTCGGTCCTGCGCTTCAATTTCCGTGGCGTCGGCCGCAGCGAAGGTCTGTTCGACAACGGTCCCGGCGAGCTTGCGGATGCCGCGACGGCGCTGGATTGGCTCCAGGCCTACAATGCCGACGCACCGTCTTGCTGGATTGCCGGTGCCTCTTTCGGCTCCTGGATCGCCATGCAACTTCTGATGCGGCGTCCGGAGATCGAGGGTTTCATCTGCGTGGCACCGCCCGCGAACCTCTACGACTTCTCGTTTCTGGCCCCCTGCCCGTCCTCGGGCCTCATGGTCAATGGCGCGAAAGATCGAGTCGTTCCAACCGAATCCGTGCGCGGGCTCGTGGAAAGGCTGAAGACCCAGAAGGACGCCATCGTCGATCATGCGACGGTCCCCGATGCCAACCATTTCTTCGAGGACCAGATGGAAGGCCTCATGGAGGTCATCGACGGCTATCTCGACAAGCGCCTCGGCAAACCCAAGCCGCAAAAAGGCAAGGCCAAGAAGGAGTCGGCAGCCTAGGCTGCCTGACACCGGCCCTCACGTGCCGGTTCTCACTGATCGCGAGCGTGGATTCGTGATCGTGCATTGACGCGCCAAACCTGTTAGACGCTCGGGCGGGCGCACGCCGCGCTCGATTCCATTCGCTACAATCCGCACGTCCGACGATGACCACCGCAAAGTCCGACCTTCTCCACGAGCTTTCCGCACGCGGCTATATCCACCAGTGCACCGACGAGGCCGGGCTCGACGCGCTTGCCCGCAAGGAGATCATCACCGGTTACATCGGCTTCGATTGCACGGCACCGAGCCTGCATGTGGGCAACCTCGTCAGCATCATGCTGCTCCGAAAGCTGCAGCAGACTGGTCACCGGCCGATCGTGCTGATCGGCGGCGGGACGACGAAGGTCGGCGATCCCTCCGGCAAGGACGAAGCCCGCAAGCTGCTCGACGACGCGACGATCGCCTCGAACATTGAGGGCATTCAGCGCGTCTTCTCGAAGTTCGTGACCTTCGGAACCGGGGACCGCGATGCGATCCTCCTGAACAACGCCGAGTGGCTGGAGAAACTGAATTACATTTCGTTCCTGCGCGACTACGGACGGCACTTCAGCGTCAACCGCATGCTCAGCCAGGACTCGGTGAAGCTCCGCCTCGACCGTGAGCAGAATCTCAGCTTCATCGAATTCAACTACATGGTGCTCCAGGCTTACGACTTCGTGGAGCTCCACCGGCGCGAGGGATGCCGCCTGCAAATGGGCGGGTCCGACCAATGGGGCAATATCGTCACCGGCATCGAACTCGGCCGCCGGACCGACGGGGTCGAACTCTTCGGCGTGACCACACCCCTGCTCACGACCTCTTCGGGCGCCAAGATGGGCAAGACGGCCGACGGCGCCGTCTGGCTCAACCCCGACATGCTGTCCCCGTACGACTACTGGCAGTTTTGGCGGAACGCCGAGGACGCGGACGTGCCGCGCTTCCTCAAGCTCTTCACCGAACTCCCGCTCGACGAGATCGACCGGCTGGCGGCGCTGCAAGGCGCCGAACTCAACGACGCCAAGAAGATCCTCGCGACGGAGGCCACGGCGCTCGTTCACGGACGGGAAGCGGCGGAACAGGCCGCAGGGACGGCGCGTGCCACGTTCGAACAGGGGCAACTCGCCGCCGAACTGCCAACGATCGAAATCCCCAAAGCGGAGCTGGAAAGCGGCTTCGGCGTGCTCACGGCCAGCGTTCAAGCGGGTTTCGTGAAGTCCACCGGTGAGGCGCGGCGCCAGGTCAAAGGCGGCGGGCTCAAGGTCAACGACGTGGCGGTGAGCGACGAACGGCAGGTTCTGACCCCCGCCGATCTCACGGCCGACGGCGTGATCAAGCTCTCGCTCGGCAAGAAGCGCCACGCCCTGATCCGTCCGGTCTAGTTCAGCCCCCGCCGCTCTCGGGCATTTTGCAACGGACGCAAACGCCGCTTCTTGCGGGGCCGTTCCGTGCTGGTGTTCTCGCCCCACGTCTCCGTGCCCGCCGACGTTGTTCCTTGGGGCACGCCGCTATTGAAATCAAAGATCTGGCGGAAGATGCCGGGCGTCATCACCGACATCGGATTGACGAGCACGGTCGGGTCGTCGAGCTTGCCCTTGATGGCGAAGGTGATGCCGACGACGCCCTCGCCTTGCCGGCCGACCAAGACGCGCCCGAGAACGGGGACCGCGCCGAGAGCCGAGTTGAGTCCATAAAGCGGCACATAGGTTCCGCCCAGATCGAGCTTCCGCGCATTGAAATCGATCGTTCCGCGCAGCGTCGCACCGAGCTCGGGACCATTCACATAGGCATCGTCGAGCTGGAACTTGCCGCCGCCGGCGATGAAGGGCGCGCGCAGACGCCGGAACACGATCTGGCGTTTGACATCGTGCTGGTGCTGACCGAGCGCCGCCGCCGAACTCGGGTCGCTGAGGACATCGGCGACGACGCTGTCGCCGACGATGGCGAAATCACGGACACGCAGTGTGCCGGATTTGCGGACGCCGCCCGCATCCATGTTGACCCGCAGCGACGCGATACCTCCCTGGAGGCTGCGATAGAAGCCGATCAGGCGGAAGGCCGTGCCCGCATCGTCCGCATTGGCCACGAGGATTCGGGCACCATCGCTGTGCTGTAACTCGACACTCACGGACTTCTGCCCGCCGAGCAGTCCCCGCCCGTTCAAGGCGACCAGTTCGCCCGCGCGCTTGGTCAGGGCAACGTCCACGTCTGTCGCATAGCTGTTGTCGTAGCCAACGAGCCGGCCGATTTTCGCCGTCAGCTCGATGTTGGTGTCGTCACCCGATTCCGCCTTGGCGCTATCCGTCAACTGGTCGGCGGAAATCAAGGTGCGGAAGAAATCCCTGGCATCGTAAGACGGCCCTTCGGCGTGAATTTGCATCACGCCGTCGTCGCGCCGCTGCGCCTGGATGGACATATCCGTGAGCGTGCCGAACGCGAACTTGGGGAATGAGAGCGTCCTGATCTCATTTTCGGTGTCCAGGGCGACTTGTCCGGAGATCGCCAGGTTCTGTCCGGTGATCTGAAAGTCCTCGAGGTCCGTCGTGCCGTCCGGCTTCTTGTTCACGACGAAGCTGAGCTTTGCGTCCTGGCCCGGCTGTTTCTTCCAGCCAAAGGCATGGAACACGAGCTCGGCGTCGGTCAGATCAGCGACCATCGTCATCCTGGACGTATCCGGCTGACCGGTCCCCTTGCTCAGACCGCTGAGATAGAGCGTCACCGGCATCGGCCCGTTCACGATGTCGTTGACCTTGAGGCCGAGCTTTTCCCGCGAGGCCGCGTCCAGAACCGAGGTCACCGAGATCGGCGGCTGCTCGCTCTCGGGCGCATAGAACAGACGCTGCCAGTGCACCGAGGCCGGCACGCCCTTGATCGTCACATTGCCCGATGCACTGACGCCCTCGCTTGTCAGATTGACGTCGACAGCGCCGCCCTCGATCGCGAGATCGCCGACGAGGCCCGGCGTGATGGCATTCTGCAAGTGCGCCACGCCTGCGATCTTGATGTCCCTGGGATTGAGGTTCTCCACGAGGGGAATGTTGAAGGTAAACTCGCCCGTGGCCGTGCCGCCCAGGAAGTCCGGCTTCAGCCCGACCCCGGTGATGAAACCGAACGGCTGGTAATCCAGAAGCGTGGTGACCGCCGGTGTCGGTGCCGCTCCACGGAAGGTCACAACGCCCATATTCGGATTGTCGCGGATATCCGCGACGAAGAACCGCCCGTCGCTGACGTCGATCTCCATGCCGTTGGCCACGGTCACCTTGCCCGCGGGAATGTCCACGGAGAACTGCGCGCCTGCGAGCTTCAAGGTGCCCTCGCCCGTGCGGACCGGCGGCAATTCCGGAATGTAGGCGACCGACGTGTCGGTGAACTTCAGGTCCATTTCGACGGAATCGGCGGGGATGGGCCTCTTCTCCTTGATGTCGTCGAGCATCCCGGGCTTGAGCGCGACGTTGAACGAGCCGCCGAGAACCTGGCCCCCTTCGACATTCTCCAAGACCCATTGGCGCGCCGCACCCGCGAGAAAGCGTGGCCAGATCTGCTTGAACATTTCCATCGGCATCGGGCTGATCGTTCCGGACAACCGGACCGCGGGATCACCGAACGAGTCCGTGATCTTCCCCTTCGCGATAATCTCCGCTTCCCCGGCCCGGATGACAAAGCGCGAGATCGTGACGCTGCCGTCGGCGGCCGACACGCTCCCCTTCATATGCCATTGGTCGACCTCGGTCGGACCGAGGCCGAATTCCTCGACACCGAGAACCGAGTCGTTGGCTTTGATGTCGAAGGTCCAGGATTGAACCTCGTTCTTGTCGTCGAAGACCGGAACGAACGCGCCGCTGAAAGTCGCGTGCGAGTCTTTGCCCCATCGCAGTGTGGACGGAGCAAGTTCGATGACCCGGGTCTCCGTGATGTAGCGAAGCGTGAGTTCGCCGCGCTCGATCCGCACGGGCGTATCCGGATCCCATGGGGGTGTAATCTGGCCGGGCGCCAAGCGAACCTTCGCCTCGCCGCCAATGAAATCTCCATTGGGCGCGAGGTTCGCCAAGGCTTCGCCGTCCACGGCCATGTCCAGCGCCCGGAGCAAGCCGATGGTCGGGAAGTTGCCGGCGATCCCGGACGGCACCAAGTTGTTGACCAGGAACTGCGTCTCGAGCCCTTTGGTTCCGGCATTCTGGGCGGTGCGGACCTCGAGCTGCCAATCGCCACGGCTCGACGCCACATTGGCGTTGCCGACGAGGACGCTCCGGCGATCGTGGTGCTCCAGATTGAGCGCAAAGTCGGGCACCTGCCAGAAGGTCTGCGCGCCGTCCCTGTACAAAACGACGATCGAGTCCTTCAGCCCGAAGCGCGTCAGATAAGGACGTGTCGGACCGGCGTACACGCTGGAAGGCTTCATCGGCATTGGGGTTGAAGCGCTTGGCGCTCTTGGCGTGCTGAACCGGCGGCTCGCCAGACTGCGGGTCGGTGGAGATCGGTCCCGCATGAGCGGGGTGCCGTCTTCGCCCGGTTTGGAGAAGGCCAGAGACAGGCCGTTCTGCTCGTTGTAGGTCATGAGCAGCCGCGAACCGATGAAGTCCACACTTCCCGCCGCGATCTTGCCCGACAGCAGCGCCGAGCCGCTGAGACCCACCGCCGCGAGCGGTGCCTGCGCCACGACCTCCCCCTCCGGGTCGATCAGACGAACATCGCGCAAACGCAGCACCACGCCCGGACCATGGTCGCCACGCTGCAGAACAGCGTCGTCGATCTTCACGGTGAGGTCCGTCAGCTGATCGTTGATCGCATGCTCGATCGGCGCCACGAGGCCCGGCAGCGAGATGGGACCACGCGACAAACGCCCATAGCCCAAGACGATGGCGATCAGTCCGAGAACGAAAACCCCGGCGAAAATCTCCCGGCACACGTGGGCGCCGCGAGACGACAGCCGCGCCAGCTGAATCTGCACAGGCGCCGGGACGCTCTTGACCAGTTGGCGCCCTTGCTCAGGCAGCGCCCGGATGGCCTTGCCGCCATGCTTGGTAATCTTGGCGAGGGCTCCTGCGATCTGTTCGTCCATTCAGTCACGGACCCCAATGACGTGCCGGGGCCTCCATGCCGCGCTCTTCGAGTGAGGAACGCTGTTTCGCATCCATCGCCTCCACAAGATCGCATTCTCTGCCCGGTGCGCATCCAGGCCATCGAGCCAAGGCGATCTGTCCCCCGGCTGTCTCGGATTTCCGGTACGAGGAAACGTGTCCGGCACGCGCGCCGACGCAAGCGTGTCGTTGCCATGTGCGCGGGGCAACGCTCTAAGGTCTCGTTGGATTAAGATGGTTCAAAATCGGCTAAACCAAGGCGAATCAAGCTCTAAGCAGAACAGGACATACCCTAGCGCAAGCCCATGACAAGCAACATGACAAGACAGGCCGGAAACGATAATGTTTACGGAGCAACAGGGTGTTGCGCCTTGGCCGTCTACGCTGTCATAGCGATTATCTATGGGCGTAACGGTTTTGGTTGTGTGGGCCCGAATGCCGGGTTGTATTTCGCGTTGCGTCACGCGTTTTGAGGGGGAGAACCCAGCGATGTTCACAAAGAAACCTGAGCCGAGCAGTCCAATGGCCAAGCTGGGTGGCGAACGGCCCAGCCCCGCTCCGGAATCCAAATCGTCGCCGTTCACCGAGCGGCCGTCGCCCCAGCCGAAGCCAGCGGCCCCGGCAATGGGCAAGATGATCCCATCCATCATCGGCGAGGACCTCACGATCGAGGGAAACGTCTCATCGAAGGGTGAGATTCAAGTCGACGGTCAGATCAAGGGCGACGTTCATTGCGGCTCGCTGCTCCTGGGCGACAAGGCCCAAGTCGACGGTTCGGTTATCGCCGAGGACGTCGTCATCCGCGGGAAGGTTCTGGGATCCATCCGGGGCCTGCGTGTGAGCCTTCAGTCCCAATCCCATGTCGAGGGCGACATCTATCATCAGAGCCTGGCGATCGAGCAAGGCGCCTACTTCGAAGGTAAGTCGCGCCGGTCCGAGGACCCGCTGGTGGCGGATTCCTCTAGTGCCGGCCACAACGCACCCGCCCCGTCCGCGGGCAATCCTTTCTCGAGCAACGCCGCCGAGTAGTCGTCGCGGCGAACTTGGCTCTGAGCGATTCCGAAGCCGTGGGCGGGGTCTCCCGTCCACGGCTTCTTCATTTTCGTATTTGCCTTTAGGCGCTCGTTTTGGCGTCGGTGTTGATCCGCTCCGCCAGAGCCGCCTCGATGAAGCCGTCGATGTCTCCGTCGAGAACCGCCGGCGGGTTCGTGTTCTCCACGCCCGTGCGCAAATCCTTCACCAACTGGTAGGGCTGCAGCACGTACGAGCGGATCTGGTGCCCCCAGCCGATCTCGGATTTGGATGCGGCTGAGGCCGTCGCTTCCTCTTCGCGGCGCTTGAGTTCTGCCTCGTAGAGACGTGCACGGAGCATCGACCACGCGGTGGCGCGATTCTTGTGCTGCGACCGTTCGTTCTGGCACTGAACCACGATGCCGGTCGGAACATGGGTAATGCGCACGGCGCTGTCCGTCGTATTGACGTGCTGACCGCCCGCCCCCGACGCACGATACGTGTCGATCCGGACGTCCTTATCCTCGATCTCGATCTCGATCGCATCGTCGATCGCCGGATAGACCCAAACTGAGGCGAAGCTGGTGTGACGGCGCGCATTGGAATCGAACGGCGAGATGCGCACCAGGCGGTGCACCCCGGATTCCGTCTTGAGCCAGCCATAGGCATTGAGCCCCTTGATCAGAACGGTTGCCGACTTGATCCCCGCTTCTTCCCCGGGGCTTTCGCCGATCAGCTCGACCTTGTAGCCGCGGTTCTCGGCCCAACGCATGTACATGCGTTCCAGCATTTGGGCCCAGTCCTGGCTCTCCGTACCCGCCGCGCCGGCGTGAATCTCCGCATACGCATCGTTTGCGTCGGCCTCGCCCGACAGCAGCGCCTCGACCTCCCGCTTGTGCACCTCCTGGCGCAGCTTACGCAAGGAGTCCTCGGCCTCGGTGACGATGCTCTCGTCGCCCTCTTCCTCGCCGAGCGCGGCAAGCGTCAGATTGTCGTCGAGTTCTGCCTGGATGCTGTCGTAGGCGGCGAGTGCGGCCTCGAGCTGCTGGCGTTCGCGCATGAGCCCTTGTGCGCGCGCCGCGTCGTTCCAGAAATCCGGATCTTCGGCTTCGCGGTCGAGCTCCGTCAGGCGTGCCCTGGCTTGGTCCGGGTCAAAGATGCCTCCGCAACAAGGAGAGCGACTCTTTGATCTCGTTAACAAGCGCCTCGGTTTCGGCTCGCATCTTACCCTCGTGATGTCTTGTTGGTTCGTGAAACAAAAGCGCGCGCGGAACCGGTCCGCGCCCGCGATCTCTCATATCATCGGATTGTAGCCGATGCGTTCAGGCGACGGTCAGAAGCGCCCGAAAAACCCGCGTCGCTGCTGGCGGCGGCGTTGCGGCTGCGGCGCTGCGGCCGGCGGCGGGCTCGCGGCCTGCTGCTGCGCAGCGGCGGGCGCTGCGGCTGCCGCTGGATAGTTCGGGAAGGACTCTCCCTGCCCGCCTTCACCGTTCTGAGCCCCCTGTGCCGCGGCGGCGGCCGAGGCGGAAACCTGCTCCGGCTTGAATGCTTCCATGACCGTTCCCGCTTGTCCCTTCCGGGCCGGCAGGCCGGTCTGATGGTTCACAGGCACCATGACCGTGCCCTCCGGCGCGCGGAACGGTTTCGGCGGCACGCCTTCCAAAGCCTCTTCGAAGAACTGCTTCACAATCGGCGCCGCGAGACCGCCGCCCGTCGCGCTTCGGCCCATGGGCTTCGGCTGGTCGTATCCAACATAGGAGCCGACGACGAGGTCCGGCGTATAGCCGATGAACCAGGCGTCCTTGTAGTTGTTGGTCGTGCCCGTCTTGCCGGCGATAGGCCGCTTGAGAGAAACCAGACGCCGGGCGGTACCGGAGGTGACGACGCCCTCCATGATACCGACCATCTGGTAAGCGGCGATCGGATCAACGATCTGCTCATTGACCTCGACAAGCTCGGGCTCCGCCTGGCTCGTCCATTCCCGCGCCGCGCATCCGTTGCAGTCGCGTTTGTCGTGTTTCCAAATGGTCCGCCCGTAGCGATTCTGGATACGGTCGATGAAGGTCGCCTCGACCTTCCTGCCGCCGTTCGCAATCATCGAATAGGCCGTCACCATACGCAGAAGCGTGGTCTCACCCGCGCCAAGAGACATGGACAGCGCCGGCATCAGATTGTCGTAGACGCCGAACCGCCGCGAATATTCAGCGATGACCGGCATCCCGATATCCCGCGACAGACGCACGGTCATCAGGTTCCGCGACTTCTCGATGCCCCGGCGCAGCGTCGAGGGGCCAGCCCCGCCGCCGGAATAGTTCTTAGGACACCAGGGCGGCATGCCTCGGCCTTGGCTCACGCAGATGCGGCCGTCGAGAATGACGCTGTTCGGCGCATAGCCGTTGTCCAGTGCCGTTAGATAGATGAGCGGCTTGAACGAAGAGCCCGGCTGCCGCAGTGCCTGGGTGGCTCGGTCGAACTGGCTTTGGTGGAAGCTGAATCCGCCGGCAATGGCCAGAACGCGGCCCGAATGCGGGTCCATCGCCACGAGCGCGCCACTGACCTTGGGAACCTGCTGAAGCGACCATTCCCCGGGTACCGTCGTAGCGACCGTCTCTTCCGACGCCTCGCCCTCGTCGTCCTTCTTCGGCTTTGCCTCGACCGGGGCCACGTAGACGACGTCACCAGGCTTCAGGGCCGACTTGATCGGCTTTCTGGTCCACCGAACTTGCGCTGCGGGGATGGTGCCGGTCTCACGTTCCGTGAGCAACTGGCCCTGCTTGTCGCGGCCAGGGCGCAGCCCGATCTTCGCGTCGTTGTTGTTCACCTCGAGGACGACCGCGAGCCGCCATGGTTCGATATCGCTCCACACCGGAATGTCGGCGAGGGTCTTGCCCCAGTCTCCCGAGATCTCGATCTTCTTTTCCGGGCCGCGCCAGCCGCCGTTGGCGCGGTCGTATCGCGTCAGCCCATCCACGAGCGCTTCGCGCGCAATCGCCTGCATGCGCGGATTGAGCGACGTGCGGACCGAGAACCCGCCGCCGTAGAGCTTGTCTTCCCCGAAACGGTCCAGAATTTCGCGGCGGACTTCCTCGGCGAAATACTCCGAGGCGTGAATGCGCGGGCCGTATCTTTTGGCAAGGACGGTAAGCGGTTTTGCCTTGGCGGCCTCGCCCTCTTCAGGCGTCGCATAACCGTTCTCGACGATCCGGTCGATAACCCAGTTACGGCGGGCAAGAGCACGCTTCTGGTGCTTGATGGGATGGTAGCGGCTGGGCGCCTTCGGTAGCACGGCCAGATAGGCCGCCTCTTCCAGCGTGAGTTCGTTGAGCGCCTTGTCCCAATAGCGCTGCGCCGCGGCCGCGACGCCGTAGGCGCCGCCGCCGAGATAGATCTCGTTGAGATAGAGCTCGAGGATCTGGTCTTTCGTGAAGGCACGCTCGATACGGATAGCGAGGATCGCCTCCTTCAGCTTGCGTTCGATGTTCTGATCGCTCGTGAGCAGGAAGTTCTTAGCGACCTGCTGGGTGATGGTCGAAGCGCCCTGCTTGCCGCCGCCACCCGACTGCATGGCGCTGAGGTTGGCGACGAGCGCGCGAACGATACCTTGAATATCCAAGCCGCCATGCTGATAGAAATTCTTGTCCTCGGCGGACAGGAACGCATCGATGACCCGCTTCGGAATCGCCGTGATCGGAACGTAGATGCGCCGCTGCCGCGCATACTCGGCAATGAGGCGTCCGTCATCGGCGTGAATACGCGTCATGACCGGCGGCTCGTACCGGGCGAGATTCTCGTAGTCGGGCAATTCCTGGGACACCTTCCACAGGACAAAGGCGACCGCGCCCGCGACAGCGATAGACAGGATCATGCACGCGGCAAAGACAAAGCCCAAGAGCCGCAGGAAAAACCCGCCGCGCTTCTTCTTTTTCCCCTGTTTAGGGGGCTTTACCGGTGCCGTGATGTCCATGTGAGCTCTACTATTTTGACCCGCCTGCCAAACCGGCGGGATTCCCAACTTCAACCTAACCAAGAATATGGCAACAAAACGCAATAGTCCCGTGGAATCCGGGGATTGCGAGCGCTAGAACGGGGCCCGGGCGAGGCGCTTCTTGAAATAATTGTCGACCGCGGCGCTGATGGCCCCCGCCATGCGCTCGCGCCAGACCTCGGAGGTGAGCTGTTTCTCGTCCTCCTCATTCGACAGGAAGCCGAGTTCCAAGAGGACCGACGGGACATCCGGCGCCTTGAGAACCCGGAAGCCTGCGGAGCGCAACTGCTTGGTGTGAAGCCTGCCCTTGGCGGCCAGTTCTCCCACGATGGAACGGGCCATTACCACCGAACGATTGTTGGTCTCGCGCTGGGCCAGATCGATCAGGATATTCGTGGCGACCTCGTCGGAGTCCTTCGGAAGCTCCACACCGGCAATCGCGTCCGAGAAGTTCTCCTTGGCGGCCAGGGCTCTCGCCTCTTCGTCACTCGCTTCCTCGGAGAGCGTGAAGACCGTGGCGCCCCGCACGTCGTCGATCTCGGTCGGAAAGTAGTCGGCATGAAGTGAGATGAACAAGCCGGCGCCCTTCTCCCGGGCGTATTTGACCCGCTCCTTCAGCGGCAGAAACGTGTCGTCGTCGCGCGTCATGAAGACGTGATAGCGGTCCGTGGCCTCCAGTTTTTTCCTCAGCCGCTTGGCGAACTCCAGAACCACGTCCTTCTCTTGAACCCCGTTGGCGCTCTTGGCGCCAGGATCGACACCACCGTGACCGGGATCCAAGACCACGACGGGTTTTTCATCGCCCGACGGCGCAATGGCCAATGGAACGGGGGTTGGGTCCGACTCCGCCGCCTTGCTGCGCTGCTCCTGCTGCTTTGCCAGGAAGGTCTTCTCGTCCGTCGGCACGAGGTCGATTACAAGCCGCGCCGGCTGGTCGTCGCGCGCGCCGAGCACGAAGGAGCGATCGATCAAGAACGGACCGCTGATATCCAAAACGATGCGCGACTTGCCGGGTGCGAACAAGCCGTAGCGAAAGGCCGTGACGAGGCCGCGCTGCTCGTTCCCGATTCCGTCCGGCATCTGGAAGCTGACGTCCGCAGCGTCGACAATCACCCGGTAGGGATTGCCGAGCGCGAATACGCTCACATCCACTTTCTTGGATAGGTCGGCAATGAACCGTGTGCGCTCGCGGTCCCCGGCGAGACGCGCGTCTTGCGCGACCGCTCCGCGCTCGGCCATTGCGGATTGACTCGCGGCCGCCAACGCAAGGACTCCGATGGGGAGCGCCAGAAGCAACGCCAGTGCTCTCCCCGCCAAGTGTCGCATGATGCGCATTTCGTCCTACTTGACCTACTCGAACTCCACCTTGCGCACCAAACGCGACGAGCGCCGTTTCGTTCACGTTGAGCGGCTACGGGGACCTTTTTGCGGCCACGTGGTGCCCAAACTCGGTCCTCGATAGGACCCAAATATTAACCACGCCTGGTTAAGCGTCCGTTGTGACGGAGGGCCGATCTGACTGACGGCACTTGCCAAATATCCCGGCAACACCCTAATAGTGGGTGACTCATGTCAATGAGTCTGAAGCCCTTGGACGCTGATCGGCGGGACGGGCAGAACCAATTTGGCGCGTCGGGCCTAGAAAAAGCGGCTCTGACGCAGGAATGCGGCGGCAATTAAAGGAATATGTGCCGCCTTAGCACAGAACGGGCCGCAGCGTTTTAATTGCGGCCACTTAGGAAATCGCGATGCAGAGTCAGGGCGGCCAGATAAGCTACCGTAATCACGGTGCTTTCCCATTGCCCCTTTATGCTCGGCGGCTGACACAGTCCGCTCCCCGAAGCCCCGCAGACGGGCTCTCGGCGGGGCATCGCCTGGATTCATGGACGACTGACATTAGGTCCGCGCGGCCCTTAGGCCCGGGCCCGGCGAAACGGCTGACGCCGTTCACCGCCGAACGCCGCGCGGCGGAGAACATACAACATGGCAAACAAGATGCTTATCGATGCGGCGCATCCGGAGGAGACCCGGGTCGTCGTAAAGGGAAATCGTGTCGAGGAATTTGATTACGAATCCGCAAGTAAAAAACAGCTAAGAGGCAATATCTATCTCGCAAAAGTCACGCGAGTAGAGCCGTCTCTCCAAGCCGCGTTCGTCGATTACGGCGGAAACCGGCACGGTTTCTTGGCATTTTCTGAGATTCATCCTGATTATTATCAGATCCCGGTTGCGGATCGCCAAGCGCTCCTCGAAGAGGAGGCCGCCGAGCAAAGCCGCGCCTCCGCCGAGGAGGCTGCGGAGGACGACGCCGCGTCGAACGGCGGACGCGGCGCGGGCGCCGGCGCCGTGGCCGCGGTCGTGGCGAACCTCGTAGAGAGACTCGCAAGCAGGAAACGGCGGCAGACGAAGAAGCATCCCCCGCGGACGCGCTTCCGATTGCCACATTCGAGTTCGACGACGATGACGAGTCGATACGACGCCGCGCGACGACAATGACGGCTCCGACATCCAACTAGAGGCCTCTGAACTAACTCACGAAGTCTCCGAGCCCGCCGAGCCCCCGGCCCAGGAAGAGGATGCCGAGGCTGGCGACGCCGATGAGGCGCCGCGGGGCAAAGACGTATCTGACGAGAATGCCGTCGAGGCACGTAAGCCGGAATCCACTGACGAGGACGCGGCCGACGAAGACGACGTCGATGCGGACACCGATCACGGCGAAGACTCGGACGAGGATTCCGACGACGACGACGAGGATTTCGACGACGACCAGTCCGATGACGATGACGACACAGACGACGACGGCGACGACGAGCGCGGCAGCCGCCGCAGGTCAGCCAAGGATCGCGTCGAGTCGGTCGGCTCAGAGGATGCGCTCGAGGAACTGCCCGAACGTGCTCGCCGCAGACGCGGCCGTCCTTATAAGATCCAAGAAGTCATTCGGCGCCGCCAGATCATTCTGGTTCAGGTGGTGAAGGAAGAGCGCGGCAATAAGGGCGCAGCGCTGACCACGTATCTTTCTCTTGCGGGTCGTTACACGGTCCTGATGCCGAATACGGCGCGGGGCGGCGGTATCTCCCGCAAGATCACCCAACCGACGGACCGGAAGCGTCTGCGCGAGATCGCAGGCGAACTCGAGGTGCCGGAAGGAATGGGGCTGATCATCCGCACGGCCGGCGCCCAGCGGACCAAGACCGAAATCAAACGCGACTACGACTACCTCCTGCGCCTATGGGAGACGGTCCGCGATCTCACCTTGGGTTCGACGGCCCCTGCCCTCGTTTACGAGGAAGGCAGCCTGATCAAGCGCTCGATCCGCGATCTCTACAACAAGGATATCGACGAGGTTCTGGTTGCCGGTGACGACGCTTACCGGGAGGCCAAGGACTTCATGCGCATGCTCATGCCGAGCCATGCCAAGAACGTGAAGCCCTACAAGGAGCCCGAACCGATCTTCATCCGGTATCAGGTCGAGCGGCAATTGGCGGCGATGTTCTCACCGCAAGTGACGCTCCGGTCCGGCGGCTACATCGTCATCAACCAAACCGAAGCCTTGGTGGCCGTCGACGTGAACTCGGGCAAGGCAACCCGCGAGCACAATATCGAGGACACCGCGCTCAAGACCAATATGGAAGCGGCCGAAGAGATCGCGAGGCAACTGCGCTTGCGCGACCTGGCAGGTCTCATCGTGATCGATTTCATCGACATGGATGAGCGGCGCAACAACCGGCAAGTCGAACGTCGCTTGAAAGACGCGCTGAAGAACGACCGGGCGCGCATCCAGGTTGGACGCATCAGCGCCTTCGGCCTCTTGGAGATGTCACGCCAGCGCCTGCGGACCGGCGTTCTGGAAGGCTCGACCAATGCCTGCGCCATGTGCCAAGCACCGGCATCGTGCGCTCGGTGGAGTCGGTCGCGCTCGACATTCTGCGTTCGATCGAAGACCGCCTGATCACCGACGGTGTCGTGCCGCTGAGTGCCACCACCGCGGTAGATGTTGCGCTCTACATTCTCAATCAGAAGCGCGCGCATCTGAAGGACATCGAAGCACGTTACAGCGTGCCCATCACCGTCGAGGCCGACAAGGACCTCCATATTCCGCAGTTCGTCATCGAGCGATCGACGGAAGGCGGCCCGGCAACCGGCGACAGCGCCGTGATCCATATGGATTGGGCGCATCATCGCGAAGAGGGTGCAAAATCCGAAGACGGCGACGGCGAGTCCGGCAAGCGGCGCTCGCGCGCGCCGGCGCGGCCGTGGCCGCGGCGAAAGTGATGGCGACACTGAGGGCCAGACGAGCGAGGCGTCGTCCGAGGACGACGAAGCCGTGGCCAGCGGTTCGGACAACGAAGCAGCTGAGGGCGATTCCGAGCAGCAGCCCCGTAAATCACGCCGCAGAGGCCGCCGTGGCGGCCGACGCGGACGCGGACGCGGTCAGCGCAATGCCGCGGAGCAATCGCCCGATCAGCAGGATGGCCAAGGTGACGAGGCCGTCGCCGACGCCGAGACGGACTCCGCGGACGCGGAGACCGCCGACAAAAGTGCTGCACCCGTTGCCGCGCTCAATGCGGAAACGCGGGAAGATGACCAGCAAGGCGACGACGCGCCAACGGATGACACCACTTCCGAGGACACGCCGGTTCGTGAGGTCTCGGACAGCGGGTATGTTGCCGAGACAAACGCCGACGAGCCAGACGAGGATCTCGCCGAACAACAGGCCGAGCCCCCGGCGCGCGAGACGGAACCCGCGCTCAGCATCGCATCGTCGCGTGACGAGCCGGTCGCGTCCGAGCCCGCGCCCGAAATTCGCATCGAGAGCGAGGGCGACAAGGAGCCCGTGCCCCAGCGCAAGGGCTGGTGGTCGCGCGGCTAGAGTTAGCCGATCGCTTCAGAGCAAGGCCGTATTAGAGGCGCCTTCGGGCGCCTCTTTTCTTGTCTTGCGCCGTGTCCCATGCGGCGAGTCTGTTCTTGCGACGACTGCCTGCAAGCCCGGCGTCAGCGCGTCTTCAGCCACGCGGCGATGCGCCGTGCGGCTTCGCGCATCTCGCGCTCCGCCCCCGCATAGCTCAGCCGGAGATAAGACCGTCCTCGCTCGGGATCGAAATCCATCCCCGGCGTCGTGGCGACGCCGATCTCTCGCAACATGGCTTGCGCGAACGCCGCACTGTCATCGGTCAAATCTCGGACATCGGCGTAGAGGTAGAACGCGCCGTCTGCAGGCAGAACGTTCGAGAGCCCGGCAGGCGGCAGTTCGTTCAGCAGGAGCGAACGGTTCCGCGCATAGCGGCTCTTGATCTCTTCGAGTTCGTCGATGCCGTCGAAGGCGCCAAGCGCTGCGACCTGAGACACCGTGGGCGGCGCGATATAGAGGTTCTGCGCCAGCCGCTCGATGGTCCGCGTCAAGGCTTCGGGTACGACGAGCCAGCCCACGCGCCAGCCGGTCATGCTGAAATACTTCGAGAAGCTGTTCACCACGATGGCGGAGTCCGAATAGGCAAGCGCCGTCTCCGCAGCCGCCTCATATTCGAGGCCGTGATAGATCTCGTCGGAAATCAGCCAGAGGCCCTGCCGCGCACAGGTCTTGGCCAGCTCCTTCAGGCGCGCGCCCCGCGTCATGGTGCCGGTGGGGTTGTTGGGGCTCGCAAGCAGCAAGCCCGCTGCGCCCGAAGCCCCCAGCGCCTCGACATCAGCCACCGTCGGCATCCAGCGTCCGGCGCCGGACGTTTCGATCAGATGCGGACGAAACCCGAGCGCTTTCAGAATTTGGCGGTAGCAGGGATAGCCCGGCGACGGCAAACCGAAGCTGTCGCCATGGTCGAGCACGGCGAGAAAGGCCAGCACGAAGCCGGCGGACGAACCAGCCGTGACGACGATGCGCTCCGGCCCCACGTCGACGCCGTAACGCGCCTCGAGATAGGCCGCGATCCGCTCCCGCAGCTCCGGAAGTCCGAGCGACAGCGTATAGCCGAGATTGTGCTCCGCCATGGCTTGCACGACGCGTTCGCGGGCCGCGCGGGGCGCCGGCGTCGCGGGCTGTCCCACCTCCATGTGGATGATGTCTTCGCCGGCCACCTCGCGCCGGTTCGCCTCGCGCATCACGTCCATGACGATGAACGGATCGATCTGGCGGCTTGCAGCCGGCGGCCGGGGTAACGATGAAAACTCGGACGGACTGCTCACGGCTTGCGCTCCTCGCGCATTGTTGATGGATAGCGGGCTGGCGGGTGTCACGTTGTCGCCGTAATCAGGCCCCAAGCAAAACGAACTTGGCAATGGCGGGGGCCATTAACGGCGTGCCAACGTAGCCCCCTCGTGAGGCAAAATAAAACAGCGTCTTTGCGCAAAACAGCCGAGCCAATACGATCACGTCCATCATGCCGACCCTGGCCAAACTCACGGCAGAGCCCTCTTCCCGACGCAGACCACCGCTGTCGCGTTTGGCGCTGACGGCGACCCTGGTTGCAGGACTGGTCGCGCCCAGCGTCGCGAACGCCGGCGGTATTATTCGCGACGCCGAAACCGAGGCGCTGATCCGCGAATACGCGGGACCGATCTTCCGAGCCGCCGGTCTCGGCTCTCAGAACATCAAGATCCACCTCGTCAACGACAAGAACTTCACGCCTTCGTCGTCGATGGCCACAACATGTTCATGCATGCCGGAACGCTCATGATTTCGGATACGCCGAACCAGGTGATCGGCGTCATCGCGCACGAGACCGGCCATATCACCGGCGGTCACTTGGCGCGATTGCGCTCGCAGGTTTCGCAAATGAAATCGACGGCCATGGCGCTGCAGATTCTGGGCTTGGCCGCGGCGATCGGCGGAAGTCTCGCCGGCGTTCCGTCTGCGGGCCAGCTCGGCATGGGTGCGATGGCCGGCGGCACCGATGCGGCGATGCGCAGCTTCCTGGCATACCGCCAGACCGAAGAATCCTCCGCCGACCAAGCCGCCATGACGTTTCTGAACGCGACGCGCCAATCGGGACGCGGCATGATCGAGACCTTCGACGTGCTGGCAGACAAGATGCGGGGCATTCAGGGGATCAATCCTTACCTGATGACCCACCCACTCCCGCAGACGCGTATCTCGCAACTTCGGACCCTGGTGGAACAGAGCCCCTATTACGACGTCAAAGATCCGCCGGAGCTTCAGTACCGGCACGACCTCATGCGCGCCAAACTGTCCGGCTTCCTGGAGAAGCCCGAAGCGTCCCTGAACCGCTACAAGGGCGACGATACCCTGGCGGCCACCTATGCCCGCGCGATCGCGACCTATCGGAAGTCGGGCGTGACGCCGCCATGCCGTATCTCAATGAGCTGATCGAGGCCCAGCCGCGATGGCCGTATTTCTATGAGACCAAAGGCCAGTTTCTGTTCGAAAGCGGCCGGGGCCGGGAAGCTATCGAGCCTTTGCGGAAGGCCGTGGAGCTCGCCCCCCACGAGGCGCTGATCCAGATCATGCTGGCGCAAGCCATGCTCAGCACCGAAGACAAGCGCTATCTCGACGAGGTCATCCGCAACCTGAAGAAAGCCTTGGTGCAGGAACCGCAATCGGCTATGGGCTACCGTCAACTTGCGATGGCGTACGGCCGCAAGGGCGATCAAGCTCAGGCTTCCGGCGCGCGGCAGAATTTCCTGGCCCGTGCCTCGCTTGCGTCCGCGGAGGCCTATTTCTATGAAGGACGCCTGCGCGAGGCCCAGATGATGGCCAAGAGGGCACAAGACGGTTTACCGGGCGGCACGCCGCAATGGCTGCGCGCCCAAGACATTCTCGATTTCAAAATGCCCGAACGCAAAAAATGATGCGTAGGGCCCACGCAAACTTTCGGAGACCTCAGTATGACCTTTAAGACTGGCCTGGCCACCGCCCTCGTCGCAGCGGTCGTCGCCGCTATTGTGAGCGCCGCCACCGTCCTTATCGTTTGGCGCGACAGCGCCGCGACCGCCAGTCTCGCGGGTGGCATCTCCGACAAGAAGGCCATCGAAGACGTCGTCCAAGAGTATCTCACGAAGAATCCCGAGATCCTCGTCGCCATGACGACCGAACTCGACCGGCGCCAGCAGGAAGAGCAGGATCAGCAGCAGAACAAGGCCATCAGCGAGAACGCCGACGCTCTGTTCCGCTCGGACAAGTCCTTCACGGCCGGCGACCCCGATGGAGACGTCACCGTGGTCGAGTTCTTCGACTACAATTGCGGCTATTGCCGCCGTGCGATGCCGGACGTGATGAAGCTGACGGACAATGACGACAAGGTCCGCGTCGTCTTCAAGGAACTCCCCATCTTCGGCGGGGACTCCGAAGATGCAGCCAAGGGAGCCCTCGCCGCCAAGATGCAGGGCAAATATCTCGAGATGCACCAGAAGCTCTTCAGCGAGCCGGGCAAGGCCAACAAGGAGAAGGTCCTGCGGATCGCCAACGAACTCGGGCTCGACGTGCCTCAGCTCGAGAAGGACATGGAGGGCCAGGAGGTCGCGGATGGCCTCGCCGAAGCCTATGCGCTGGCGCAGAGTCTCGGACTCCAGGGCACCCCGCTCTACCTGATCGGAGACCGCACTATTCCGGGCGCGCCGGACGATCTGTATGACCAGTTGGTCGAGAACGTCGAGGTCATCCGGAAAGAGGGCTGTAAGACCAGCTGCTGACGGCCGGTCTGAAGCCGGGTACGGGTCCCCGCGGAGCCGGAGCGCCCGTCGGGGGCTCAACGGTTTTTGCTCAAGTTCCAAAAAGCTGATAAACGGCCCGCTGCCGCACTTCATTTCGCCAGTTTCACGCGCGGCTCTGTCTGAATCTGCAGGCTGGGGCGTGTCAGCCCTGGATCGCCTACCGGGAATTCACCATGGCCAAGCCAATCTACATCCTGAATGGCCCGAACCTGAACCTGCTGGGGACTCGCGAACCCGAGGTCTACGGTACCGAGACCCTGGCGGATTTGGAGCAGCGCTGCGTCCGCAAGGCCGATGCGCTGGGCCTTGCGGTCGAGTTCCGGCAGAGCAACGGCGAGAGCGAACTCGTGGACTGGATTCAGGAGGCGCGCGCCAATGGGGCTGGCCTCATCGTCAACGCGGGTGCTTATTCCCACACCTCGATAGCCATGCTCGATGCATTGCTTGCCTGCGACGTGCCGGTCGTCGAGGTTCACCTATCGAATATCTTCAAGCGCGAACCATTCCGCCACCAATCCTATATTTCCGGGGCCGCGAAGGGGGTAATCTGCGGTTTCGGTGGCCTTGGCTACGAACTCGCGATCGAGGCTTTGGCCTCCGCGATTTCCGATGCCTGAGGGGACGACGACCATGAAAGGACGCCAATGACAAAAGACGGGGGAAGCCTCGATACGGACCTCATCAGGGAGCTCGCAACGCTTCTGGATGAAACCAGCCTTACGGAAATCGAGATCGAAATCGACGGACGCCGCTTCCGCGTCGCGCGCAACGTCAATGTGACGGCAGCGGCCGTGGCTGCTGCGCCTGCACCAGCCGCAGTGGAGCATGCGGAGCCGAAGCGCCGCGCGCCGTCGGAGGACGCGGGTGCCCATCCGGGCTCGGTCTCCTCACCTATGGTGGGAACCGCTTATCGCTCTCCCGAGCCTGGAGCGGCGCCATTCATCGAAATCGGCAGCTCGGTAAAGTCGGGTCAGACGCTTCTCATCATCGAAGCGATGAAGACGATGAACCACATCCCCTCGCCTCAGTCCGGCAAGGTCACGGCAATTCTCGTCGAGGACGGACAGCCGGTCGAGTTCGGCGAACCCCTCGTCGTGATCGAGTAGGAACAGCCAGACAGAAATGTTCGACAAGATCCTGATCGCCAACCGGGGAGAGATCGCGCTTCGCATCGAGCGAGCCTGCAAAGAACTCGGCATTTCCACCGTCGCCGTCCACTCGACCGCCGACGCGCATGCCATGCATGTGCGCCTCGCCGACGAGAGCGTCTGTATCGGCCCGCCGCAGGCCAAGGAGAGCTATCTCAACATTCCCGCGATCGTCGCGGCGTGCGAGATCACGGGCGCCGATGCCGTTCACCCCGGCTATGGCTTCCTGGCCGAGAATGCCCGTTTCGCCGAAATCCTCGAGGAGCACGGCATCGCATTTATCGGCCCGACGGCCGAGCACGTCCGGGTGATGGGCGACAAGATCAGAGCTAAGGAGACGGCAAAGTCCCTTGGCATTCCGGTCGTGCCCGGATCGGACGGCTCCATTTCCGACTTCGAGACCGCGAAGGTAGTCGCCGAGGAAATCGGATACCCGGTGATGGTGAAGGCGTCCGCCGGCGGCGGCGGCCGCGGCATGAAGCTGGCCCATTTCGACTACGAACTCGAGGCGGCCCTCAGCACGGCCCGTACGGAAGCCGGCGCCGCCTTCGGCGACGATACGGTTTATCTGGAGAAGTATCTCGGCAAACCTCGCCATATCGAGGTGCAGGTTCTCGCCGACGGCAACGGCAACGCCATTCATCTGGGCGAGCGCGACTGCTCCATTCAGCGGCGGCACCAGAAGCTCTGGGAAGAGGCCCCCTCGCCCGCGCTGAACGAAAGCGAGCGCGTCCGGATCGGTGAGATCGTGGCAAAGGCCATGCGCAAGTTGAAATACCGCGGTGTCGGAACCGTGGAGTTCCTCTACGAGAACAACGAATTCTATTTTATCGAAATGAACACGCGGCTTCAGGTGGAGCACACCGTGACCGAAATGATCACGGGGCTCGATCTCGTGATCGAACAGATCCGCATCGCCTCAGGCGCCCCTCTGACGATCCAGCAGGAAGATGTTCGTTTCGACGGCCACGCCATCGAGTGCCGCATCAATGCGGAGAACCCGCTGACGTTCCGGCCCTCTCCGGGCACCATCACCCATTTCCATCCGCCCGGCGGCCTTGGAGTCCGGGTCGATTCAGGCGCGTATGCGGGCTACACCATCCCCCCGTATTATGACAGTCTGATCGGCAAGCTCATTGTGCACGCTCGGAACCGCAATGAGTGCCTGATGCGTCTCAAGCGGGCTTTGGGAGAATTCGTGGTCGATGGCATCGAGACGACCATTCCCCTGTTCTCGTCGCTCATCCAGGAGCCGGACATCGTCAACGGCCATTACGATATCCACTGGCTCGAGGATCACTTGGCGCCGAACGGCGAGCGCTAATCCGCGTTACGCAAGCCAAGCGTTCGGCGCAGCACTGCCGGACAGGCCCTTGCCACCGGACAGGTACTTGCCAGATGCGCCCGCGTCGGGGACTCTTGGGTCATGACTTCTCTGGACGACGTCACGATCGAGATCACGCCTCAGGTTCTGCTGAAGGCGTATTCGTGCGGCATCTTCCCGATGGCGGAAAGCGCGGACAACAACGCGCTCTATTGGATCGAACCCGAGCGCCGCGGGATCCTGCCGCTGGACGCGGTCCACGTCTCCAGGAGCCTCGCTAAGACAATCCGCCGTGGCGGCTATGAAGTCAGAATCGACAACGACTACGACGCGGTGATCGACGGCTGCGCGGAGCCGCGATCCGGCCGCCGGAGTACCTGGATCAACAGTCGCATTCGCAGCCTCTATGGGGAGCTTTTCGCTCTCGGCCACTGCCACACGGTCGAAGTCTGGCAGGACGGCATGCTGACCGGCGGGCTTTACGGTGTCCATCTGGGCCGGGCGTTCTTCGGTGAGAGCATGTTTTCCCGGGCGCGGGACACCAGCAAGATTGCACTCGTCTATCTGGTCGCACGCCTAAAATATGGCGGCTTCACCCTGCTCGACACGCAGTTCATCACCGATCACCTCGTGCAGTTCGGCGCAATGGAGATCAGCCGGCAGGTCTTTCAGCAGCTTCTGGAAGAGGCTTTGGACTGCGGCGCGGGCAGCGGTAGCGGTGATGACGGGGATATGGCTGCCGCTTCGTTTGGTGCCCTGCCCGCCGATACGGATCCGGCCGAGATTCTGGACCTGGTCAGCGGCGCATCAACGCCGGGCTCCTCTTAGCACTGCAGCGACGTTAGCGTTGTAGCCAAGGCAGGAGCGGCCGCTGCTGCCGGGCAGCCGGTGGCGGCGCGGCGGGACGGGCCGGCGGAGCCGCTGCAGGCGGCGCGGCCGGTGCAGGCGCCGGTTCGGCGGCAGCTGCTTCCTCGGATGCCTCTTCGGTTTCGGTCTCCGCGCTTTCGGGCGGGGGACCGCCGATCGGATCCTTGCACTTCGTCAGCCAGACATCGAACACAGGGTGCTCGACCGCGTGAAGGCCTGGGCTTTCGGCAAACATCCAGCCGGTAAAAATGCGCTGCTGTTCGCCCGTCAACTTTACCTCGTCGACTTCGACGAAGGACGCCGTATCGGGCTTCTCGGTGAGCGGGCGCGAATTACAGATGCGCGGCGTTACCCTCAGGGCACCGAACTCGACGGTCTGATCGATCGGAATCTCGAGATGCTGAATGCGGCCCGTCACCTTGTCCAAGGCTGCGAAGACGGCCGTCTCGTTCTCGACCGGCGCGGCGACAGCGGTGCTTGCGGGGAGAGCCAACGTACAGGCTGCAAGCGCGGCCAAAGCGGCGCGGCCGGCCAATCGCTGTCCCCTATTGCTCCCCTTGATGCCCATCTCTTCGCTCGCTTCCGCCCCCAGGATCGCGACTAGTAACGCTCCTGAGCCAATCTTGCCGGCGGGAGCGACACCGCTACTCACGACACGCGTGGGCGATCATTGAGGCAACGGTGTGACATAGATGCCCCAGCTTTCCTAGGCGTTTGTTAACTCGGACTGCGCTCCGCGCTGAAGCGAAGCCGGATGTGATTGACCGTCCAGCGGCCTTGCGTATCGCAAAGCGAGGGTCTCAAGAGCTCCAGCGCCTCCTCCAGGACATCTCTGCGCTCCGGCTCTTCGAACCGGTCGAAGAAGAACCGGCAGAAGGTTCCGAGCCAACCTTGCATGTCCCCCTTGAGGGGCGTCGACCGCGGCACGAGCGCCATGTCCCGAACGATGAATCCGTGGCTCGACAGCAACGCGCCATACTCTTCCATCGTTGGAAAGTACCAGCGCACCGCTTGGGCCGGGTCGCCGCCGCGCGCCTTCACGACGGCGCGCAAGGCCGTGGCGATGGCGGCGACGTTGCCATGACCGCCAAGCTCTCCGACGAACCGGCCGCCCGGACGGAGCGCCCGCGCGACGCCATCGATCACGAGGGCCGGATCTTGCATCCAATGCAGCGCCGCATTGGAGAACACCGCGTCGAACTCCTGAACGTAGTCGAGCTCATGGGCATCGGCACGCTTCACCGAGAGGCCCTTCATGCGGGCGACCGCCAGTAACTCGACGCTGTTGTCGACGCCGAGCACGTCGGCGCCCGCGGCTTCGATTTCCGCGGTCAGCGTGCCGTCGCCGCAGCCCAGATCCAGGATCCGCTCACCGGGTTTGGGCGCGAGCAGCGCGAAGATGGGACCGGCCATGTCCTGGATGAACTGCCCGTTCTTCGCGAAGTCGGAGGCAGACCAGCGTTGGAGCATGCGGGGGCCCGCATGAGCCTCAAGGGAATCGGATATGGGTCCGTGCATTACTTGGCTTCGAGGAACTCGTCTTCGAGGATTGCCTTACGAGGATTCCGGCGACCAGGGTTCGTAATCCAGCGGCTGCTCCTGCACACGCGGGCGCATGACCGATCCCGGCGGCCGGTAGGCTTCATACGTTCCGGTCAGGTTGGGCCGATGCGCCTCCTCCCAGGGCCGGGGCTTGTAGTCCTCGTCCGTGGGCGGCTCGTTGGTGATGAAGTGAATCCAGGCGTGCCATTCCGGCGGTATCTGCGAGGCCTCGGAGAGGTTCTTGTAGATCACCCAGCGGCGCGTGCCGTTCCGCTCCTTGTAGTAGACGTTGCCGAGCCCGTCCTCGCCGACGCGCTCGCCCTTGCGCCACGTATAGAGCCGCGTGCCCAGCGTGTCGCCGTGCCACCAGGTAAACAAGTCACTGAAGAATCCCATCGTCAGCCTTCACCGTTGGATGCGCACGTCCCAGCCGCGATTTTGTGCAGTGCGCTATAAGGGACTATGGCCCGCCCACAGGGCCCCTGTCCAGCGGACGAAGGGCCGCGTGGGCCCGCGATTTGTGCCCTGCTCTGCGCCACGGCCACCGCCCGACCCCCATATGTCGTGGCCTCGTCAACACGTTATGCACTGCTGGAAGACGCGGGCGCCGAGTCGACCCCGAGCAGTGCCCTAGGGGCCAAATGACGGATTCTTGGCGGTTTTCCCTGCCGGTGCTTGCAGCTTATCCACCGGCTATCCACATACTATACATCCACGTGCCCACAGGGTTTAGTATATTTCAACCTCTCAACATCAATATGTTGATGCTCGCGGTTGAGGGCGCCTTCGAATCGGATCAGTCTGAAAGTTCGCACTGATGCACGATTTGGGGCCGAAATTCACGAAAGGGGCATGAGCTAAGATGCGGATTCAACGACGTTTTACAGAGCGGGGGCAATCTCCTTACACCGGTATCGAGTTTCGCGAGAGTGCGAGCGAGATCAAGAACCCGGACGGATCGGTCGTGTTCGCTCTCGAGAGCTTCTCGGTCCCGACCCATTGGAGCCAGGTCGCGGCTGACATTCTGGCTCAGAAATATTTCCGCAAGGCCGGCGTCGCGGCGAAGCTGAAGCGCGTCGAAGAGAATTCGGTCCCCTCTTGGCTGTGGCGCTCCGTGCCCGATATGGACGCGATGGAAGCGCTGCCGGAGGCCGATCGGTTCGGCAGCGAGACCGACGCGCGGCAGGTCTTCGACCGCTTGGCGGGCACCTGGACCTATTGGGGCTGGAAGGGCGGCTACTTTTCGTCCGAAGACGACGCCGAGGCCTTCTTCGACGAAATGCGCTACATGCTGGCGAAGCAGATGGGCGCGCCCAACAGCCCGCAATGGTTCAACACGGGCCTGCACTGGGCCTACGGCATCGATGGCCCGAGCCAGGGTCATTACTATGTGGACTTCGAGACCGGCATCCTGAAGGCCTCCGAGTCCGCCTACGAGCATCCCCAGCCCCATGCCTGCTTCATCCAGTCGATCGAAGACGACCTCGTCAACGAGAACGGCATCATGGATCTGTGGGTGCGCGAGGCGCGCCTGTTCAAATACGGCTCGGGCACCGGGACCAACTTCTCGTCGCTGCGCGGCGAGAACGAGCCCCTGTCGGGCGGCGGCAAGTCTTCCGGCCTGATGAGCTTCCTGAAGATCGGCGACCGGGCCGCCGGCGCGATCAAGTCCGGCGGTACGACGCGCCGGGCGGCCAAGATGGTGGTGGTCGACATGGATCACCCGGACATCGAGTCCTACATCAATTGGAAGGTCCACGAAGAGCAGAAGGTTGCCGCGCTCGTCACCGGCTCCAAGGTTCTATCGGACCGTCTGAACGCGGTGCTGCGGGCTTGCGTCAACTGCGACAGCGACAATGACGGCTGTTTCGATCCCAAGCAGAACCCGGCACTGAAGCGCGAGGTCAAGGCTGCACGCAAGGCAAAGGTTCCGGACAGCATGATCCGGCGCATCATTCAGTTCGCACGCCAGGGCTACACGTCACTCGAGATTCCCACTTACGACACGGATTGGGATTCGGAGGCCTACCGCACGGTCGCGGGCCAAAACTCGAACAACTCCGTACGCGTCACCGACGAGTTCCTGACCGCCGTCGAGGAGGACGGCGACTGGGATCTGATCCTGCGCAAGACCGGCGGCGTGGCGAAGACGGTGAAGGCGCGGGAGCTTTGGGACCAGGTTGGCTATGCCGCATGGTCCTGCGCCGATCCGGGCATCCAGTTCCATTCGACCATCAACGACTGGCACACCTGCCCCAGCGCGGGCCCGATCAATGCCTCGAATCCGTGTTCGGAGTACATGTTCCTCGACGACACGGCCTGCAATCTGGCCTCGCTCAACCTCATGGCCTTCCGCACCAAGGACGGTAGCTTCGACGTCGAAGGCTACGAGCATGCCATCCGGCTGTGGACGCTCGTGCTGGAAATCGCCGTCACCATGGCGCAGTTCCCGTCACGTCAGATCGCGCAGCTGTCCTATGAGTACCGGACGCTGGGACTGGGTTACGCCAATATTGGCGGCCTTCTGATGGCCTCCGGCATCCCCTATGACAGCGACGAAGGCCGGGCCATTGGCGGCGCGCTGAGCGCGATCATGACGGGCGTGTCCTATGCCACGAGCGCGGAGATGGCCCGCGAGCTCGGGGCCTTCCCCGGCTACGAGGCGAACCGCGAGCACATGCTGCGGGTCATCCGCAACCATGCGCGGGCGTCACGGGGCGAACAGCATGGCTATGAGGAGCTGTCGACACCGCCGGTGCCGCTCGACCATGCCGCCTGCCCCGACCCGAGCCTCCTCACCCACGCCATGCGGGCCTGGGATCAGGCGCTGGAGCTTGGACGCCAATATGGCTACCGCAACGCTCAAGCCACCGTTATCGCGCCCACGGGCACGATCGGGCTCGTCATGGACTGCGATACGACGGGCATCGAGCCGGACTTCGCCTTGGTGAAGTTCAAGAAGCTCGCCGGCGGCGGCTATTTCAAGATCATCAACCGCATGGTGCCTCAGGCGCTTGAAGCGCTTGGCTATGACGAAGCCGAGATCAAGCAGATCATCGACTATGCCGTCGGCCGCGGTTCGCTCGAGGGCGCCCCCGGCGTCAATCTCGAGGCCCTCGCGGAGAAAGGCTTCACACCTGAGAAGCTGGACGTGGTCGAAAAGGCTGTCTCATCCGCCTTCGACATCAAGTTCGTCTTCAACAAGTGGACCCTTGGGGAGGACTTCTGCGTCGGCACGCTTGGCCTTACCGCGGAGCAACTCGATCTGCCCGATTTCGACCTCCTGGCCGAAATCGGCTTCGCCAAGGCCGACATCGACGCCGCGAACGAATATGCCTGCGGTGCGATGACTCTCGAAGGGGCGCCTGGTCTCGACCCCGCGCATTTGCCGGTGTTCGACTGTGCCTCGCCTTGCGGGCGCAAAGGCACGCGGTACCTGTCCGTGGAAAGCCACATCCGGATGATGGCGGCCGCGCAGCCGTTCATCTCCGGCGCACTCTCCAAGACCATCAACATGCCGACGAGAGCCTCCGTCGAGGACTGCAAGGCGGCCTATCTCCTGTCCTGGCGTCTCGCCCTGAAAGCAAACGCCCTGTATCGCGACGGCTCCAAGCTTTCGCAGCCGCTGAATGCCCAGCTTCTGTCCGAGGACGAGGACGAGCAGGACGAAGTGCTGGCGGCGGTCGCGTCCGATCAGCCCGCAGTCCAGCGCGCCACAGTCGTCACCGAGCGCATCGTCGAGCGCGTGATCGAGCGTGTACGCGCTTCGGCGGATCGCGAGCGTCTGCCGGATCGCCGCAAGGGCTATACCCAGAAAGCCGTGGTCGGCGGTCACAAGGTCTATCTGCGGACCGGCGAATACGACGACGGCCGTCTGGGCGAGATTTTCATCGACATGCATAAGGAAGGCGCCGCCTTCCGATCGCTGATGAACAATTTCGCCATCGCGGTGTCGGTCGGCCTGCAATACGGCGTGCCGCTTGACGAGTTCGTCGACGCCTTCACCTTCACCCGTTTCGAACCGGCAGGCCCGTGCGCGGCAACGAGGCCATCAAGAACGCCACGTCCATTCTCGACTATCTGTTCCGTGAACTGGCCGTGTCCTATCTCGGCCGTTTCGAACTGGCGCATGTCGATCCTAACGAAATTGGAAGCACCACCGTTGGATCGGCCGATGCCGGCCAGGGCCAGCAGCGCCCCGAATTGCTCGTCTCTCCCGGCTTCACCCGGGGACGGCTCGGCGAACGCGCCGCGGCGGGCGATGCGCAATCCGCAACGGCGCGGGTGCAAGCTCTTAGCGAAGACGATGAGGAAGAGTCGCTTACCGAAACGGCCGGTCCGACGACCGCGTCGCTCGACACGACGTCTTCCAGCACGGTCGAACATGTGGCGCTGGCTGTCGAAGCCCTGGCCCAACGCGGTGCATCGGCGCTCGTCGCCGAAGCGCGCGTTAAGGGTTATGAAGGGGAAGCATGTGGAGAATGCGGCAACTTTACCCTCGTCCGAAACGGGACGTGTCTGAAATGCGATACGTGCGGATCGACGAGCGGGTGTAGTTAGGGTGTAGTTTTAGTGTCATCCGATTAGCCAGCCACCCGATAGGAAGGGATCTAGAAATGGCAGTAGCGAAGAAGAAGACCGCAACAAAGAAGAAGGCGTCGGCCAAGCGGAAAACCGTCGCCAAGAAAAGGACCGTCGCTAAGAAGAGAGCGCCGGCGAAGAAGAAAACCGTGCGCAAGACCACGGCTGCGAAGAAGCGGCCTGTGAAGAAGAAGGCTCCTGCGAAGAAGCGGGTCGCCAAGAAGAAGGCGCCGGCGAAAAAGAGGGCCACCAAAAGGGCCTAGTCCTTCGCGACAGCATCGCAAAAAGGCGCGGGAGCAATGCTCCTCGCGCCTTTTTTATTGCGTAAAATCAATGGGTTATGGGCGTCGCACCATGGCGCCTAGGGGCACCGCCCCGCGGTTGCGCCGCGCCTCGGTTTCAGTCCCGCCATGCTGACTCACGGCCTCCCGTGACGGACTTTCTGCGCAGGTCTGCCCGGCATTAGAACCCAGCGATACTCTGTCTACGGACTGATATTCTCAAGCTTTCCGGCCGGGTAGAGCTGGCAGCTACCCCTCCTTCGTCGCAGATTGTTGTCGCCGCCGTTTGCATCGACGCTTCACTGCCTACGACAAGCACATTATTCCGTATGCAGTGTATTTCGAACCGTTCCGCGCGCGTCCGCGCGTCTGTTACCTGTGATAGGATCGAGTCATCTAGGACAGAGCCGTCCTGGAAAAAGCGCAGACGTCGGACTTCCCGGCGGCCACGCCGGTCCGAATCGCTTGGGGCCGCGTGTCAAAAAATGGCCCGGCCCGCTCTTTGGACGGCCTCGAGCGCGAAAAATTTCCACAGCTTTGAAGCTAGGGCCTCAGCACCCAAAATGATTCGGAATGTACCGCCTGGCCAGCCGGCGTTAAGATTCGTCGACTTGGCTGGCCGTAAAACCGTGCTCGCTGATAATGCCCCAAAGGGCTTCGAGGGCTTCGCCGAGCCTTTCGTCGTCCACGGAACGAAGCACGAGATAGGTGCCGTAGCGCCGTTGCTCGACGAAGGGATAGGAGCCCATCTGCACGTCGGCATAGGCTGCTTGGAGTGCGGCGAGCGGTGTGGCCACTTCACTCTCCGGTGCGTTCACCCGCACCGCGCGCGCCCTTAACGGGCGTCCTTTGGCAAGGCGCGGGAGAACCTCGTCCAGCATGACCTGCATCACGGCCGGAATGCCGGCCATGACGATAACGTTCTCGATCATGTAGCCGGGCGCACGGGAAACCGCATTGTGGATGAGCGCGGCCTCGGGAATGCGCGCCATTCTCAGTCGGGTCGGCGTCAGGTCCTCAGGACGGTATTGCAGGCGCATCGCTTCCACCGCCTCGTCGTTGATGCCGACCGGAACATTGAAGGCCAGCCCGATCGCATCCGTGGTTACGTCGTCATGCGTGGGGCCGATCCCACCTGTCGTGAGCACATAGGAGTAGCGCCGCCGCAACGCGTTCACGGCGTCGGCAATTTCGGCTTCGATATCGGCCACCACCCGTATTTCGCGCAGCGCAATCCCCGCCTTGCCGAGGTGGGCGGCGATATAGGGTGTGTTGGTATCTATCGTACGCCCCGAGAGGATCTCCTCGCCGATCACGATCAGCGCGGCCGTCACCGTATCGGGGCTTTGCGTCTCCTCGCTCATGGCCGGGAGTGAAGGGGAAGTTCGGGCACGTGTCTAGTGGGGACGGCGCCGATAGGACGCTTGCCGCAACGGGGCGGCCTTTCTAGGTTTCCCCATGCTCATGCGGTTTCCAACCCAGCTCGTCGAAGGCCGGCTAGTCAAGCGCTACAAGCGCTTCCTGTCCGATATTGAGCTCCTCACCGGAGATACGGTCACGGCTCACTGCGCCAATCCAGGCTCCATGCTGGGGCTCGCGGAGCCCGGCTCGCGCGTTTGGCTGTCGAAATCGAACAACCCGAAGCGGAAACTGGCCTTCTCTTGGGAGTTGATCGAGGTCGATCTCGGCCGGGGTCCGGCGCTTGTCGGCATCAATACGTCGAGCCCCAATGGGGCGGTGGCCGCCGCCATCGAACGGGGCCTCATTCCGGAGCTATCCGGCTATGCCTCCATCCGCCGCGAGGTCCGCTATGGCACGAACAGCCGGATCGACATCCTGCTCGAGGATGAAACCCGCCCGCCCTGCTATGTGGAGATCAAGAACGTTCATCTGATGCGGGAAGCCGGATTGGCCGAATTCCCGGATTCGGTGACGGCACGGGGTGCCAAGCACCTGGGCGAACTCTCCACCATGGTGGCGGCCGGGGCGCGTGCCGTCATGGTCTATTTCGTCCAACGGGGCGATGCGGAGGCCTCGCGCTGGGCCGACGATATCGACCCTGCGTATGCGGCCGCCTTCCAGGCAGCATTGGCCTCCGGGGTCGAGGCCCTGGCCATGGCGTCCAGCGTTTCTTTGGAGGGTCTCGGCCTCCCACGGCCCATTCAGGTGCGAACGCAGGGCCACGGAACTGCCGCGTCTTGAACCTCATGCGAATTCGCACTAGCTGTAGGGACAACGCTCCCTATAATCCGATCCTATGTCCGAACTAGAAATCGCCCGCGCCCAGACGCGCGACAACAGAATCAAGCTGCATGGTCCCGAAGCATTCGCCGGCATGGCGAAGGCGGGACGGCTCGTGGCCGAAGCCCTCGACATGCTTGTCGAGCACGTGGAACCCGGCGTAACCACTGAAGCGCTCGACGATCTGGTGTTCGACTTCGCCACGTCCCATGGCGCGACACCAGCCCCGCTCAACTATCGCGGCTTCCCGAAATCCATCTGCACCTCCGTGAATCACGTCGTTTGCCACGGCATTCCGGGCCCGCGTGCACTCAAGGAAGGCGACATCGTCAATATTGATGTCACCCTCATTGTCGATGGCTGGCATGGCGATTCCAGCCGCATGTATCCGGTCGGAGCGATCTCCCGCGCCGCCGAGCGCCTGCTCGAGGTGACCCATAAGTCTCTGATGCTCGGCATCGAGGCGGTCAAGCCGGGCGCGACGACCGGCGATATCGGCCACGCTATCCAGACCTATGCGGAAGGCGAGCGCTGCGGCGTGGTCCGCGACTTCTGCGGCCACGGCCTTGGCCAAGTTTTCCACGACCGGCCGAACATTCTTCACTACGGCGAGCCGGGCGAAGGACTGCCGCTCAAGCCCGGCATGCTCTTCACGATCGAGCCCATGATCAATCTCGGCAAGCCGCACGTGAAGATCCTCTCCGACGGCTGGACCGCCGTGACACGCGACCGCTCGCTGTCCGCGCAATACGAGCACACGATCGGCGTGACGGACACGGGGTGCAAGATTTTCACCCTGTCGCCGGCCGGACTCGATCGTCCACCCGTGCGCGCCTAGAGCGTGAGCCGCTCGGAGAGCCGACCAACCGGGACTCCACCCAATGAGCTCTAAGGAAAAACTGAGCTCTGACGATACGGCTGGCTCCGCCGACCAAACGGCCTCAGAAGGCCCTGGGTTCCAAGACGCCGCCAAGCCGCATTATCTCGGTCATCGCGAACGGCTGCGAAAGCGTTTCCGCGAAGGCGGCGCGCAGTCCCTCCCCGACTACGAGCTTCTGGAACTGGTCCTGTTCCGGGCCATGCCCCGCCGGGACACGAAACCCTTGGCCAAGGCCATCCTTGCCCGTTTCGGCACCTTCGCAGAGGCCATGAATGCGCCCGAGGACCTGTTGCTCGAAGTGCCGGGTCTCGGGGACGCAGCCGTGACGGAGATCAAGCTCGTGCGGGCCGCCGCCTTGCGGCTCATGCGCGGCGAAGTCCTGGAGCGGCCGGTGCTGTCGTCGTGGCAAGGCGTGCTGGATTACTGCCGTGCGGCCATGGGCTTCGAGGCGAAGGAGCAATTCCGCATTCTCTTTCTCGACAAGCGCAACCAGATCATCGCCGACGAAATCCAGCAGGAAGGCACCGTGGATCACACGCCCGTCTATGTGCGCGAGGTGGTGAAGCGGGCGCTGGAGCTCTCGGCTACGGCCATCGTGCTCGTCCACAATCACCCGAGCGGAGACCCCACGCCCTCCCGCGCCGATATCGAGATGACCAACTAAAGCAGAAAGGCCCGATTCAGCGCCGAATATATACACACTTTCAGTGGCTTAGCATTTTCAGTCACCACTCTCTCGGCCGATCTAGCTACCAAGTAGCTACCACGCGGAGGCAGTTCCTTTGTGATGCGCCAGCCCAAAATCATCCCTCGCTCTGTCGGCGAAATTGAGGCCTATCGCCATCCATGAGCAACCGCATTGCGAGTGCTCCTAGGTGTCGATTGGCATGAAGAACCGGAGTCGATTTAGACGTTGGCCAGCCGGCACCTCCGACGGAACGAGCATAGGAAGCATTGCTCTTATCAACAAGAATTCCACCCCACAATGGCGTGCCACAGCATGGGGAAACGCCAATAGGATTGAAGCACGCTCGTGAGCTGTTCCGGACGCTCCGCCTGACAAATTACGCCATCGGTTTGGTACCGCTTCATTCCAACGGCCAGCGCCACTCTCCCAGCCCCTCATGGAGCAGGCAGATGTTGCTGGCGAGATTGAAGCCAACCACGCGGCAAATGCTGCGTCCTCATTTCACCGGGCACAGCGGGGGAAGCCGCGTGGGCTGACTTTTTCTAAGCCTCGTGTCGTTTGTCACTACGAAAGACGTGAGAATGTGCCAGTGGGGCACGTCCTCTAGGAGATTCTCTGCCATCATAGACGGCCCGGTGGCTTGGCTACACCTCCGCTTTTGGAGCTTCGGCTGAGGTGACATAATCACGAGATGAAGATCCCCCCCGTTGACAGTCCAGAACCGATCAAATTGACCAACGTAAAAATCAGCGGGTTCGCGGCATCGAACGCGCGCGCCGGAGAGACCGTTGCGGTTCTCACTCATGCAGCGCTCACGTCCGATCAACCCGAATTTTACACGTATGTGAAGGGACTACTCGACCACCTGGCTGGGCGTGCGCGTGCATTGGGCATCGAACTGGTGCCGGATCATTGGTGCGGATTTCTCTTGGTTGTCCATGAGGACCATGCGGCCGAACTGTACCCAAATGGCGTTGCCGTTAGCATAAAAATGCGTGCAAAACGCAACATCAGCGCAGGCCAAAAAGTATTCCTCTCCGACATAGCGGATATCACTCACGTGAGTCCAATGGGTGTCACGATTGCACCTACAGACAAGGTCGCCTGGATCCTAAAGGTCGGTTGGAAGTTCGCGATTGTCTTCGATCTTGATGACCAGCGAGAGACCAACCAGGAGGAGGTGGAGTGTGCGGTCGCCCACCTGTATCGCTTGTTGCGATTCCAAAACATCTACGAGACGTTCGATGATTCTGCATTCTTCCCGCGGTTGGTTCGTGCTGGATGGTTCCCATTTGTGGAGCTGATTGGTGGTGATTTCGAAGCACTGTTGAACGCGTTCAAGCACGATTTCGAGATCGAGGCTCAGGAAAGGGCGCTAGTTGAAAAATTTGACGGCGCCCGTTTCGAGTGCATGGCAGACCGATGGTGGCGCAACGAACACTTCGCGAGTCGCCGAAGTCTGCTGGAATCAGCGCTCAATGCATTCGAGCGTGGGGACTCGGTTGGCTGCATAAAGACGGCGCTGACGGAAATCGAGGGCGTTCTGCGGGATGCACGGATCGCCGCTGTTGGGTCCGGCGCCAAAATAGAAAAGCTCCTCGATTTCGCGATTGAGCAGGGCATCACTAAGAACCAGGACGAAGCGTCGCTGCTATTCCCAAGGCCGTTTCTCGTATACCTGAGAAACTACACCTATGAGGACTTTGATCCCCTCGGTGATTCAGCAATCAATGCGACGCGGCACGCAGTAGGTCACGGTGCGGCGCCGGCCGACGCATATACGCAGAAGGCAGCGCTCCAAGTGCTGCTGACCTTGGACCAAATCTCGTTCTATCTTTAGGCTGAGCAACCCCGCCACGCCTAATTGTCGAGTGTCCCATGACGTCCGCTTTTGGCACATAGCGGACAAGCCGGCCGCTCAGCCGCAATGTCTGCTTCTGACCCAAAGCGGACATGGCCTTAGGTAGCCTCGAGGGCAGTTTCCGACCCGTGCCGGACTTTCGCTGTGCAATTGACCTCGGCCCGATCAGTTCGAAGGTGCACTGGCCGGACTGTTCGTCTTCTTTCGCCACTTCGCCGGCGATATGCCGCTCCATCGCCCAAAGGCGTGGACGAAGGAACTCGCAGACGAGTAGTCGAGCGTTGTTGCGATGTCCGTTACACTTAATGCGCCCAGCCTCAGCAGATCACGCGCCATCGCGTAGCGCACTTCATCCTTCAACTCCTCGAACGTCACCCCCTCTTCCTGGAGCCGGCGCCTGAGAGAACGCGGGTGGACCCCGAGATGGGCAGCTGCATCGTCCATCCGCGCGCGACTCGTGAGAAGCAAATGACGCAGTTCATGCCGCACGAGCCCCGCCACACTCTTTCGGGCCTTCGCGAGGTCTGGCGCAAGTTCGGTCAGTGCCGCTTCGTGGAGGGTCGCGTTGCCCTGCGGAAGGCGACAGGCTAGCCCTGCGGAGCCAACCACGACGCCAGAATGGCTCTGGCCAAACCGGACGGTCATTCCTCCGAGCGATCGATAAGGCTTAAGGTCTTGTGGTGCGGGACGAGCGAGCCACACCTCCTCCGGCACGACGGAACCCAACGTCAACTCCTTTACGAGTTTGCAGCCCACGGCGACGACCACGTCATGAACATGGACGGAGGCGTGGACTGCTGGGTCGTAGATGCCATAGCCAAGGACGACGTCACGATCCGCCTGCATGAGATAGACGGTGGCGCCGGTTGAGTTGCCGATCTGGAAGGCTGCGAATTCGCTGAGTGCCTCGCCCAGCGTCGCCGCATGGCACATCACCCGCCCAAGCGGACCCAGCGCGGCGATGGATTGCCGGTTTCCGAGTAACAAGCCGATGTCTTCGCGTCCCGTGTTCGCTGCGGCATTGTCGAGGATAGCGAGATAAGCCGCGTAAGGGATGAAGGTGTCCGGCCGGAGTTCATCGGACAGAACACCCGTCCCGGCAAGAACGACATCAAGCGGGACGCCCAATTCTGACAGCAACGCGGGCAGCTGCATGAGAGAAGCGGCGCGCTGCATTGCCGGGTTAGTGGGATTCGCCATGCGGAATGCATGTCCTCAAAAAGCAACCGGTTGCTAGCACTCTCTGATACCGATGACAACCAACGGTCGAGCGCCCCAAAGCGCTGCCAGCCCTTCCTCGGTCCGGAAGGAACGAGCCGCGCAGGGATGGACCAATGAAATTTGTAGCAAGCGCCGCCTGCAAATAAGGGGAGCAATAGGTGATGAACCGCAATGGACTTGTCTGTCTCACGAGCCGCTTTTGGATTGCCATCGCGGCGTTGGGTGCCCTTGCACAGCCGGCCTTTGCGGAAGACACGTGGGACAAGCTCGACCACGGCATCGATGTTGTCCGAGAGTGCGTTGGAGACGTTAGGCAGCTCTGCGACGGAGTGGTTCCCGGCAAGGGGCGCATCAAGGATTGCATGGCGGAGCACCTGGCAGGCCTGTCGCAGGGGTGCCTTAAGGCGCTGGCGGAGCCGGAACCTGCAGTCCTTTCTGATGGCGATCATGCCGTGACCAAGCGAATTGAAAACTCCCATCTCATGCGATTCATTGAGATGTACCTTGCTGGCATCGATCCAAAAACGGGAGACATCGTCGCCGAGTGCTACGGCACCTATGCCAACCCGGACATTCCCGCTGACAAGGATTCCGCTCCGCAGTCACTCGTTGCGGGGCTCAACATGAGCCAGATCAAGGAACAGTACGGCGTTCTGGGTGCGTCCTTGAATGGCCCCAAACTGTGGACTCCCGATTGGTTCGAAGTCGAAGTTGGCGTGGTGCGGGAGTTCGGCGGCCTGAAGGCCCCTTGGACTGCCCAACTCAACATGGGCAAAAATCTCAGCATTCACACCATCAAGCCATATGAGCCCCAAACAATCGCTCGGAAGAGTGCGATCAATTGGAATAAGGGCACAAAGGTAATGCTCATCGACGATACCGATGGCAACACATGGATCATGAAAGGCTTCGAGCTGGGCCTAAAGCCGCAGCACACCTACGAAGAGTTCATGGCCGCCGGGGAAGCCGGTTTCAAAAGTCTTCCAAAGGGCTGGAAAGTGCGTGTCGTAGAGCTGGAACAGGACAATCTCGAAAAGCCTGAAGGGGGCGTCGCCACGATCATGGCGGACGAGTTCTTCAACATCTACGACAAAACCGGTCCCGGAATGAGCAACTACAAGCCCTAAAGGTTCCTGCCCTAAACACTCGCTCTGCGGTGGCCCAAATGGCTGCGTTGACAGGACTTTGCAAGACGAATTCGGACGCAACCGACGCGGCGTCCGATGCGTTAGGTCGGGCCGACGCACCGCCTAGCGTGCCTTCGACACAGAATCTTCCACGGCAAGCCGACGTAATCGATCGACTTGTGCAATTGCTAAAGGTGGAACTTCCGTATGGGCCCGTTGCCATCGCGTACGCGGCAGCGCAGCTCCACACAAGCGTCAGGACACTACAACGACGTCTCGCTGCTACTGGTCTTAGATTCACCGACCTCGTAGACGAAATTCGTCGATCTGCTGCCGTCGAATTGGTCCTGGCTGATGCGCTTACGGGAGCACAAATCGCGCATATGCTTGGCTATTCTGACCAATCTCATTTCACGCGCGCCTTCAAGCGTTGGACCGGCACGTCGCCCCGACAATACGTTGCTCGGCGCCCAAGTTTGCGGCAGAGGGAAACGAGTAGCCGGGATTGCGGTTATCCTTGCTGAGACGCGCAAAGTCCGCTCTTGGCACGGACCAGACGTGTCTTTGCAGCCGGATGGGGTCAGCTTTTGCCCCTAAGCGGGCATCGGCCGGCAATGACCCGGCCACAATTGGCTACCAAGCGGCTCAGAGGTTTCTGAGGGCCGCCTAGGCGGGCAGGGTATCGTCTTCGCCGATTGCGGTGAAGGAAGCGCCAATCGAACTACAATCGGCGCGAGCACCGAGCAGCAGCGTATCGAGCTGTTGCATCCGGCGAACGTCCGAGGTACCTGCGCCGGCTGATATCTTTTCGCGAATCTTGTCATGAACGCTGCGCCGTACCCTGGGCTGCAAGACTACAACATGACGTTCCATGTTGCTGCCAGCTTGACCTAGCGCTGCCAGTACACCTTCCCGGTTCGCCTGCCGTTCGCCGTTTAGCCACACTGCATCCTTAAGCGTCCCTGTGCTATTGGCTTTGAGTTTTTCCAACAAGAGCCCCCGGTCTACGTGGCGTAAATTCTTGACGGCCTGGCCGACAACAACTTCGTAGTCCGCGACCGAGACACCGCGATTGGCACGATCTGAGTGGCTACCCTTCACATGGATTAGGGTTAGCTGGGGCGGTTCCTGGCTGTCGTCAAAGTGAATAAAATCGGCCGATTCCATCGAGCCGTCATCACAAACGAGCCAACCGGTTGCCGGCCCCCTGTCTTTGATATTGGGCCAATGACGCGCCACGAACCCGAATAACGACAAATCCTCTGCCCTGCCAACATCCTCCACTGCGAAACGCTTATCGTCGAGTGGCTTTTCCCGCTGAACCACTATGCCTTCTTCCGACATGTTGACCCAGTCCCAACCGGGGAAAGGAAAGTCCCGAAAGTTCGTCCGATAGAACTGCCCCCGAGCATAGGTATGGCCTGTGTCAAAATAGATACTGAGATAATCGGGCCTGCAGCACAGATCGAGCACGGCCTGTTGATGCTCGGCGTCTCCGATCTTTTCCAGTATCTCGGAAGTTAGCGCTACGCTACCAGACTCGCGGACATCGAACGTGTAGCCAAGCCGGCCCAGTTTCTCGTCGTCCCAAAACACTTCCGCTTCAAAACCCGGCGGCTGCGTAGACTCAGCTACCTTGAACCTCGCAGCATCGCAGAATTGCTGCAGTGCCAGCGCCTCTTCGTCGCCAGCGGCTATCTCCGCAAGATTCAGTTCTGGCACAATCACCGCCATGTCGTAGGGATCCTTGACACCATCCAGACCGTCAACGGGCCGCGCCAGAATTGGGATGGGGGGCCTTTGCGGCAATTTCCCGCCGGTTTTATCTGCAGCATGATCGAGGATCTTCTCGACACAGGTGGCAAATTCGCCCCACGATCTCGTTGGTCCAAGCCATATCCGAGCTTGTCTTGGGCTCGCCCCAACGATTGCGGCCTGCCCGGCTGGTGCCAGATCCTTGTTGCTCGAGGTACTGCGCACCGAGCTGTAGTAGAAGCTCTGATCCTCAAGGGGATCCAGAGCCGACTCAAGTTCGAGCCCGGATAGTACCTTCGAGTCTGCTTTGATCGGTGTGCGCCGGTGAGCGCCACCGAGCCACAATGTTCTCAGGCCGCTCTCAACAAAGGCGGCCTCAGTTTCAGCCGCCGACAGTGGCTTGAGGCGATTAAGCGGTGCGGCTTCCGCGCTGCGAATGGCGCGCACAGCCGTATTGCGGGCGGCAGGATCGGAAAAGCAAATTGCGACCAGGTCCGCTTTCCGGAAGATATAGACCGCCTGGTGGGTGCGATCCTCAAGGTTGGCGCCAGGGCACCAGGATGGGGATCGTCGCTCCTCATAGTGAAACCAGGAGACATCCAATCCGTCCGGCAGACCTTTCGGAGCGGCGGGCATCTTAAAGTCTCGAGAAGAGACACGGCTATTGGGTGCCGCTGCCGCCAACTTGAGAACCTTGCGCATCGCGGTCCGCAGCTGAGCCGACGTGGGAGTCTGACCACCAGAGCCACGAAGCAACGTTACAGACAGATAGGGACTGCAGTCTTCGCAAGTTATTGCCATTGAAATGGTCCCGGGCCGTTATCAATTTGCGTGTAGTCTGATAATAATACCGCAAAAGTTGCGACAGCGACATCCGGCAGGAGGCGATCGGCGGGGCGTGGCGAAAAACATTGTTCTTTGTTGCGACGGCACGAGCAACGAATACGGAGAGCGCAGCACCAACGTGCTCAAGCTCTACTCGGTCCTGGAAAAGAGCGATGGGCAAGCCACGTACTATGATCCAGGCGTGGGAACCCTCAGCGCTCCGACGGTCTGGTCGCGATTGGGCAAGCGCCTGAGCAAAGCAGCGGGCCTCGCCTTTGGCGCTGGAATTCTCCGCGATATCGAAGAAGCATACACTTACCTCATGGACTACTTTGAGGATGGCGACAGGGTCTTCATTTTTGGATTTAGTCGCGGGGCATACACTGCCAGGGGTATTGCGGCCCTAATCGCAAAGTGCGGATTGCTGAACACGGGTAACGACAACCTCGTACCCTATGCATCCAAGATGTTTCGTTACGAGATGCGGCCGGAGATTTATCGCGGATTTCGCAAAGCCTTCTCTAGGCGCTGTTCAATTCACTTCCTGGGCCTTTGGGACACAGTGAAGTCAGTGGGCTGGGTTTACGACCCGGTAAGCCTCCCCTTCACGACCAATAACGCAATCGTCAAGACGGTACGCCACGCAATTGCGATCGATGAGCGCAGAGCATTTTTTCGTCAGCATCTATGGGGCAAAGGCCGAAGCTTCCAGGACATCAAGCAGGTCTGGTTTGCCGGCACCCATTCAGACGTCGGCGGGGGACATTCTGAGAGTGAGTCCGGTCCATCAAATATCGCATTGGACTGGATGATCAGGGAGGCAATGCCCAATCTACTGGTCGATCAAGCTCGTTTGCAGCGACTAGTGGGGCTCGGCCGACCGTCCATAGGCAGCCCCCGACTACATGACTCGTTGACCGGTTGGTGGTGGCCTGTCGAGTATCTGCCGCGGACCTACCGGGATCCGGAAGACAAATGGAAACTCCGCCTCAAAATTTACGGTGGCGCGTCGCGCTCGATCCCCGAGAACTCGCTCATTCATCAATCGGTCTTCGATCGCATCAAAGCCGGAACCTACATGCCGGAAAACCTGCCGCAAAAACACAGGACCGAACCATGGTAAGCGGATCCGGGCAGATGCGCCTCGCGCTGGACAGGCTTGAGATTGACCTTCCCGAGCTCGTACTCGGACCCATCAAGTACGACATCGGAGAAGCCGTTCAGCTACTGCGGCCTGGTGAAAAGGCGTGCGTTGAACGGGAGTATGAGATTCAGGTCTCTCCGAGAGTCAAAGAACGCTGCCTGCTGCTCAGCAACGGAGAGCGCATAATCGTCACAGAGCGAAAGAAGCTCGCATTGCCAGTGGGCATCGACGGAATCCTTCGAGGCACCTGCCCCGGCGTGTACGAATGGCTGAGCCATGTCGAGATTGAACGAGCCAAGCAGACCCTGGGAACAAAGAGCGTCTCGGCAACTTGGAAAGACAGTTTCAGTTATCACTCAAGAGACGACACAGGCCTTCCCGAGGAGGGGTTGAGGGCACCACAACTTGGAGCGCTTCATGCGGTTGGCGCGCATTGGAGTCTGTCCAGTACGCCGGCAACAATTGTGATGCCGACCGGGACGGGCAAAACTGAAACGATGTTGGCCATTCTCGTTGCGCAGCGGATCAACAAGCTGCTCGTGGCGGTTCCCAGCAAAGCCCTCCGGTCGCAGATAGCTGGAAAATTCCGCAGTCTCGGGAAACTGAGATCGCTTGGTGTCGTCCCAAATTCGATTGCCAATCCAGTTGTTGGCATTGCCCGCCGCCGGCCCAAGAACGAGGCAGAGCTGCAACTGTTCAAGGACTGCAATGTCGTCGTTGGTGTCGTCTCATCCCTCTCGGGCGGCACAGCCACGAACTTCCTGGATAGAATTGCGGGCATCATGGACGTGCTCGTTGTCGATGAGGCACATCACGTAAAGGCATCGACATGGCAGATACTGAGGCAGTCTTTCAATGACAAGAAGGTCCTGCAATTCACGGCCACGCCGTTTCGCGGCGATGGCGAATTGGTGGATGGCAAGGTCATCTACTCCTATCCACTAAAGCAAGCGCAGGCGGATGGGTACTTTCAGAAAATCGAATTCCTGCCGGTCTACAAAGTGGATTTCGATGCCGGCGACGAAGAAATTGCCAAAGTCGCGGTCGGCCGACTCCGTGAAGATATCGCGAAGGGACTCCCCCATCAGGTTATTGCGCGATGCGGCCGGAAGGACCGTGCGGAGTCAGTCTGCGAGATTTACGAGCGTATCGCTGCCGACTTGAAGCCCATTCTGATTCATTCGGATATCGAGGACAACGACGAGCGTGTCGCCAAGGTGCGTAGCGGAGAGGCCAAGATCGTTGTCTGCGTGAACATGCTTGGTGAGGGCATAGATATCCCTCAGCTAAAAATTGCGGCTGTTCACGACCTCCATCAGAGCCTAGCAGTACTCCTGCAGTTCGTAGGCCGCATCACTCGCGGCGGAGATGGCGACCTCGGCAATGCGAGTGTGGTCGCCAACATTGCCGTGCCTTCAATTCCCACGCCCTCGAGCGGCTGTATAGCGAGACGCGGATTGGAACTTGTTGCTGCGCGAATTCAGTTCCGAGGCCGCGCATGAGCACGCAGAGTTTCTCAAGTTTCTGGAGAATTCCCGGAGTTTCGACGAGAGCAAAAGCCATAGCGAGGACCGCATATCGCCAAGTTCGCTTCGTCCTGTTTTCAGTACGCTGTTTTACCGATGCGCTAAGTTTCATCCTAAGCGCTTTTTCCAGGGGCTCCCCGATCGGTACGAGCTTGTTGACGTTTGGCTTAACGAACCCGAGCACACCCTCTACTTCGCCGTTCGACTCCGCGAGACGGTAAGATGGTCGAATAGCCAAGAGATGCGACAGCTTGAATGGCACCTCTTTGTCCTTCATCACGACCAGGCGACCCGGCTGCTATATTTGGCCTCTACCGACAAAGCATCAGATCACGGCGCTTTAGCTGATGCCGTTGGCGCCCAAGAACGCATGAGCGGTGAAGAGATGTTTCGGCCGCTCGGCCGGATTGGGCGCCTTGTCTTCAACAATCTCGGCGTCACCAAGCACGGACGGCGGAATCTAAGCTTCGCCATGTATACAGGCGTCGACGTCCGGCAGGCACTAAGCGAGACGGAGAAGAAGGGATCCCGAAAGTCCAATATTAGCGGCTATGGTTGGGAGGATGGCAAACAGATCACAATCGGCTGCTCGTACAAGGGCCGCGTCTGGTCCAAGGCCGCTGGTACAATCCCGAAGTTCATCAAATGGGCACACGGCGTCGGCGAGAAGCTTGTTGATCCCACCATTAGCACCAAAGACATTATCGCCAACGTCCTCATCCCCGACTATGCGGAGAGGTTGCCAGACGCCGGCATCTTAAGCATCGAATGGCCTGTTGAACTGCTGGGAAGGTCAGAGGATCAAATCTCAATTCGGATCCCCGGCCGCGAATTTGATTTCCTGGACTCAGACATAAAATTCACAAACGCCAAGCCCGTCGACGGTGTCGTAGAGTTTGAAGTCACAGCCGGCGAACGGGATACGCCGGTTGGCCAGTTTCGCATGCGTGTAGAGGGGAGAGCAGGCTTTACAATCGAGAGCCTCTACGGGACACCGAAGATTGTAATCGGTTCGAAGGAATCCGATCTGGCGGCATTCTTCGGCGACTATCCTCCACTCATTCGGTTTGTCGACCTCTCCGAGCTTGATGGAAATATCCTGCTTCGAGCGGAGGACGCAGGCACGGTTGAGATTCCAAGCGACCGACTGGAGCCGTGGGACTGGTCATCGGTCGATATTACCAAGGAATCCCTCTGGAAAGACGGCGCGAGGCGCTTGGACTCTATCCAGTGGTCGGTGGCACAGAATTTCATCAATGCCGGATTCTCCTTGGTCTTCGATGATGACGGACCCAACGAAATCGCGGACCTGATCTGCATGAAGCATGATGACGGGTTCATCCGTCTAGTTCTCGTCCATTGCAAGTTCTCAGGCAGCGAGATTCCGGGTGCCAGAGTTGCCGACGTAGTCGAAGTCGCATCTCAAGCAGTGAGATCTGCTCGCTGGCCTGGGAGATTCAAAGAGCTTGTCAGACACCTGCAACTGCGGGAAAGACGACACAAGCCCACGCCTGGGCGGACCAGCTATCTTCACGGTGCGCCGCCACAGCTTGTCGCATTCCAACGGTCATCAAGGTTCCAGGAGGTACGCCCGGCCGTATTGATCGTCCAACCCGGTCTTTCCAAGTCGAAGCTGACCAGAGAACAATCGGTAGTTCTGGGCGCCGCGGCCGCTTACCTAAAGCAAACAATTGGAATTGAGCTTGAGGTGGTCTGCAGCGCCTGATGTGAGAAAGACTGAAAGCTGTGTTGACCGAACTACAACGGAACGTCCACTGATGGCACTTGGAGGACTCTTTGAGGGGAATCACCCCACGTCCGGTGCTGGGGGCGAAGCAGACATTTTTCCCCATCGGTTCAACCGACGCCTGTTCATGAGTACACGGCCTAGAGGCGGTGTCCTTGCCCTACGGGGCGAGCTGTACCTCGCTTCTCGTTCTGCCCGACATCCAACTCATCGTCGTAGGCTGCAGCCGCATCCCCCGCTTTTGCATGCTCCAGCAATTCCATCAGTTCACGTGGAATTGCACCTGCACGATACACCTGGCGGTCGCAACCCTGGCGTTTGGCTGTCTGGTTCTCTTGATTTTTCGTCACCTACCAACCTCTTCGGTTGAACTTAGCACCGGCCAGCTATTCTTCGGGCCGCATGGCCTTCTGTCACTGCTCGATCGCCTCGATTATTGGCTCTCCCGTAGCTACCATATAGCTACCAACTTTTCGAAAAGTGCCGAAATCGTACCCGTTGATTGACAAGGCCGCGCTTGATTTTTTTTAGGAAAACCCCTGAATCTATCGATCCTACTGAAATTCATAAGTTGTTGATGTTAATGACTTATTTACCAGAAATGATTTTCTGAGATGACCAACTAAAGGCACCAGCCTCGAATTATCGCCGAATTTATCAATATTTCCAGTCGTTTAGTGTTTTGCGTATCCGGCCGATCTGCCTATCTAGCTACCAAGGAGCTACCACTCGGAGGCTGTTCCTTTGTGATGCGCCAGACCAAAATTATCTATCGCTCTGTCGGCGAAATTGAGGCCTGTCGCCATCCATCAGCAACCGCATTGCGAGCGCTCCCAGGCGTCGATTGGCATGAAGAACGGCCGGTCCCAAAGCGACGGGGGCAATAATGAACTTCGTGCGTGAAAAACCACCGCGGCCGGAATCTGGACGGCGGCACTGTGACCCCATTCTGCGATGATCGTTTTCATAAGGCCTCGAGGCGCTGAAATTGGTTCTGCACAGCCAAAGCGAGAATGTATCTTTTTTGCTACCTAGAATCGCCTTTATGCTTATTGGATGGGCTATTTTTCTGACAACTATGATTCATTCCGCTATCCGCTTAAAATCGGCGATGGAACCGGCTTTCGAAGCGCCCAGCTGGGCGCTATCCACGCTGCTGGATCTCACTTCGCGATGCGAACCGATCCTGGCATTATCACGATGCCGACAGGATCCGGAAAAACTGCGGTACTGATTTCGACGGCCTTTGTGTTGCGGGCCACTCGTGTGCTTATCCTTGCGCCGGGCCGGCTTGTACGTGAGCAGATCGCTGAAGAAGTCAGTACACTAGCGACATTGCGTGAAGCGGGTGCAGTCGGAGATGCAGTTCCGTCGCCACGAGTAACAAGCACAAAGAAGCGCATCACAACGGCCGAGGAATGGGAAGCTTTGCGGGACTATGACGTGGTCGTCGGTACGGTCCCAAGTCTAAGCCCCGAGTATCCTGAAATCCCCGAACCAGCGGCGGATCTTTTTGACCTCGTTCTTGTTGACGAGGCCCACCACAGTCCAGCTAGGACGTGGCAACGGGTTCTTGATCATTTCCCACAGGCTAAGCGGCTGCTTTTTACAGCAACGCCGTTTCGTCAGGATCAGAAAGAGATTCGAGGCCGATTTATTTTTGCTTATGATCTTCGACGCGCTTTTGAAGACGGCGTGTTCGGAGAAATCACGTATCAGCCGGTCACTCCAACGGGTGGCGAGAATCACGATATAGCGATCGCCCTCGCCACTGAGCGTCAGTTGGCTGTCGATCGCGAGGCCGGATTTAGGCACCATGTCATGGTGCGAACTGATAGCAGGAAGCGAGCGACAGAGCTTCTGGAGCTTTACAGAGTCCATACGGGCTTGCAGCTTCGGATTGTCACCGGTGACAAATCGCTACGATACATCAATAAGGTAATCGCCGACTTACAAGGCGGTCAGCTCGACGGGATCGTATGCGTCAATATGCTGGGAGAGGGCTTCAATTTTCCTAGTCTTAAGATCGCTGCCATTCATTCTCCGCATCGTTCTTTGGCTGTGACCCTTCAATTCATTGGCAGATTCGCCAGAACTGTTGGCGAAGATATCGGGCCGGCAACGTTTTTGGCAATCCCATCGGAAATCGAGATTGAAGCAGAGCGCTTATACGACACTCGCGCCGTTTGGCAGGACATGGTCCAGAATTTGAGTGCAACTCGTGTCCGAGAGGAAGCCGAGACGCGTGAAGTATTGGAGTCATTCGAGGTTGGCGAATTGAGCACACAGGATCTGGAGGATCTGTCGCTCTTCGTGCTCGAGCCTTATTATCACGTTAAGCTGTACCAGCTCGATCAGACGATCGATCTCACTACGCCCTTGGTTTTTCCCCAGCCGTTGCAGGCTGTCTACGAAAGTTTTAGCGAGGCCCACAATGCGGCCGTCTATATCACACGTGAGATAAGTCTACCGAGATGGACAACAGACGATCGCCTGTCGATTGTGCAGCCAGACCTGTTTATCTTTTATCAGCACGTGGAAACGGGCTTGTTGTTCATCTGCGCTTCCCGTCGGTCCGAGGGTTTGTATGAGCAACTCGTTGCTGGATTTCAAGCAGCTAACCCTCGTCCATTGCCGCTCGTACGACTAAATCGAGCCCTGAACGATCTTTCCACACCAGAGTTTTTTAATGTCGGAATGAGAAACCGCGTAGCGTCCAGCACAACCGAATCCTATCGGATCATCACCGGTTCCAATGCGGACAAAGCTATCCTGAAAAGCGATGGTCGCTTGTATCATAGAGGACATGTTTTTGGGCGGGCATCTGATGATGGTGGGCTTGTCACAATAGGACTGAGCAGTGCGTCCAAGATTTGGAGCAATACGAGCTCCAAGCTGCCTGGCCTTATCGCGTGGTGTGAAAAGCTTGCGAGGCGGATTGCGAGTGATCGTGTACCAGTAACAGGGTCCGGTCTGGACTACTTGGACGTCGGTGAGGAGATCAGTGAGCTGCCCCTCGGAATAATCGGCGTAGATTGGCCGGTGAGCGTGTACCGCACTACACCCATCATTAGCTTCAAAATCGCGGAAAGAGAGACAAGAGCGCAACTGCTCGATTTCGATCTTGACGTAGATGCCGCTCGATCTGACGAACAGACTGTCATGTTGGTCTTACGGCATCAGAGCGGATTTCGATACGAAACGACCTTCTCTTTCGAGACCGATCGCTTCTTTGAGCCAGCAAGCACCACAGAACCTGAGGCGTTCGTAGAGCAAGAGCACAGCGCGACGCCTTTGATTGACTATCTGAATGGGATCATTCCCTACTTATACACGAGCGATCTGGCATTGCTTCAAGGCTCCAACCTACTGAAGCCACAAACAGACGACGCGGCGCCACTCGAAGAGGCGCTGATAGAACCAATCGACTGGGCGGCAGCTGGAGTCGATATATGTCGGGAGTTTGGAGCAGCTAAAGATGGCATGGTTTCCATCCATGAGGGTTTGGGGAATCGCCTTCGTGAAAGCGGCCACACCGTTGTGTATTACGATCACGGTAGCGGCGAGATCGCAGACTTCATAGCGATAGAAGAACAGGACGAGAGGCTGTTAATCCAATTCTACCACTGCAAAGGCGCAACCGGAGCCGCGCCCGGACATCGGGTAGACGACGTTTATGAGATTGCGGGCCAGGCGGTTAAGTCCGTGACTTGGGCACTCAAGCAGCGACTCCTAAAAAACATTCGCAGACGATTTACGCAGGGAATCGGCGCTCATCAGTTCATTAAGGGCGATGTCGCGTTCTTAGAGCGGCTTTTAGATGAAGCTACTCCGGCAAAGATAGAATTCGAGTTCATAGCTGTCCAACCAGGTCTGCGAAAGAGGGATCTGCCCGCAACGCTTGCAAACGTCCTCGCTGCTACAAGTGACCACTTGGTTCGGGGCGGGTTCAGGCCGCTCCGCGTTATGGCCTCAGCCTAGCCTGCGCCGTAATCCCCAAAGATTATGCAGAGGACCTTTGCGCTAGAGCGCGAGAGAACGGTTTTGGTCCGAACGTTTGGTCAAGTCACTCATTGTGCCTCGACACCATCGTTCGGCGAGGTTGCAGCTTCCGGCACAAACACCGCCTTCAAAAAACGTCTGAACGGATTTCTCAACAATGTCGGTGGTCCCGGTGAGTTTACGGACTGTATCGCCGCTCACAGTGAATAGCTTGATGTCGCTCTTTCCAGTTCCTCCTCCATTCATGAGGATACCTCATGACCAGGATTGACCAGTTCTCTCTCACCACCGTGCCAATAGAGCAGTTCTTCAACGATACCTTATTGGGCGGCGGAACCGGATTTATCTGGAGGGCAGATGAAATCTATTATCTGATCACTAATTGGCACGTAGTGACGTGCCGCAACTTTCAGACCGGAGAGAACCTCTCCCCACATGCCGCGTGGCCTGACAAGCTCCGCGTCCTCTTCAACCCCCGTACGCCGACATTCGGAAAGAAGCAATTCGACATCGTCATTCGTGATAAGGATGGCAATCCGGAGTGGCTCGTCCATCCTGGACGTCGGATTGATGTCGTCGCCCTCCCGCTTCCCTTCTCAGGTGAAGAGCCGACATTCAACCTACACCCGATCAACACCCTGACTTCCGATGATCTCAGCGTGCAGATTGGTATGGATGTCTTCATCCTCGGCTATCCTTTCGGCGCCGAGCCCCCGGCGTTCCCCGTGTGGAAACGAGGAAGCGTTGCTTCCGAGCCCGAGCTGGCTCGCCTGACCACGGACTACTTTCTCGTGGACACGGCTTCCCGACCTGGCATGTCCGGTGCCCCGGTAATCAGGCGGAGCTGGGGCTATCATTTACACCGCAACGGCTCCGTCTCGATGGGCCCCACCACCGCCACGGCCTTCATCGGCGTTTATTCGGGGCGCCGACATACCGTGGACGCCGGAGACGCACAACTCGGTTTGGTTTGGCCAGTGTCATTCATCAACGAAGTCATCGCAGGCAATCGGCGCGGCACCGATGACTAGCCCTAAACTGTTCCGATGTCCGCTAATGACCCCTAGCTGCCATGGTTTCTGAACTGCCCGACGTTAACGCAGCAGTGATCCAGAGCAATTAGATTCTCTAGATGCGCTGGACTTACCTCGCCATCGCCGTCGGGACCGCGCTCGGTCTCTATCTCGTTCTAAGTCCCTGGCCCGTACACACCGCGCTTGGCCATCTGTTCGCGTATGCAAACTGCGCTAGCCCAGAAGCCGTTGGACTCGCGCCAGCGCGCCGAGGTAAGCCCGGGTACTGGACGCATCTCGATGCCGACAACGATGGCGTGTCATGCGAACCTTGGCCGAATGGGCGATTTCGATATTCAGTTCGCTAGCAGGTGACATGAGATGAACCTGGGCCAAGCGCAGCGAATTGCTGTAAGTGTTGCCCAGCTGCGGAAACTGCTGGTGGGAAGATGACTAGTGTAAGGGCAGGACGCGAGTACTATATGCGCCTGCGAGAGGCGTACACGCCGCCGCGTGTCGAGCTTGCCATTATCGCAGAAAGCCCACCCGCCTCTGGCAAGTACTTCTATGACGACAGCGGAAAGGTTAGCGAACCCCTTTTCGCTGCCTTGATGCAGCACGTCGGCTTTAAGAATGATCCTCCCACAACAAAAGCAGATGGACTCCGCAGGTTCCAGGCGAAAGGCTGGGTTGTGGTGGATGCCACCTATGAGCCCGTCAATAAGCTGTCTGATTTGAAGAAGACAGAGCTAATCAAACGAGACTACCCGTCGCTTTGCAGGGACCTCGACAGTTTGGGCCGGCCAGAACTGGTTATAATCAAAGCCAATGTTTGTCGGCTCTTAGACGCTGTGCTTGTACGTGACGGCTTCAGCGTCTTGAACCGCGGAACTGTCGTCTACTTTCCGGGTTTTGGACGGCAAGCAGAGTTCCACAGGCAGTTCGCCTACGTCCTGAAACGAGCGTCCGAGTACGACGGTTAGTTAAACTAGGCGACTTGGCAGGTCGGCGGGAAAGGATACTAAGGTCCGCCTAGCAGCAACAAGCGGACGCAAACCGTCGCCTGTCTGATGTCAGCTCATGACCCATAGCGGACGTGAGCAGCTAGTTGAACAGCCAGGTTAGGCGGCCTTTGACGCCATTGTCGGAGACGCTGTTGGCCCACTGTCCAGTGTAGGACACGCCCGCCGTCAGACGTTCGCTGATCGCAAAGTCCAGGCCCGCATCCAAGATCGCGCTGTCTTCGGCGAGCGGAACGCCGTCAATGGCAAAGCCGATCCCCGTGGTAGCAAAGGCGAGCGATGCGTCCGGCGTCACGTCGTTAAACGCATGTACCATGCGGCTTCAATGTGAGGGGTCACAGCCATTGCGCCCCACATCATCGTCTTGGCTGCCCTTAGACCCACGGTGGTGTAGCCAACCTCCTGGTCAATGCCGGAAGTGCGTAGAGATGCTTGCGCACCACCCTTCTCGCGGAAGCCGCCGGTTTCAACGGACACGTATGCAAGACCGGCGAACGGCTCCAATTCCACGCCACCCATCTCTGTCGGATAGGCAATTTCACCAAAGAGTTGGCCTGTGTCGGCGTCGTAGTCTGCCTTCTGACGCTCATAGAAGTTCGGGAACACGACGGCGCGGGAGGTCTCGACCTCGGTCCAGGCCCATAGACCCCCGCCACGCAGTGCAAAGCCGGAGACACCGCCGCCGACGTAGCCACCAAGGTGATAGGTCTTGGTGTTGGCCCCGCTGTAGCGAGCATCCACGCTTACGTCTGAGAAGGATGCGCCTGTTGCCAAACCAACACGCCAAGAGCCGCCGATATGCGCGTCCATGCCCGATATGAAGCCGCCAAGGTCGCGGTCTGCCGTGGCGGCATTGCCGTCGCCGTCAAATGAACCCCAGGCGCCATAACCTTGGGTCCAGAAAGCCAGCGGTTGCCGTTCCGGCGCAGCGGCCATCTCGTCGCTGACGAACTTGCTGCCAAGGCGCATGGCACCGTCGTTGTAGCTCGCAACTTGCGGCCCATTAGCGCCCAACGCACCGTTCATGTGGCTTGCCTGCATCAGCCGGCCCATGACCGCTTCACGAGCGTAGCGGCTATCGTCGACCAAGCTCCCGGCAACCGTCGCATGGACTTCGCCCGATAGCGCGTCGAAGGCTTGGCGTGCGCCGTCTGCTGTTTGGGTGAGAATAGATAGGAACAGCGGGTTGTCGGTTGGGAACTTATCCAGTGCATGGGCCACATCACACTGGTTCTGCGTCTCCGCCACCGAGCAGAAGCTCAAGAAGGTCGGGCTGCTATCGCCACCACCCGTGTTCGGCACTACAGTGCGCAACAGCGTCAGCACCACGTCATTGCCATCACCACCGTCATACACGACCGACGGTGTCAGAAACGCAAAGTTGGTCGTGATATCAGCGAACGTACCCGTGACAGCGCCGGGGCTATCCTTTTGGATTATGACGTAGTCCGTGCTCGGCTGGTAATTGCCGTTTTGGGCAAGAACGCGCAACGTTGCGCCCGTCAGATTGACGGCGCCCATGTTGTTGACGATCACGCGGTCGCTGTTGCCAGCTGCATCTACCTCAACTTCAAAGATCCCGCCCGCGCCAAAGGTCAAATCACCGGAGACTGTTTGCGTTCCGATGGAATTGCCGGGCGCTAAGATGCCGCCATTCGCGATAGTCACGCCACCCACCGTGCCGATACCCATCAGGCTGCCGCCGTTGTTGACAGTGACAGTCGAGACAATCGAGCCATCGACCACCAGTGCGCCCTGATTGACCACCGTCGAACCAGTGTAGGTGTTGATCCCTGAGAGGGTAAGAGTGCCGGTGCCGGTCTTAACGAGCGACCCCCCAGTAGCTCCAGTATCCTGACATTCCGTACCGGTTGGTCCACAATCGCTGACAATGCCGTCAACCTCAGTAGAAATGTCGTTGCCACCAACAGTCACTTGGTTTGCGCCGAGAAAGTAATCGCCGGCTCCAGCCACGGATCCTGCACTCAACTCACTATTGCCCAGCGGGCCGCTACTGGCTGAAAAGTCCGTAATGCCACCTGATGTAGTGGTGAACATCGCCTGGCCCCCGGTGGAATTACCGAGAAAGCGTATGAGGCTGTTATTAATGATGGTGGCGTTGCCTGCGGTGGCGTCAATGTTGAAATTCACAGCTACCGCGTTGTTTATGATCGTCGCATTACCGGCCGTACTGCTGCCGACGAAATTGACACCATTATTGTTGTTGATGGTCGCACTACCGGCGGTGCTTGTGTCGAGAAACGTCACGCGCCCGCTATTGTTGATGGTTGAGGAAGCGGCAGTGCTATCGTCGTTGAAGTTCACGAATGCCGAGAGGTTGTTGTTTATGATCAGGCTTCCGGCAGAACTCGCATTTGAGAAATCAACGGTCCTAGTTAGGGTGTTTGTGATTGCAGCACTTCCCCCGCTGATATTTATCCCGGCGCCAGTGAATTCCAGAGCAGAGCTGTTTGTGAAGTCGAAGGCGGAAGCGCCGGGGTTGAACGTCCATCCGCCGATCGTAGTGGAAGCCGAAATGCTGATGCTCGTGGTGTTTGACGTATCGAAGAAAGCAGTGCCGGTTGGTACGGTGGCGGGGTTCCAATTGGCGTCCGTGTTGAAATTGTTTGAGCCCGGCGTGGCAAGCCACGTCGCATTTTGGGATGATGCGGGCAATGACCACAGCGTTGTTCCAGCGAGTGTTACTGCTAGAACGATGGCAGCCCACCGACTGTCGAAAGCCGCGCTCATCAACAAACGACGCACCATAAGCTTGCTCACGATTCCCCCCTGAAGCGCAGCGGACCGCCTATCAGCCTCCAGACCCCCAGTTTAGTTTTTAGAGACTGGGACAGCATTGCAACCATTGGTGGGCAAAGCCGTGGGCAAAACGAGCTAAACTGAACTCCGTGTGGCATTTTCGCTACGGTCACTGGCTCGGCCGCCGTCTCGCATGGCCGCTGTTGGCACTCAGCGGACTCTTTGAGGTGGACTCGCCCCACGTCCGCTGCCGGAGGTGAAGCAGACATTTTCACCATCGGTTCAACCGATGCCTGTTTATGAGTACACGGCCTAGAGGCGGCGGCGTTGCCTTACGGAGCGAGCTGTACCTCGCTTCTCGTCCTGTCTGACATCCAACTTATCGTCGAAGGCTGCGCCGCGTCCCCCGCCTTTGCATGCTCCAGCAATTCCATCAGTTCAGGTGGAATTGAGCCTGCTCGATACACCTGGCGGCCGCACCCCTGGCGGTTGGCTGTGTGGTTCGATTGATTTTTCGTCACCTACCAATGTCTTCGGTTGAACTTGGCGCCGGCCAGTTATTCTTCGGGCCACATGGCCTTCTGTCGCTGCTCGATCGCTTCGATTATTGGCTCTCCCGTAGCTACCATATAGCTACCAACTTTTCGAAAAGTGCCGAAATCGTACCCGTTGATTGACAAGGCTGCGCTTGATTTTTTCTAAGAAAACCCCTGAATCTATCGATCCTACTGAAAGGTATACGCTGTTGATTTTAATGACTTATTTACCAGAAATGATTTTCTGAGATGACCAAGCAGATCATCGCCGCTGCGAAGCCTTTGGGCGTCGTCATCCACGATCACATCATCGTCGGCAAGCAAGGCCATACGAGCTTCCGCGGGCTGGGATTGATATGACGATGCTTGAGCACGTCGGCGATAATCTGTGGCTGGCCGAAGGCCCGATCGTCGACTTCTACAGCTTCCCCTACCCCACGCGCATGGTGATCGCGCGCTTCGACACTGGCGATCTGTGGGTCTGGTCGCCGGTCAAGCTGGACGAGGATCTCAGGGCCGAGGTGGATGCGCTGGGGCGGGTCGCCCATCTGGTGAGCCCCAACAAGATCCACCACCTTTATCTGCCGGGATGGCATGCGGCCTATCCGGACGCGGCACTATGGGGACCGGCCTCCACCATCAAGCGCTTTCCTGCCCTGCCATTCAAAGCGCCACTCGGGGACACGCCGCCTTCAGCCTGGCAACCCGACCTGGATCAAGCCTGGTTCCGGGGCTCGATCATGATGGACGAGATCGTGTTCTTCCACCGGCCGTCCCAGACCGTGATCCTCGCCGATCTCATCGAAGCTTTCAGCGATGCTTTTCTGAAAGAGCATTGGTCGTGGTGGCAGCGGCCCATGGCCGCGCTCGACGGCATCACGCTGAAGAAGCCGGGGGCGCCGCGCGAATGGCGTCTGTCCTTCACGGACCGGGCTACTGCCCGCGCCGCACGAGACAGAGTGCTTGGCTGGCCCGCAGAGCGCGTGATCATGGCGCACGGCGAGTGGCAGCGGGAAAACGGGCACGCTTTTCTTAAGCGCGCCCTCGCGTGGCTCGGTAACTAGTATTCCGAATTGAGGTAGTCGACCGCTCTAAGCCGGGCTCGGACCGAACACGAGCACGGCGTTCAGGCCGCCGAAGGCGAACGAATTGGACATCACGTAGTTGATGTCGCGCTTCTTGCCTTGGTTCGGCGTGTAGTCCAGATCGCATTCCGGGTCTGTCTCCGTGAGGCCGATCGTCGGCGGCACGAAGTTCTCCTCGAGCGCCTTGATGGACGCCGCCGCCTCGATGCCGCCGCAGGCGCCGAGCGTGTGCCCGTGCATGGACTTCGTCGACGAGATGGACAGGTTGTTGGCTGCGTTGCCGAACACGTGCTTGATCGCGCGGGTCTCGTTGACGTCGTTCACCGCCGTGGCTGTGCCGTGGGCGTTGACGTAGTCGATGTCGGACGGCGCGAGCTGCGCATCGTCCAGCGCGATCTTCATGGCCGTCGAGGCGCCGTCAATGGAAGGGTTCACCATGTCCGCGGCGTCCGCCGTCATGCCGAAGCCCATGAGCTCGGCCAGGATCGGTGCGCCGCGCGCCTTGGCCTTCTCGTATTCTTCGAGCACCAGAATGCCCGAGCCTTCGGCGAGAACGGTGCCGTTGCGCGCCTTGGAAAAGGGAAACAGTCCGTCGGGGCTCAACACGCGCATGGCCTGCCAAGCACGGGTGGCACCCCAGTTGAGTGACGCTTCGGCGGCGCCGGCGACGCCGGTGTCGATCAGGCCGCTGCGAATCATCTGGTAGACGACGCCGATCGAATGGGTCGCGGTAGAACAGGCGCTGACGACGCCAAAGGTCGGGCCCTTGATGCCGTATTCGATGCTCACATGCGCCGAGGCAGACGAGCCGATCGCCTTCAGAAGAGTCAGCGGATGGGTCGCGCGCTTGTTCTCCTTGAAGAGCATCTTGTAGGAGAATTCGAGCGTGGTCAGGCCGCCAACACCGGACCCGATGATGCAGGCCGTACGATAGGCGTCTTCGTCGCTGATGGGCGTTTCGAGCCCCGACTGCGCCACAGCCTCGCGCGCGGCACAGCCCGCATATTGCGAATACTTGTCCGCCATCAGGAGCTGCTTGCTCAGCTCGCGCTCTCGAGGGTCGAAATCCGGGACTTCGCCGGCAATGGTGATGTAAAGCTCGTCGGTCTCGAAGCTCTGAACCTCGCGAATGCCGCAAGAGCCAGCCTTCAATCCAGACCAGAACTTTTCAACGCCCGTGCCCAAAGGCGTGACGACGCCCTGGCCTGTGACCACGACGCGCCTGCGTCCGTTAGAGTGTGTCATGTAGTGCTAAGCCGTAACTCCAAGCCTGGCCGATACCCCGGAAAGCTCCCGAGCGGTTGGGCTGGTCTAAGCTGCTGCGCCCGAGGCCTTCGACTCTGCGATAATTCCCTTCACGCGATCGACAACCGAGCCGACCGTCGCGAACGCTTCGACTTCTTCGTTCGCATTATAGGGAATTTCGATTCCGAAGGTATCCTCAATATCAAAGACGATCACTGCCAGATCGAGGGATTCAATCTCCAGGTCGCTCAGAGGCGTCTCGAGCGTAACCTCCTTGGAGGGATCCTTCATATTCTTCCGCAGAATCTCAATGATCTTGGTGGCCACCTCGTCCATATCAATCTCCCTGCCCCGTTGAGGGGTCCGTATATAATGTTCCCTGGCTAAAACATAGCGAGTTCGAGGGCAAGTCAGGCATTGGAATAGACTTAAAAACTGGCCGAGTCTAGCCGCGCCATGCTCGCTCGATGTCCGATACTATATGCTCTAATCGCTAACAAAATGGGCGTTTTTGCGCCTGCCCCTGCCTTCGTTTCAGCATATTCTGTGGGCGTCATATGCCTGTCCGCACGCGCTATGCCAACCCCCGTGTTACAATACTAGATGAATCGGGGCTTGCGGCGAATTGCCTCCCCCAGCGCATTGCGTGGCGCCGCTAAGCATCCGAATCGCAAGGCAAATTCAAGGCAGACACCTGTCACACAAATGGCCGTTAAGGCAAATCCAGCGGCTCAGCAGGCCGCACCAGACGCCCGGGACCGGCCCTGGCTGAGATCCTATCCTCCTGGATTGTCCTGGACGGCCGAGTTCAAGCCCGGCCTCGTCCACAGCCTCCTCGACGAGGCGGTCGAGCATCACGGCTCGCGAATGTGCACCTACTTCGAAGGCAAGACCCTGACCTACGAGGAGATCGGGGCCCTCTCCGACCGTGCGGCCAAGGGCTTGGCGGCGCTCGGAGTACAGGAGGGTGTCCGGGTCGGGCTGCTGCTTCCGAACTCCCCGACCTATCTCATCTACTATTTCGGCATCCTCAAAGCGGGCGGCACCGTCGTCAATTTCAACCCGCTGTACAGCGTCGAGGAGCTCGCCTTCCAAATCCGGGACAGCGGTACCGAAATCATGGTGACGCTCGACCTCCATCTGCTGTTCAAGAAGATCGAACCGCTCCTCGCAGACGGAACCCTCGGGCGGGCCGTGGTCGCCGATTTCGCCTCTCTCCTGCCGACGCTGAAACAGATCGGGCTGATGATGACGCGCAAAGTCCGGCGCGCGAAAGTCGGTCTGTCGCGGCAGCGGCGCAAAATCGTGCGCGAACGCAATCTCCTCGCCAATAACGGCCGCTTCGTCCGGCCCACGATCAAGCCGGAGGCCGTGGCGGTTCTCCAATATACGGGCGGCACCACTGGCACCCCCAAAGGCGCCATGCTCAGTCACGCCAATATCTTCATCAACACGGCGCAGGTTCGATTGTGGGGCCAACGGCCGCCTGAGGTGGTGGACCGTATCCTCGGGGTACTGCCGCTGTTCCACGTATTCGCCATGACGACGGTCATGACTTTTGGGGTCGCCAACGGCATGGAAATCGTCCTCATGCCGAAATTCGAGCTGGGCCGAACCTTGAAGCTCATCGGCAAGTTGCGGCCCACGGTCATGCCGGGCGTCCCTACCCTGTTCCAAGCCCTGCTCCACCATCGCCATATCGACAGATTCGACCTCTCGTCACTGCAATTTTGCATCTCCGGCGGCGCGGCTCTGCCGATGCACGTCAAGAAGGGCTTCGAGAAGTTCATTGGCGGGTGGTTGGTAGAGGGCTACGGCCTTAGCGAGACATCGCCCGTGGCGACCTGCAATCCGTTCGACGGGCACAAGGACGGCTCGATCGGGCTTCCGCTGCCCCGGACGGACATCACGATCCGCTCCCTCGAAAACCCCGAACACGAAATGCCAATGGGCGAGCCCGGCGAAATCTGCATCGCGGGGCCGCAAGTGATGAGCGGCTACTGGAACAAAGCGGATGAGACGGCGGCGGTCTTTGTCGGCAAGTATTTCCGGACCGGGGACGTCGGCTACATGGATGAGGATGGCTTCATCTTCATCGTCGACCGCATCAAGGACATGATCAACACAGCCGGCTTCAAGGTCTATCCGCGCCGCATCGAAGACGCGCTCCATGAGCATCCGGCCGTGGCCGAATGCTGTGTCGTCGGCATCCCCGACTCCTATCGAGGTGAAGCGCCGAAGGCCTATGTGCGCCTGCACGACGGTAGAACCGAGACCGCCGTCGACCTCATGACGTTCTTGCGGCCGAAGCTGTCAAAGCTCGAACTGCCCGTGGCGATCGAGTTCCGCGACGAACTGCCCAAGACAATGATCGGCAAGCTGTCCAAGAAGGCTCTCCGCGCGGAGACAGGCGCTTAGACGCAGCAACGCTCATGCCCCCAGGCGAAGGCTCTTGCTACATCCGGATTGAGAGACCGGGCCGGCTACTGGCGCATCCAGGGAATGAGGTTCTGCCCCTGCTGCTGCAGTTCCTTGAGGCGCTTCTGACGGCGCATCTGGCGCCGTTCGCGCCAACTCAGCCGCTGGTCGAACGTGTCGGCAGCAGCCTCGGCAGACTCCTCTGGTGCGGCGGATTGCGCGTCCGATGCGGCGGCTTCCGGCGGACCTGACTCGGGCTGGACCGGTTCGGACTGGATCGAGGCTTGGCGCGACGCGGGTGCGGGCGCCGTTTGGGGCGTGGTGGCGGCTTGCGCCGGCGCTGCGGGAGCTGCCGGTCTGGGAGCCGGCGCCGGCTGCGCCGAGGTCTGCGCACCGCTGGGGACGACCGGGGACGCCATCGAGAACATACTCGACACGCTCTCTCCCGTGTAGCCCGCAGGGTGCTGATTGGCCTTTTCGCCCTTGAGGTAGCTCAGTCCGGGCGCCCCGCCCTGCGGCGCCGCCGGCGTCTGCATCTCGGTGCTGGCAACATTGTCAATTGCCAGCCCGGTCGATGCCGCGGAGGCCGTTGCGGCTTTGGGCGCCGGGGCGGCAGCTGCAGGCGCGGCAGGCGCTGGAGCCGGTGTTGCCGATGCCTCGACCTGAGGCTCAGGCTTCTTCTCTTCTTCAGGCGGCGGCGGCGCGGATGTCCGCAGCCACACCTGCTCGCGGCAAAGGAACGCGGCGACACAACCTTTGAGGACGATCTTCGACGACGATGCGAGCGTGACAGACGCCGAATAGGTCTTGCCGTCCTCGGGGTTGTAGACCGTGCCCTTCCACTGACTGGCACTCACCTGCTTCATGCCGCGGATAATGTGCATGCCTTCGATGGTGCGCCCGCGTAAGGACGGGTTCACGTTGCGCACGTCTTGCAAGACGCGGCCCTTGCTGTCGCGGGGATTTTGCAGCCAGGCGATCTTCACGCAGATGGAGCGCCCGCCGCAGTAATAGAGCTGCATCTTCGCGGGATATTTGCCTTGGTCGGCCTTGCGCCAATAGCCCGTGGGATCGCCAGCCTGTGCGGTGGTGGCGCTCGCCGGAACGAGCACGGCCGCAAGGGCCATGCCGATCACCGCAGAGTAAACTTTGTGCCGCATAAGAACCTCCGTCATGGGTCAGGCGCGGTCACGGACCGCGCCTCGGCAGTGTCTCAATTACTCCCTGTCCCCGACGGGTCTCGTTGGACCCGGCACTCGATCCGGCGGTGGAGCACCTATTGTTCGGCGCTCTCGTTCAAACCCGCATCCGCTGCGTTGGATGGTCCGACCCCTTCAAGGATCGCGGCGACACCCATTCCGCCCGCGGTACACACTGAAATCAAACCTCTTTTGCCACCCCTATTATGAAGGAGTTTGGCTAAAACTGCCAGGATTCGGGCGCCGTGGCAGCAAAAGGGTGTCCGATCGCAATCGACGAGCCCTCGATATTCAGCTTGGACCTGTCGATGGGCCCGAGCGGCGCGTCACGCCCCAGCCGGACCCGGCAATATTCTTCGGACTCCCATGCCTTCAACGTCGCAAGTACCTGCGCAGCAAACGCTTCGTGCACCTCGTAATAGTCAAAGTCTTGAAGGGCCACGCCCGCCTGCTGCAATAGATCGCTAACAGCAACGGTCGGCGCCATCAAGAGCCCCTCACCTTCGACATAGTCTACGGCAGAAGTACGACCCAAAGTTAAATAGGCCTGAACCGGAATTCCCTTGGAATCCGCCCATTCTTCGCTCGCCAGCAGCACCGTGGAGGCCCCATCGGTTAACGGTGTCGAATTCGCGGCAGTAATCGTCCCATTCTGCTTGTCGAACGCCGGTTTCAGTTCGGCCATTTTCTCGAGCGAGATATCCGGGCGGATGTTGTTGTCCCGGAAAACGCCGGCGCAGGGCACGACGAGATCGTCCATGAAGCCGTCGTCGTAGGCGCCCGCAGCCTTTCTATGGCTCTCATAGGCCAGGAGATCCTGGTCTTCGCGGGAAATGCCCCACTCCTTAGCCATCAACTCGCAATGCTCGCCCATCCCGAGGCCCGTGCGCGGCTCGCGGGTGTCGGGGGGGCACGGGGGCGAGTTCGCCCGGGCTCATGCCCTTGAAGGCAGCGAGGCGCTGGCCCCAGCTCTTGGCCCGGGAGGCCTCGATGAGGCGCTTGGCGAGCTTTTTCTGGACGACAATGGGCGCATCGCTGGTCGTGTCCGAGCCCATGGCGATGCCGCATTCGATCTGACCCGACGCGATCTTGGCCGCGATGCCCAGCGCGCCCTGAAGGCTCGTGCCGCAGGCCTGCATCATGGTGATGCCGGGCGTGGTGGCGGCCAAGGGGCTGCCGATCACCGCTTCGCGCGCCAGGTTCCAATCCTTCGCGTGCGTGACCACGGCGCCGCCGACCACCTCGTCGATATGCGTGCCCTCGAGAGCAAACTTCTCGGCAAGACCCGCGAGGGCCGCCATCAGCATGTCGAGGTTGGAGAGTTCCGCATACGCCGTGTGCGACCGGCAGAACGGCGTCCTCACTCCGCCAAGCACCGCAACGCGACGTAGAGTCGTATTCGTCATCCACATTCCTTCCGGGACCGGGCGGGTCCTGTGAGCGTCATGCCGCTTCCTTGTCAGCGGCGGCATTCTTCGTTTTGGCGTAGTGCAGCGGGCCGCCCCGGAACGGCGCGAAGCCCGTCCCGAAGATCACGCCGGCGTCCACATGATCGGCGTCGGCAACCACGCCTTCGGCTTCCGCGCGGGCTGCCTCGGCCAGAAGCGGCGCCATAAGCTTCTCGCCCAAGCGCGTCAGCTCCGTGTCCGAAAAATCCATCGGCTCGCGTTTCGGCTTACCGTCTTCCCATTGGTAGAAGCCGCGGCCAGTCTTCTTGCCGAGCTTGCCTTGCTTGACGAGGCTGGCAAGCACGTTGTCCTGCGAGCCCTCGCCCTCCGGCGCGAGCGACAGCTCCTCGCCCACCTTGTTGCAGATATCGAGGCCGACCATGTCCATGAGCTCCATGGGCCCCATGGGCATGCCGAACTTCAGCGCGGCCTGATCGATCTTCTCGCGCGGCTGCCCTTCCTGATAGAGCCGGACCGCTTCCATCATGTACGGCGCAAGAACGCGGTTCACGAGGAAGCCTGGGCAGCTCTTGACGATTAGCGGCAGCTTGTTGATCGCGGTCACGAAGGCGCAGGCCTTGCCGATCTCCTCTTCGCGCGTGGCATCGCCACGCACGACCTCGACGAGCGGCAGTTGAGCCACCGGGTTGAAGAAGTGAATGCCGACCAGCCGGCCGGGATCCTTCAACGGCGCGGCAATCTCTTCGAGCTTCACGACGACGTATTGGTCGCGAGCACCGCACCGGGCTTCGCCTTGCCTTCCAGATCGGCGAACAGATTCTGCTTCACCTCGAGTTTTTCGGCGACTGCTTCGATGATCACATCGGCATGTTTGATGTGCTTGCCTTCCGGGTCCGCGATCAAGCGCGCAACGGCGGAGTCGAAGGCCGTCTTCCCGCGCACGCGCTTCTTGAACAGCTTCTTGGCCCGCGACAGCGCCTTGTCGATCTGTGCTTCGTCGAGATCCTGGAGACTGGCCTGCATCCCGCAAGCCACGCACCAAGCGGCGATGTCGCCGCCCATGGTGCCCGCGCCGATGACGTGAACCTTGCGCGGCTTGAACGTGCTCTTTTGGGCCGAGCCTTTGGGCGCCGAGCTCTTGAGCATTTCGGACAGCTTGAAACAGCGGCGGAGATTGCGTGACGTGTCGCTGACCATCAGCGGCGCGAACATCTCCGTTTCCGCAAGGCGCATCGCTTCCGGATCGTCGCCACAGGTCTCGAACAGATCGATCAGCCGGAACGGAGCCGGGTAATGCTCCTCGCGGACCTTCGCGGCCGTCTTCTCGCGCATTTGCTTGGCGAGGAACCCGCGCACCGGCTGCTTCGCCATGAGCTTCTTCCACCACGGCGCGCCCTTGGACCGCAGCTTCTTCAGGACGGCCTTGCGCGCGGCCCAGCGCAGATTATGCCGTGTGGGGACGAGTTGATCGACGAGGCCCATGGCGCGCGCCGCCGTGGGGCGCAGCATCTTGGCCGTGAGCATGGCGGTCATGCCATCGACGGGACCTGCCGAGCGAATGGCGCGCACGGTGCCGTTGAGGCCGGGAAAGATGCCGAGCTTGACTTCGGGGAAGCCGAGCCGCGTCCCCTCCTCGCGGTCGGCGATCCGCCAGTGGCAGGCGAGCGCCAGCTCCAGCCCGCCGCCGAGGCAGTAGCCGTGGATCGCCGCCACCACAGGGACCGGCAGCTTCTCAATGCGGTCGAACAGCGCCAGCGTCTGCGTCACCGCATCCTTGATCTTGTCTTCGGTGTCGTAAGCGTCGAACTCGTTGATGTCCGCGCCGGCGATGAAGCTCGTATCCTTCGCGCTGATCAGCACAAGGCCCTTGATCTCCCCAGCCTCGGCGCCCTCGACCGCCGAGACGATCTTCTCCAGCTCCTCGGTGGGACGGCGCCCCAGCGCGTTCATGCTCTCGCCTTCGCGGTCCGCGACCGCCCAGGCGATGCGCTCGTAGTCGACCGTGAACGTCCAGTCTTTCAAGTCGGGAATGGTGATTGGCATAGGTGCAATTCTACTCGGCGGCGATGTGCTGATTGGAGGCCGGGCCGCTCTGGCCCGGCTGTGGTTTGCGGGCGATCTCGTCGGGCGCGAAGTCGTCGACGGCGATGACGCGGGCGACCAGCTCGCGCAGTTCGGCGAGCTCGCGGGCTTCGTCGGATGTCAGAACGCCCTTCTCCTCGGCCTGCTTGATCCAGTCGCGGTCATGGAAGCGTTGGACCTCGCCCTTTCGGATCGCGCGTTCCAACTTCTTCTCCGCCTCTTCATTGGCGATGGTCTTTTCGAAAGCCGCTTCGAGAAGCCCCAGGGCGTCGTCCGTATTGCCCGGAACATAAATGTACCGGGTGAGACGATCGCGGACGCGCCCGGCTCCAGCGCCTGACGCACGAGCGCCTTGCCGTCCTTATCGCTCGCGCCGCGCCGCACACCGAAAGGCAGCACGAGCGGCCCCATGATCCAGGCGGCCGAGCGGATGGGGAAATTGTCGAGCACCCCGCGCAGGGCCGCGTCGAAGCGCGCGAGGCAATTCTGCGCGCAATAGTCCACGAGCTTGCGATCCGCCCATTGGCGTCCATCGTCCTGATAGCGCTTGAGGATCGACGAGAGCAGATAAAGTTCGGCCAGCGCATCCGCCATGCGGCCGGTGATCTTCTGCTTCGTCTTCAGGCCGCCGCCCAGAAGCGCGACGGTCGCATCGGCAACCAGCGCGAACGACCGCGACGCGCGCGACAACTGCTTCCACCAGTGCTTCATGTCACCGGCATCGAGCGGCGCGGCGGCGAAGGCGCCGAAGGTCACGTTGTGAAACAGCGCACCGGTGGCGTTCGACAAGAGAAAGGCGCGATGATCGTCAAACACCGCCTCGAATCGCTCGATCCCTTGGGCGCGGTCCTCGTCGCTCAGGGCCTCGATCTCGGGCAACAGATAGGGGTGACTGCGCAGCGCGCCTTGCGCAAACACGATGAGAGAGCGCGTCAGGATGTTGGCGCCCTCCACCGTGATGCCCACTGGCACCATCTGATAGGCGGCCTGCAGATAATTCGACGGCCCATCGCAGATGCCACGCCCGCCATGAATGTCGAGCGCATCGTTCACGCTTTCGCGCATGCGCGCGGTCGACAGATATTTCAGCAGCGCGGAGATCACGGCCGGCTTCTCGCCGGCGGAAACCATGGAGCACGTGACCGCACGTGCCGCTTCCAGCCCATAAGCGTTCTCGACGATGCGGGCGAGCGGCTCCTCGACGCCTTCCATGTAACCGATGGGCAGTCCGAACTGTTTGCGTACGCGGGCATAGGCCGTGCTGTGGCGGGCGACCGCCTTGGCCGCGGCGGCACCCGTCGCCGGCAGGGACACGGCGCGTCCCGCTGCGAGACAGCTCATCAGCATGGGCCAGCCTTGGCCGGCACGGTCGGGACCGCCGATGATCCACTCCATCGGGATGAAGACATCGCGGCCGCGCGTAGGGCCGTTGGGGAAAGCGGCTCCTGACGGCAGATGGCGGCGGCCGGTCTCGACGCCGGGATGATCGGTCGGAACCAGCGCTAACGTGATGCCGACCTCTTCGCCCTGCCCCAAATGGTTTTCCGGATCCAGAAGGCGGAAGGCGAGCCCCAGCAGCGTCGCCTTGGGCGCCAGGGTGATGTAGCGCTTGTCCCAGGTGAGCTTGATGCCGAGCGTCTCGACACCGCCATGCATGCCCTTGGTGACCACGCCGACATCTCGCATGGAGGCCGCGTCCGAGCCCGAGAAGGGACCGGTGAGCGCGAAGCAGGGAATCTCGAGGCCCTGAGCCAGCCGCGGCAGGTAATGCGCCTTCTGCTGCGCCGTGCCGTAGTTCTCGATCAGTTCGCCGGGCCCCAGCGAATTGGGCACCATCACGATGATGCAAACGTCCGGGCTCTTGGTCGAGATTTTGCCAAGCACGAGCGACTGGGCCTGCGCCGAAAAGCCGAGCCCGCCATGCTCCTTGGAAATGAGCATGCCGAGAAAGCCCTTCTCGCGCACGAACTGCCAGATGTCGTCGGGAATGTCGTGAAGCTCGTGCCGGATGCGCCAGTCGTCGATCTTCCGGCACAGCTCCTCGGTGGGACCGTCGAGGAAGGCCTGCTCCTCGTCCGTAAGAGTGATCGGCGCCACGCGGCGCAGCTTCGCAAAGTCCGGGCGTCCGCTGAAGAGTTCCGCATCCCAGCCGGTCGTGCCGGCCTCTAGCGCTTCCCGCTCTGTCTCCGAAATCGAGGGCATCGCGCCCTTCAACGCGCGAAACACGGGCGTGGTGATGTAGGTGCGCTTGATGGCCGGCAGGCCCGCCGCATAGAGCAGCCCCGCCACCAGCCAGCCCACAAAGGACCAAACGGGAAATCCGAAGGCGATTTGAAGCGCCAGCGTGTAGATCGCGGTGGCGATCGCCCAGGTCCGGAAGGAAGCACGGTTCATCGCCAGCGCGAAAAACAGCGCCAGCGCCAGAAGAGCAAAGATCAGTTCAGCCACAGACGGCCTCCAGAATCACAATGCCCCCGCTGCGATGCTGCGTGGTCCCGCCTCTTTCGTGTCCGCGTGAGAGTCGAACGAAAGCAGGCCGGACGCAGCTTCATGACCTCTATGATGCGGATAGGCTTTCGACTCAAGGGGTCTTCCAAAAATTCGTTTCCTTGCCGCATTTCGCCGGCGCCACTGATTCACGGCAGACTAGAGGCCAAGAAACCAAGGGCCTGTTAACGCGCGGCGGGAGCCCTTCCTTGTCACTCCAGGCCGAATTGGCTAAGCAGGACGCGGCTACTGGTTAGACAACAAAGCTGGGAAAACTGAATGACCGACGAGCCGGAACGCCCACAGCTCAACCCCTATCAAGTTGAGCTCGAAGAGGGCAAACGCTACGCGTGGTGTGCCTGCGGGCGCAGCAAGAAACAGCCGTTTTGCGATGGATCCCATGCGGGGACGGGTATCGAGCCGCTGATGTTCACAGCGGAACGCACGGAAACCGCGCTGCTCTGTGGCTGCAAGGACACGGGCGACCCGCCATTCTGCGACGGCTCACACCTTTTGCTCTGAATTTGGGCATGCACAGGACACGCCCTTCTTGCTAAAAAAGACGAGGTGTTGACGCGCGGGCCCGATTGCCGCTCGCCAGCGGGCCAACGGTGCCGCGCTCGCGTGTCCTCGTTATGAGTCTGCACAGCCAAACGGGGGAAGGCGCAGCAGGCATCCATGGCTTATTTCCTGCAGCAGCTCATCAATGGCGTCACGCTGGGGTCGATCTACGGCCTCATCGCGATCGGCTATACGATGGTCTACGGCATCATCGGCATGATCAATTTCGCCCACGGCGATGTTTTCATGGTTGGTGCCTTCATCGCCTTGATCGCGTTTCTGGCCCTGACGGCCATCGGCGTCACCGCGATCCCGCTTGCGCTGCTTCTCGTTCTCATCATTGCGATCGGCCTGACCGCGGTGTGGGGCTGGACCGTTGAGCGTGTCGCTTACCGGCCGTTACGCGATTCCTTCCGCCTCGCCCCGCTAATCACGGCCATCGGCATGTCGATCGTGCTGCAGAACTTCATCCAGATTGCGCAGGGCGCGCGGGTGAAGCCGCTGCAGCCCGTGATCACCGGCGGCTACGAGCTGTACAGCCAAGGCTCGTTCACGGTGATCGTCTCGAACATTCAGATCCTGATCGTCGTGACGACGGTCCTGGTGATGGCTGGGTTCTGGCTCCTCATCAATCGGACAGCGCTCGGCCGCTCGCAGCGCGCTTGCGAGCAGGACCGGCTGATGGCCGCGCTGTCGGGCGTCGACGTTGACCGCACGATCTCGCTCACTTTCGTGCTCGGAGCCGGCCTCGCCGCCGTCGCCGGCATGCTGTATCTCCTCTATTACGGCGTCATCGATTTCTTCATCGGCTTCATCGTCGGCATCAAGGCGTTCACCGCGGCGGTGTTCGGCGGCATCGGTTCGATCCCCGGCGCGATGCTGGGCGGGCTCATCATCGGGCTCATCGAGACTTTCTGGTCAGCGTACTTCACCATCGAGTACAAGGACGTGGCGGCGTTCTCGATGCTTGCCATTGTGCTCATCTTCTTCCCAACGGGTCTGCTTGGGCGGCCCGAGGTTGAAAAGGTGTGAGGTTGGCGGAAACCGGCAAAACCCGCGACCGCAAACTCGTCTCGGCTCTGAGCGATTCTCTGCTCGCCGCGATTATCGCCTTCGCCCTGTTCTCGCTGGTGCTGGGCCTGCGCACGGTGGACGACGCCACCGGCCTCACCCTGGAGCCGCGGCCGGGCCTGTTGCTGACGGTTGTCGCAATCGTGTTCTTCGGCCGTCTGGCGTTGAACCTCTTCGTTTGGCAGGCCGAGTATCCGCTCACCGCGCCTTTCGCGAAGCTCTTCAACACCGAACCGTTCGACAGGCGCGATCGGATGACGCTCGCCGTGGCGCTCGTCTTCGGCGCCGGTTGGCTCGCGACGGGCCTCATCGTCGGCGAACCCGTCTACGAACTCCTTGGGACCGTCGTCCTCCTTTTCGTCGGGCTCGGCCTGTTGCGGCGCTTCATTGTCCAGCGCTTCCCAAATCTGCCTTACGCGCAGATCTTCATCGCAGGCGGTATCCTCTTCGCCCTGTTCTTTCCGATCGTGACCTACGCGCTCGAGTCGATGTTCCGGATCGGTCTGCCGCTGCGTTATTGGTTCGACCTGTCCATCCTCATCCTGACCTACGTGATGCTCGGCTGGGGGCTGAACATCGTTGTGGGGCTCGCGGGGCTGCTCGACCTCGGTTACGTGGCGTTCTACGCGGTGGGCGCCTACACGTTCGCGCTGCTCGCAACGTATTTCGGTCTCGGGTTCTGGATCTGTCTGCCGATTGCGGGAGCTGCGGCGGCGCTCTGGGGCATCATTCTCGGCTTTCCCGTCTTGCGCCTGCGCGGCGACTATCTCGCCATCGTCACGCTGGCCTTCGGCGAGATCGTCCGTATGGTTCTTCTCAACTGGACGGACGTAACGGGCGGGCCGAACGGTGTTGCCGGCATTCCGAAGCCGACCTTCTTCGGCTTGCCATTCTCGCCCTTCGCCGAGGGCATGACCTTCAACAAGTTCTTCGGCATTCCCTATGACGGTCTGCACGCCCTCATCTTTCTCTACTATCTCATTCTGGTTCTGGCGTTCGCGACGAACCTCGTGACCTTGCGCCTGCGGCGTCTGCCCGTCGGGCGCGCCTGGGAGGCCATGCGCGAGGACGAGATCGCCTGCCGCTCGCTCGGCATCAACACAACCGTGACTAAGCTCAGCGCGTTTGCCACCGGCGCCATGTTCGGCGGGCTGGCGGGCTGCTTCTTCGCCACGCGCCAAGGTTTCGTCAGTCCAGAGAGTTTCACCTTCATCGAGTCGGCGATCATCCTCGCGATCGTTGTTCTCGGCGGGATGGGCAGCCAGCTCGGCGTCGCCATCGCGGCCGTCGTGATGGTCGGCGGGTTTGAAGCCTTGCGCCATACCGCCGGGCTCCAGGCGGTCTTCGGCGAGGAGTTCGACCCGGCTCTGTACCGCATGCTTCTGTTCGGCATCGCCATGGTGGGCATCATGGTGTGGCGGCCGCGCGGCCTGGTCTCGTCGCGTGCGCCAACGATCTCTCTCGGCAACGGAGAAACCATCTCTGGCGATCTTGTCAGCGAGGGGCGCGGATGAGCGGTGACGCCAGACCCTGGGATGAGAATCCCCTCCTCCATGTGGAGCGCCTGACCATGCGGTTCGGCGGCCTCACCGCCGTGGACGACGTCTCGTTCTCCGTAGGCGGCGCGGACATCACAGCCCTGATCGGTCCGAATGGCGCCGGCAAGACGACGGTCTTCAACTGCATCACCGGGTTCTACAAACCGACCGAAGGCATGCTCACGCTCAGCGCCAACGACGGAACGCCCTTCTATCTTGAGCGTCTCTCCGATTACGAGATCAACGCCGACGCCCGCGTGGCGCGGACGTTTCAGAACATCCGCCTGTTTCCCGGCATGACGGTTCTCGAAAATCTCATGGTCGCGCAGCACAACGAGTTGTCGCGCGCGTCCGGTTATTCCTTCGGGGCCATCCTCGGCCTTGGCCAGTTCGGGCGCGCTCAACAGGAGGCGATCGATCTCGCCAAGTCCTGGCTCGACCGGATAGGACTTTTGTCTCGCGCGGACGAGGCGGCAGCCGGGCTTCCGTACGGCGATCAGCGGCGTCTCGAGATCGCACGGGCCATGTGTACGCGGCCCCGGCTGTTGTGCCTGGACGAACCGGCGGCAGGCCTCAATGCCCGGGAGAGTGAGGCGCTCAACACGCTGCTGCAATCGATCCGCGAGGAGGACGGCACGGCGATCTTCCTCATCGAGCACGACATGAGCGTCGTCATGCGCATCTCGGATCATGTCATCGTGCTCGACTACGGCAAGAAGATCGCCGACGGCACGCCGAACGAGGTGCGCAACGATCCCCATGTAATCGGGGCGTATCTCGGCGTTTCCGACGAGGACGCTGCCGCGATGGAGGCTGGGCCATGACGCCGCCGCACCTGCGCCGCTCCTTGCGCTCGAAGACGTCACCGCGGCTTACGGTCGGCTGCCCGTCTTGCACGATGTCAGCATCCAAGTCCGCCCCGGCGAGATCGTCTCTTTGATCGGCGCCAACGGCGCGGGCAAGTCCACCACCATGATGACGATTTGCGGGCGACCGCGCGCATCCCACGGCCGCGTGGTCTTCGACGGTGAGGACATTACTCACCGTCCCACCCATGAGATCGCCCGGCTCGGCATTTGCCAATCGCCCGAGGGCCGGCGGATCTTCGGTCGCATGACCGTGATGGAAAATCTGCAAATGGGCGCCATCATCGCCAACGCGCCCGACGCTCGAGACGCATGTCGCGCGCGTCTTCGAGCTTTCCCCCGGCTAAAGGACCGGGCCAGTCAGCGCGGCGGGACGCTGTCGGGTGGCGAGCAGCAAATGCTCGCCATCGCGCGCGCGCTGATGGGGCGCCCCAAGCTGCTTCTGCTCGACGAGCCCTCGCTGGGACTCGCACCGCTCGTGGTGAAGCAGATCTTCGAAGCCATTAAAGAGCTGAACACGGACGGCCTGACCGTGTTCCTGGTCGAACAGAACGCCTATCACGCGCTCAAGCTAGCGGACCGCGGCTACGTGATGGTCAATGGACGCATCACCATGACGGGCACGGGCGATGAATTGCTGGCCTCCGAGGATGTGCGCAACGCGTATCTCGAGGGTGCCACCGCACCGGCCAAGGAGCCGACCGCATCGTGAGCACGGCGACCCAGACGATTGCACCTTGGATCAGCGACGACGGCTTGCGCGTCTTCGTGCTCCTGACGCTCAGCATCGGTGGCGCCGCCGCCTTCCTCGCCGGGCGCGGCCTGGCGCGCGGCTGGCGTCCACTGTGGCGGCTGTTCTTCTATATGGCGCTATTGGCGGCCGCGGTGCGCTTCTTCGATTACGCGCTGTTCGACGGCACCCTGCTGTCCCCGTACTACTACGTCGTCACCTATGCGGTCCTTGTCGCGGCGGGGCTGCTCGGCTTCCGCACCATGCGCACGACGCAGATGGTCACGCAGTATTACTGGCTCTATGAGCGGACGAGCCCCCTCACCTGGAAAGATCGATAGTCTGGAGAGCCCACTATTTGAGCGACCGGGTGGGTTGGCGACCGCGTGACCTGTCACTACGTTACGGGACGCCAACCATCGAAGGGAGACCGGCATGATGCGTTTGACTGGACTGCTCGCCGTCGCCGTGTGCGCGATCGCACTCACGGGCTGCAACGGCGAAGACGATCCCGACGTCATCAAGGTCGCTGTCGCCGGTCCCCAGACCGGGCAATACGCATCGCTCGGCACACAGATGACTACAGGCGGCGAGACGGCCGTGGCCGATATCAACGCCGCGGGCGGGATCCTCGGCAAGAAGCTCAAGCTGGAAGTCGGCGACGATGCCTGCGACCCGAAGCAGGCCGTCGCGATCGCCAACCAGATGGCCGGCGACAATGTCGCGCTGGTGGCCGGACATTTCTGCTCCGGCTCGTCGATCCCCGCATCGAACGTCTATGCGGAGAGCAATCTCGTAATGATCTCGCCGGCCTCCACGAACCCGGCCCTGACGGACAAGCGCGCGGGGCCCAACATCTACCGGGTGTGCGGCCGCGACGACAAACAAGGCGAAGTCGCCGGCGCCTATCTCGCCAAGCATTTCGGCGACAAGAACATCGCCATCATCGACGACAAGACAGCCTATGGGCGCGGCCTCGCCAACGAGGTGAAGAAGGCGCTCAACGCCAACGGTGTCCAAGAGGTGTTCCGGGAATCGATCACGGCGGGCGAGAAGGACTACTCCGCCCTCGTCTCCAAGCTGAAGCTGGCCGATGTGGATGCGCTCTTCCTCGGCGGCTACCACACCGAGGCGGGGCTCATCCTGCGCCAGATGCGCGACCAGGATATGGATACGGTGCTGATGGGCGGCGATGCGCTCGTGACCCAGGAATATTGGTCCATCACCGGACCGGCCGGCGAAGGTACGCTGATGACCTTCTCCCCGGACCCGCGGAAGAACCCGGCTGCCCAGGACGTCGTGAAGCGGCTGGAAGCGAAGGGCATCTCGCCGGAAGGTTACGTGCTCTATACCTACGCGGCGATCCAAGCCTGGGCCGAGGCGGCCAAGAAGGCGGGAACGACCGATGCGCCGGCCGTCGTCAAGGCGCTCGACGAGAGCACCATCCACTCGGTGATCGGCGATTTCCAGTTCGACGACAAGGGCGACCCGAACCTGCCGCCTTATGCGGTCTATCGCTGGGCGGACGGGACCTACGAGCAGATCGACGAGAACTCGTAAGCGAGAATTCTAGGACCGCTTCGGCGGCCTAGCTGGTTTTCGGCTTTTTCGCGGCGGCGAATTCGGCCTCCAGCTCTTCTTCGAGCCGCACGAGATCCTCGGGCAGCGGCATGCCGAAAGCACGCATCTCATTGAGCTTTTCGCGGACCTGCTCATAGAGCTCGTGGCGATCCTCGGGCTGGTTTTCCATCTGGTTGATCAGCAGCGCGAGTTCTGCCTTGAGGTCGTCGAATGCCATCAGCTTGTCGCCTTTCTCTTTTCTCGGGGGCGGATCGGACCACAAAGCGGAAAGAGCGGCAAGCCTGGGTGCGCGCATCCATTGCAGTCCAGCCGTTTCCCTTGCATATTCCCCCCTGCAATCGAGCGGTTGGAGGGGAAGCTGCAATGGAAAAGCTGACATTCAGCAAAGTGGTCGGGTTCATTCTCGCGGCGGCTTTCGCCATCGTGATCGGCGTGTCCACGTGGGCCCTGATGGTCGGGGACTATATGAACACCAGTCTCGTCAACGAGCAGACCCAGCACTCGGTTCGCATTGTCGGCTTCGCCGGACTGCTGGCGGCCCTGGTGGCCTGGTGGTGCCAGCGCTTCGTGGCCCATCGCGGTTTCTTGATCCGGATGCTGTTCGCCCTATTCATCTTCCTGGTGGCTTTCTGCAGCTTCGGCGGCTTCCTGCGCTTCGCCTATATCCACGCCATTTATCCGAGCCAGGTGGACTGGTCGCTCGCCGGCCTCTATGCCTCTTCGCTCAATGACTTCTATACGTTCCTGCTCGACATGCTGCTTCCGCCGCGGCTCGGCTTCATGGCGCTCGCGATCGGCGCCGCGGTCTACATCGCGCTGTTCGGCATCCGCGAGCCCCGGACGGTTGAACTCTAGGACGTAAGCACTCGGCCCCTCTCCCGCCCTCCGTGGGGGTCGAGCGGGGCCTGAGAAAGGCCTGAACCCTTATGATCCCGCGCTACAGCCGCTCCCAGATGACGGACATCTGGGAGCCCGAGAACAAATTCCGCATTTGGCTCAAGATCGAGGTCACGGCCGCCGAGGCCATGGCGGAGCTCGGCCTCATTCCGAATGAGGCCGCCGAGGCCGCCAAGGCGCGCGGCGGGTTCGACATCGACCGGATCGACGAGATCGAGCGGGAAGTGAAGCACGACGTGATCGCCTTCCTCACCTCGGTGGCCGAACATGTGGGGCCGGAGGCGCGCTTCCTCCACGCCGGTCTCACCTCCTCCGACGTGCTCGACACCTGCTTCAACGTGCAGCTCACCGAGGCGGCGGACATTCTCATCGCCGATCTCGATGCGCTGCTCGCGGCCCTCAAGAAACGCGCTTACGAGCACAAGGACACGATCACGGTCGGCCGCAGCCACGGCATTCATGCCGAGCCAACGACTTTCGGGCTGAAGCTGGCCCAGGCCTATGCCGAATTCACCCGCAATCGCGAACGCATGATCCGGGCCCGCGAGGAAGTCGCCACCTGCGCCATCTCCGGCGCCGTCGGCACGTTCGCCCATGTGGACCCGCGCGTAGAAGCCTATGTGGCCGACAAGCTCGGCCTCCGGCCCGAGCCGATCTCGACCCAGGTGATCCCCCGGGATCGCCACGCGGCCTTTTTCGCGACGCTCGCGGTAATCGCCAGCTCGGTCGAGCGCGTTGCCACCGAGATCCGCCATTTGCAGCGAACCGAGGTCCTAGAAGCCGAGGAGTTCTTCTCGGCGGGGCAGAAGGGTTCTTCCGCCATGCCCCACAAGCGCAACCCGGTCCTGTCGGAGAACCTGACCGGGCTCGCCCGCATCGTGCGCGGCTATGCCATCCCCGCCATGGAGAATGTGGCGCTATGGCATGAGCGGGATATCTCGCACTCCTCGGTCGAACGCATGATCGGGCCGGACGCCACTGTCACACTCGACTTCGCGCTGACGCGGCTAACAGGCGTCATCGAGGGGCTGGTGGTGTACCCCGAGCACATGCAGGCCAATATGGACCGGCTCGGCGGCCTCATTCACTCGCAACGCGTGCTGCTGGCGCTGACGAATGCGGGCGTGTCCCGCGAGGACGCCTATCGGCTCGTGCAGCGCAATGCGATGAAGGTCTGGCAGGAGAACAAGGACTTCCTGACCGAGCTCTTGGCCGATCCGGATGTGACGGCGGCGCTGTCGGAGGACACGATCCGCGATCAGTTCGATCTCGGCTATCACACCAAGCACGTCGAGGACATCTTCGCCCGCGTGTTCGAGGACTAAGCGCGCCTTCGGCGCAGTCGCGTCACGGTGCTACTCGGGATCTCTCAGGGCCGCGGCGGCGGCCTGCGTGTTGACGTATCCGACCGGGGTGTCGTCGTAGTAGCCGCCGCCCCCGCGGAAAATATTAGGCACGTAGCGGTAGCGGTCCCGCTCCTGGGCCATCATGAGAAAACGCTTGCGATAGAATTTGGGCGAGATCGCCGTGTAAGGCGGCATGTCGAAATACCAGTCGGCCTTCGAGTAATAGCCGGACCGGTAGGGATACGCCGGGAAGATCGGCCAAACCTCGGGCTCAACCAATTCCGCGTAATCCGCATAGCCGAGCGCCAGACCGCGCTGGCTGGCATACCCCTTTCGCCCGCGCCAGATCACGCCGCACCAGCCGTCGCGGCAGCCCTTGACCTTGACCGGCGAACCGGCGGGCATCGTGGCGATCTTGGCGTAACCGGTGCCGGGACCATCACGCAGGTTGAGAGCCGTGGCCGTGGCTGCCTCGGTCGCTTGGGCAGAGCCCGAAGCCAAGACGCCTGCCCCCAGCACGAGGCCAATCAATCCAGCAATGACGGTCCGCAAATAGCCCATTCGATCCACCCGTTTCGCTCGCACACGAGGCGAGTCTCAAGCCGACATAGTGGCATAGGACTCTTGGGAATTCAGCCTTCGTCGTGGCCTTGCGGACACTTTGGCGCGCGCCTGGTGCAAGGATGCAACGGTCGGCGCGGAATGCTGTCCTCGTGATTCTGCGAATCCTGTGAGGCGGTTGGCTTGGGGCGCCTAAGAGGTTGATTCAACCGCCGCCAGGGTGGCCGCAGCCGCCGAAGCGAGCCAGCCGGTGTCGGTGCCGATGGCGACAACGTCCCAGCCTTCCTTGATCCGGGGCTTGGCGAAGTCGATGTCGTTGCAGAAAACGAGGGTCATGACGCCGTGCTCACGAGCCTTGGCCAGGACCTCTCTGCCCGCCTCCAGGACCTCCTTGGCCCAGATATCGATGCCCCCCGTGAGCGCCACGGAGAGGTCGTTCGGGCCGAAGCAGACCATGTCCACGCCCTTGAGGCCGAGGATGGCATCGAGATCAGCGAGCGCCCCTTTGGTCTCGATTTGGGGGCAGGCAATCGTGAAACGGTTGGCGGTTTTGAAATAGTCCCCCGAGGCGCCGATCTTGGCCCGGTACGGACCCCAGCTGCGGTTGCCGCGCGGCGGATACTTCACCGCCTGAACGAAACTCTCCGCCTCGGCCACATTCTCGATCAGCGGGCACATGACCCCTTGCGCGCCCGCGTCCAGAGCCCGGCCTACGAGGCCTGGATCGTTGTTGGCGACCCGGACGATCGCGGGAAGCCCCGCCGCCTTGGCCGCCGTCAGGCAGGCCAGCATGGTCTCGTTGCCGCCTGCGCCATGCTGCTGATCGATGGTGACGCAGTCCCAGCCCGCTTCGCCGATCAACTCGACGGCGAGCGGGTTGTTCATCATCAGCCAGGCGTTGAAAAGCGTCTGCTTCTTCTTGGCCGCACTGCGGAAAAGGTCCTTGGCCATAGCTCCCTCCCTGGGGCCCTGATCGGGCCCCGACCGGGTCTTGAAGGGCCCTGCCGGACCCGGAGAAGTCTTACGCCTTGGCTTCGGCTTCGATTTGCCGCACCGCCTCGACCATGAGGTCCGCCATGGCGCGGCGGATCTGGTGGTCGGACTGCTCGATCTCTTTGCCGTCGAAATCGCCCCGGATCTTGCGGAAAACGTCTTCCTCGCCCGGCTCTTCCAGGTCGGCCTTCACCACCTCGCGGGCATAGGCTTGAGCATCGTCCCCCGAAAGCCCCATCTTTTCAGCGGCCCAGAGGCCCAGAAGCTTGTTCCGGCGGGCCGTGGACTTGAACTGCAACTCCTCGTCGAGGGCGAATTTCTTCTCGTAGCTCTTTTCGCGATCGTTAAAGCTCGTCATCGGCGCTGCCTCCAAAGCCCCGCCAAACACGGGGCACCGTCTCTAAAATTATGGGGGGAAACCCTGCTTTCAAGGGCGGGTGATACCCAAGAAACCAGTGCAAATCAACAAATCCCGCGAGGCCTGAAAGCCATTGCGCCGCCCCCCGGCCCGTTGTACCCCCTCGCGCCATAGGCTAGTCTCGATACGAGATTTCTAGATCGATTCCAGCGATGGCGATTTGAGACGTGGCGCGCGGCATTGGGGTTATCCCGTTTTGCGCGCGTCGGCGTTTGACAGTCGTGAACAGCTCAGTGAGGACAAGAAAATGAACCGTCGCCGGCGCGTTTACGAAGGCAAGGCCAAAATCCTTTACGAAGGGCCCGAGCCGGGCACGCTCATCCAGCATTTCAAGGACGACGCGACCGCCTTCAACAACAAGAAGCACGACCGTATCGAGGGCAAGGGCGTCCTCAACAACCGTATCTCCGAGTACATCTTCGAGCGGCTGAATGAGATCGGTGTGCCCACCCATTTCATCAAGCGACTGAACATGCGCGAGCAGCTCATTCGCGAAGTCGAGATCATTCCGCTCGAGGTGGTGATCCGCAATGTCGCCGCGGGCTCGCTGTCCAAGCGCTTAGGGCTAGAGGAAGGGACCACCCTGCCCCGCTCGATCGTCGAGTTCTACTACAAGGCCGACGAGCTGGACGACCCGATGGTCTCCGAAGAGCACATCACCGCCTTCGGCTGGGCCTCGCCGCCGGAGCTCGACGACATCATGTCGCTCGCGCTGCGCATCAACGACTTCCTGACCGGCCTGTTCCTCGGCGTCGGAATCCGCCTCGTCGACTTCAAGGTCGAGTTCGGACGTCTGTGGGAAGGCGACCAGATGCGTGTCGTGCTGGCCGACGAAATCTCGCCGGACTGCTGCCGCCTCTGGGACGTCGACACCCAGGACAAGCTCGACAAGGATCGCTTCCGCCGCGACATGGGCGGGCTGGTCGAAGCCTATCAGGAAGTCGCACGCCGGCTTGGGCTGCATACCGAGAACCCGACCCCCGGCCGCAGCGGTCCCGTCCTGGTCCAATCCAAATAGGCGTCGCGAGAGTAAGCCCGAAGACTTGAGAAGGAAGCCATGAAGGCACGCATCACCATAACGCTCAAACCCGGCGTGCTCGATCCGCAAGGCAAAGCCATCGAAGGTGCGTTACATGCCTTGGGCTTCGGCGGCGTCGAGGGCGTCCGGCAGGGTAAGTTCATCGAAGTCGAAGTCGCCGAGAGCGATCCGACCCGAGCCCGCGAAGAAATCGAGCGGATGTGCAAGCAGCTTCTCGCAAACACCATCATTGAGAACTATGCCTATGAGCTCGAGGCGGCGTAACCGGCGCGCCTCGCGCGCAATGGAGACGTTCTCCGCCAGAAGCGAGGCCCTTCGAGACTCATGAAAGCCAGCGTCATCGTTTTTCCGGGATCGAATTGCGACCGCGACGCGGCTGTCGCCTTGGAGCGCGCCATGGGCGCCGCGCCCAAGATGGTGTGGCACGGCGACTCCGAGCTGCCCAAGAGCGATCTGATCCTGCTCCCCGGCGGGTTCTCCTACGGCGACTATTTGCGCTCCGGCGCCATGGCGGCGCATTCGCCGATCATGCGCGAGGTTGTGCGCCGCGCCGAGGCCGGTACGCCGGTACTCGGCATCTGCAACGGCTTCCAGGTCCTCACCGAGGCGGGACTTCTTCCGGGCGTCCTGATGCGCAACGCCACCCTGCGCTTCGTCTGTAAGGACGTGCGCCTGCGCGTCGAGCGCGACGACACGGCATTCGCCAACCATTACAAGAAGGACGAGGTGGTGCGCATCCCAATCGCCCATAAGGATGGCTGCTATTTTGCCGATCCGGGCACGCTCTATCTCCTGGAGAACGAGGGCCGCATCGCCTTCCGCTACTGTGAAGAGGACGGCGCGATCACCGAGGCGGCCAATCCCAACGGCTCGACGGGCAATATCGCCGGCATCTACAACGACACCGGCACCGTGCTCGGCATGATGCCGCATCCGGAGCGTCTGATCGATCCGGCCCAATCCGGTACGGACGGCGCCAAGATGTTCTCCTCTCTCGTGGAGACTCTGCATTGACCGGGGCGGCGGACGTTAAGCCCGAGACACCGGGACTCTCCCAAGCGCTCGTTGCCGAACACGGCATCAGCCCGGACGAGTACGAGCGTCTTCTGAAGGAGCTGGGGCGGGAGCCCACGCTGACGGAGCTCGGCGTGTTCTCCGTCATGTGGTCGGAGCACTGTTCCTATAAGTCGTCGCGCGTCTGGCTGAAGAAGCTCCCCACATCAGGCCCGCAAGTGATCCAGGGTCCGGGCGAGAACGCCGGCGTGGTGAGCCTTGGCGACGGCCAGGCCGCCGTCTTCAAGATGGAGAGCCACAACCACCCCTCCTATATCGAGCCCTATCAGGGCGCGGCCACGGGCGCGGGCGGCATCATGCGCGATGTCTTCACCATGGGCGCGCGGCCCGTTGCCAACATGAACGCGTTGCGCTTCGGCAGCCCCAGCCATCCCAAGACGCGGCATCTGGTTGCCGGCGTCGTGTCCGGTATCGGCGACTACGGCAACTGCATGGGCGTGCCGACCATCGGCGGCGAGACCAATTTCGACCCCCGCTACAACGACAACATCCTGGTCAACGCCATGTGCGTCGGCCTCGTCGATGCGAACCGCATTTTCAAATCCGCCGCGAAGGGCGTCGGCCTTCCCGTCGTCTATGTAGGCTCCAAGACGGGCCGCGACGGCATCCACGGCGCCACCATGGCTTCGGCGGAGTTCGACGAGAGTTCCGAGGAGAAGCGCCCTACGGTCCAAGTCGGCGACCCCTTCACGGAGAAGCTGCTGCTCGAAGCCTGCCTCGAACTAATGAACGAGGACGTCATCATCGCCATCCAGGACATGGGCGCGGCCGGCCTGACATCGTCGTCCGTCGAGATGGCGGACAAGGGCGGCGTCGGCATCGATCTCAATCTCGATCTCGTGCCCATGCGCGAAGAGGGCATGACCGCCTACGAGATGCTCCTGTCGGAGAGCCAGGAACGCATGTTGATGGTGCTGAAGCCGGGGTCCGAGCCCGTGGCCGAGCGCATCTTCAAGAAGTGGGAGCTCGACTTCGCGGTCATCGGCAAGACCACCGATACGGGCCATTTCGTGGCGCGCCACAACGGCGTCGTAGAAGCGGACATTCCGCTGCCTGCGCTGGCGCACGCGGCACCCATCTACGAGCGGCCCTACGAGAAGCGCGAGAAGCTGCCCACCATCGCGGCCGAGGACGTCACGGCCCCGCCAAGCATCTTGAGCGCGCTGGAGCGCCTGCTCGGTTCGCCGCATCTTTCGTCCCGCCGTTGGATCTACGAGCAATACGACCACATGGTCATGGCCGACACGGTGCAGCGCCCCGGGGGCGATGCAGGCGTCGTCCGCGTACACGGGACCGACAAGGGCCTCGCCGTCTCTTGCGACGTGACCCCGCGCTATTGCGCCGCCGATCCGTATGAAGGCGGCAAGCAGGCGGTCGCCGAATGCTGGCGCAACCTCACCGCGACGGGCGCCAAGCCCCTGGCCATCACCGACTGCCTGAATTTCGGCAATCCCGACGCCCCGAGAATCATGGGCGAATTCGTCGGCGCCATCGAAGGCATGGCGGAGGCCTGCAAGGTTTTCCATTTCCCGGTCGTCTCGGGCAACGTGTCGCTCTACAACGAGACAACGGCGTCGCGATCCCCCCCCACCCCTGCCGTGGGCGGCGTCGGGCTGATCGCGAATATCGCCGACATGGCGGATATGGCGCTGAAGGCTGACGGGGATGTGATCCTGCTGCTAGGCCTCGAGACTGGTCATCTCGGCCAATCGATCTATATGTCCGTTATGGAAGATCGCCTGGACGGCGCCCCGCCGCCCGTAGACCTTGCCAGCGAACGCGTGATCGGCGACCTGGTCCGCGGGCTGATCAAGGCTGACACGGTCAACGCGGTGCATGATGTCAGCGACGGCGGGCTGCTGGTGGCGATTGCCGAAATGGCGCTGGCCGGAAAGCGCGGTGTGGCTCTGGAAGCACCCCCGGAAGGCATCCCTGCGCATGCGATCTGGTTCGGCGAGGATCAGGGCCGATACGTGGTTACGGCAACGCCCGACAAGGTCGACACGATCAAGGATGTCGCAGCCGTCTACAGCGTGCCCGTCCGGGTCCTCGGGACCGTCGGAACGGACACGATGACCGTGCCCGGCGAGGCCCCTCTGCCGCTCGGCATGCTGCGCGCCGCCTATGAAGATTGGTTGCCGCGCTTTATGACGCGGGGATAAGATCGAGGTCCGGCGCTAAATTGTGTGGACCCTAGACTAGGAGTGACTGAAATGGCGATGGCCGCCACGGATATAGAGCGCCTGATTCTCGAGCGCTTTCCCGATGCGAAAATTGAAATCGAAGACCTGGCTGGCGACGGCGACCACTATGCGGCGTCCGTCGAATCCGAAGAGTTTCGCGGCAAGTCCCGCGTGCAGCAGCATCAGATGGTCTATGACGCCCTCAAGGGCAATATGGGCGACGTGCTGCATGCGCTCGCTCTGAAGACTTCCGCTCCCCAGCAATAAACGTTCGAGAGAGGACACCAGCAATGACAGATCAAGCCGTCAACGACTGGATCAACAAGCAGATCGCCAACAACGACATCGTACTCTTCATGAAGGGTACGAAGGCGATGCCCCAATGCGGCTTCTCCATGCAGGTCGCGCAGATCCTGAACCACCTCGGCGTGGACTACGAAGACATCAACGTCCTGGACGACATGAGCGTCCGCGAAGGCGTCAAGGCCTTCTCCAACTGGCCGACGATCCCGCAGCTTTACGTGAAGGGTGAGTTCGTGGGCGGCTGCGATATCGTGCGCGAGATGTTCCAGGCGGGCGAACTGCAGGACATGCTCAAGGACAAGGGCATCGCCAGCAACGCGGACACGCAAACGGCCTAGCCGGCGCACCGCATCCAAGACAGATTTATCGGCCCGGGAGCTTCGGTTCCCGGGCTTTTTTGTCGGCAACACTCTTGCCCGTTTGCCCATCCGAGTTGATTCGATCCGTCGTCGGCCTATGCTCGCTCTTGGACGGACTTCACTCAAACTATGGAGGCGTCGCCATGATCGACTGGGAGTTGAAGGGTGTCGAATTCATCAACTGTAACTGCGACTACGGCTGCCCCTGTCAGTTCAATGCGCGGCCAACCCACGGGGACTGCCACGCGATAGGCGCCTATCGTTTCGAGGACGGTCATTTCGGTGATGTCGATCTTAGCGGACTGAACGTGGTCGGTATGTTTTCGTGGCCCAAGGCCATTCACGAAGGCAACGGAACCGCATTTCTGATCATCGACGAGCGCGCGAGCGAAAAACAGCGCGATGCCCTGCTATCCATCTTTTCAGGCGAGAACACGGAGCCGGGCAAGACCATCTGGAACGTCTTCGCGGCGACCTTCACCGAGGTATTGCCGCCCGAGATTCGGCCAATCCACATCGAGATCGACGTGGAGGAACGGACCGGCACGGTGCGTGTCGACGGTTTCGTCAAAATGGTTGGAGAGCCGATCCGTAATCCGGTGACCGGCGACAAGCACCGGGCTCGCATCGATCTGCCCAATGGCTTCGAGTACTTGATCGCGGAAATGGGAAGCGGCTCCTCCACTGCGCAAGGCCCCATGCCGCTGACGCTCGAGAACAGCTACGGCCAGTTCGCCAACATCCACTTGACGAACAAGGGCGTCGTTCACGCCTAGGGCAGCCACGCTTGCGATGCTTGAAGCGCTTCTCCGGCGGGAAAACACGGTCGTTGCCGGCGCGCTGCTGGTTCTGATTGTTCTGGCCTGGGCTGCCCTCCTAGCCGCGCCGGGACGGGCATGAGCGTCATTGCCATGAGCGGGTGTGGCTGCCTATGACGCTGCCGGCCGGCGAGAGCTGGCCTTGGACCCCCTACTACTGGGTGATCGCCTTCGTCATGTGGGCGGTGATGATGGTGGCGATGATGCTCCCCTCCGCGGCCCCAATGACGCTGCTCTATGCCAAGGTGGTCCAGCGCGCCGATGCGAAAGCCGATACAAAAGAGGCCCCGCTTTGCGTCATCGCGTTCGCCGGCGGGTATCTGACCTTGTGGATTCTTTTCAGCGTGTTGGCTGTCGTCCTTCAGTTCGCACTGGAGCGGGCGGAGCTGATGACGATGATGATGAACTCGCGGAGCGCTGTTCTGTCGGGGGTGCTCCTCATCGCAGCCGGAATCTACCAACTTACGCCGCTCAAGACCGCATGCCTCAATCATTGCCGCGGCCCAGCGGCCTACCTCGCCCAGCATTGGCGCCCCGGCCCAGCCGGGGCCTGGCGCATGGGGCTGGGGCACGGTGCCTTCTGTGTCGGCTGCTGTGCCGTCCTCATGCTGCTGCTGTTCGTCGGCGGGGTGATGAACCTGGTTTGGATCGCCGCCTTGTCGGTCTTCGTGGCGATCGAAAAGCTCGCCCCCTTTGGAGAGGGGCTGGCGAAGGCGGCGGCCGCCGTTCTGATCGCCGCCGGGGCCGCCCTGATCGTCGCGGCCTAACAAATGATTACGGCCTGACACCGGAAAACCGGTGCAGGCCGCAAAATCGTCTGGATGTGGTCCCGCGCTTAGCGCGAATAGAATTCGATGACGAGGTTCGGTTCCATCATCACCGGATAAGGAACGTCCGAGAGCGTCGGCACACGCGTGAACGTGGCGACCATCTTCCCGTGATCCACGTCGACATAATCGGGCACATCGCGCTCGCTGCTCTGGGCAGCTTCCAGCACCATGCCGAGATCCTTCGACTTGTCGCGCACCTCGATCACATCCCCTTCCTTCAAGCGGTAGGAGGGGATCGTCACGCGGCGGCCATTCACTTTCACATGACCATGCGAGATGAACTGGCGGGCGGCGAAGACCGTCGGCACGAACTTGGCCCGGTAAATGGCTGCGTCGAGACGGCGCTCGAGCAGGCCGATGAGCCGCTCGGAGGTGTCGCCCTTCTGGCGCGATGCCTCGTGATAGATGGCCTTAAACTGCTTCTCGGTGATGTTACCGTAATAGCCCTTCAGCTTCTGCTTGGCGCGAAGCTGCTGGCCATAATCCGATAGCTTGCCGCGGCGGCGCTGGCCGTGTTCGCCAGGTCCGTACTCGCGCTTGTTCTGGGGGCTCTTGGGCCGTCCCCAGATATTCTCGCCAAGCCGGCGATCGATCTTATGCTTGGCGTGAATGCGTTTCGTCATTCGTCAAGACTCCAAAGCCAAATCAGGCTTTCCACGGGCGGTCCACGTGCCCGCGTCTGCCGTAAAAACCTATTGATGGTGGTTGATCTGGGACCACCAAATCCGTCCGGCGGTCCGCACTCAGCCCCTAATGGCCGAGCCGAGCCGTTCTGTTACACGGAATACCCGGAAAATGTCAATTCCGCTCTCGAGGTCTGTGGCGGGCCTTCGGCCGATTATTGGGCTCCGGCAGAGGCCACATAAGCGTTGATGGCGGCCTCGACCTGCGCTTTCCGCTCCGGCGGACACTCGGGCGCCGGCGGGAGCACCAGTTTCTGCGCCGGGCCTTCGCCCTCCTCCACGACCTTGTTTTGCCAGTCCGAAGGGGCCGAATCGGGCTCGATCGGTACGGCAGCCTTGCCGGCAAAGAACGACGTCGCGAACAGATGCAGCGTCTCGATCATCACGATTTGCTCCTGAGTCCAGTTCTGCTTCCCCTGCTCGGTTGCCAGCATCGTCCGGAAGTTCGCCTTGCCGAGCTCGGGCAAATCACAGACATCGGCATAGGCGGACCGCGTCGCAGCCTGGATGACACGGCGCGCGGTGTCCATCGGAATCAGGAATTTGGCCGGATCGGACTTGTCGATGTCGACCATGTTGCCGTCGGGGCCCTTGACGCGGTCGGGGATCAGCGTGGACGCGTAGATGGACATCGTGCGCACGCCGCGGTCACTCAGCCCACCCCTTTGGCTGGGTGCCGGCTGCTTGCTGCGCTGTGTGAGTTCCTCTGCAGCGAGGGTCGTCATGGCCGGCTGGCCGTCAGTGGTCTGTGCAGCCGCAAGGGCCGACACTCCGCACAACGGCACCAGGACAGCACCAACCACACCACCAAGCTTTGCCCACGCAATTCTCATCGGACGCCCCTCTCATTATTCTGGCGGAAGCTACCATTGTTGACGGTCATCGCAACAGGAGAAACGGGGCGGAACTGTGACGGTCCGCGACGCGGCTAACCCTTTGATGACGTTGGCCGCCTGGTGAACGCAGAGATGATTCCACGCCATGTGCGGACATCCTGGTCGGTGCACTCCATCCGATGAAACATGTTCCGGATCGAACGGACCATGGTCGGCCGTTTCTCCGGCGGCCGCAAAAATCCGGCGGCGTCCAGAGCCCCTTCCATGTGCTCGAACAGGCCGAACAGCGCGGCGCGGCTTGCGGGAACCGTTCCCGGCGTCGCCAATCCTTCCCGGGCCGGACCGTCAAACGTCGTAGCCCGGCCGAGGGCTTCCGGGTTGCTTCCCTTCATCCACTCGTAGGCGAACAGCAGGACGGCCTGCGGCAGGCTGAGCGAGGCGAAGTTCGGATCGACCGGCGCGGTGATGATGGCGTCGGCCAACGCAATCGAGTCGTTGTCGAGACCGTTGCGCTCGCCGCCGAACATGACCGCGCAACGCTCGCCGGATTGCGTCCGCCTGCGGAGCGTCGTCGACGCCGTTTCGGGGCTGAGCACCGGCTTGATCATCTCGCGGGGCCGCGCCGTGGTGGCCGCAACGTAGTTGCAGTCGGCCAGGGCCTCTTCGAGCGTCTCGAAGACCGTTGCTCCGCTCGCGATCGGCTCCGCCACCGCCGCGGCGGCAAGTGCTTTCTCGTTGGGCCAGCCGTCGCGCGGCGCGACCAGCCGCAGATCGTGCAACCCAAAATTGCCCATTGCGCGGGCGGCGAAGCCGATATTCTCGCCGAGTTGCGGCTTTACCAGCACAATCGAAGGGGGCGTCGCACCGGCGCGCTCTTTCGTCGGCTTGTCGACCGGGTCATTTGTTTCCATCATGGCCGGACGATGCTACAGGGAGCCCCGGCCCGCAATGGGCGGCGGCGCATTGCCTTCGGGCCCGGACGACACCCAATTTTTTTGGAGATTGCTGCGTGGATAAGATCAAGGTTGAGAACCCCATCGCCGATTTGCATGGCGATGAGATGACCCGCGTTATTTGGGACATGATCAAGGAAAAGCTCGTCGAGCCCTATCTCGATGTGGAGCTTGTGCCGTTCGACCTCGGCATCGAACACCGCGACGCGACGGACGATCAGGTGACCGTCGACGCCGCCCACGCAATCAAAGAATTTGGGGTCGGCGTGAAATGCGCGACCATCACGCCGGACGAAGCGCGCGTGGAGGAGTTCAACCTCAAGAGAATGTACCGCTCGCCCAACGGTACGATCCGCAACATTCTGGGCGGCGTCATCTTCCGCGAGCCCATCATCTGCAAGAACGTGCCGCGCCTCGTTCCGGGCTGGACCAAGCCCATCGTCATCGGCCGCCATGCCTATGGCGACATCTATCGCGCACAGGACTTCCGCGTTCCGGGCAAGGGCAAGCTCACCATCACCTTCGAAGGCGAGGACGGCGAGACCATCGAACGCGAAGTGCATGTGTTCGAAGGCTCCGGCGTCGCTCTCGGGATGTTCAATCTCGACAGTTCGATCCGCGACTTTGCGCGCGCCTCCATGAACTACGGCCTAAGCCGGAACATGCCGGTGTACCTTTCGACCAAGAATACGATCCTCAAAGCCTATGACGGGCGTTTCAAGGATCTGTTCGCGGAAGTCTTCGAGACCGAGTTCAAAGACGCGTTTGCCAAAGCCGGCCTCACCTACGAACACCGGCTGATCGACGACATGGTCGCGGCGGCGCTGAAATGGTCGGGCGGTTATGTGTGGGCCTGCAAGAACTACGACGGCGACGTCCAGTCCGACACGGTCGCGCAAGGATTCGGGTCGCTCGGCCTGATGACGTCCGTTCTGATGACGCCGGATGGCAGCACGGTTCTGGCCGAGGCCGCGCACGGCACCGTCACGCGCCATTTCCGCCAGCATCAGGAAGGCCGCGCCACGTCGACGAACTCCACCGCCTCGATCTTCGCCTGGGCCGGCGCGCTTAAGCATCGCGCGAAGCTCGACAACAACGAGGCCCTCGCCCGGTTCGCAAAAACCATCGAGACCGTCTCCGTCGACACAATCGAGTCGGGCTTTATGACCAAGGACCTGGCTTTGCTCGTCGGCGCCGACCAAGCCTGGCTCTCGACCGAAGGCTTCATCGACAAGATCGACCAGAACATGCGGGTAGCCATGGCCGGAGACGTCGCCGCGGCCTAGGTCTGCGCCTCTTCGTTTTCGTCTTGTGCCGTCGCCGCGAGCCGAATGCGATCGAGCAGACCCGGGTGGCGCCGCGAAAGTCGCGCCAGAGCCCGGTTGTCGAGCACGTAGAGCCGGCAATAGGTCGTAGCGATCACGTCGCGCTCATGCCGCCGGTGTTCCAGGAGCGCCATCTCGCCGAAGATATCGCCTTCCTTCAGGATCACCGACCGGCCTTTGCCGAGTAGAAGACGCGCTTCCCCGCTCGCGAGGATGTACATGTTCTCGCCAACGTCACCAGCCCGGACGATAGGGACGCCCGGATCGTAGCTCCGCGTGTCGAGCACCTTGGTGATATCGGCAAGCTCTGCGCGGCTCATGTCCGCGAACAATGGAACCCGGGCCACCATCGACCATGTGGCCACGAACTGATGGCGCACGGATTCTTGGCTGAACCCCGTGGCGATGATCGCCACGGGCAATGCGAACATGCCGACGCCCAGCAGCATCACGACACCGCCCAACATCTTGCCGAGAGGCGTCACGGGAACGACGTCGCCATAACCCACGGTCGTTAGCGTGGCCAATGCCCACCAGGATGCGGCCGGTATCGATCCGAACGCCTCCGGCTGTGCATGGCGCTCGAGGAAGTAGATTCCGGTCGAGGCGAAGAGAAGCAGGATGAGCATCAGAAGGAGCGAGCCGAGAAGCGCCCCGGACTCCTCCTTGCACACGCGAAACAATGTCTGCAACGCAGGCGAAAAACGCGCGAGCCTGAAGAGACGCAGCACGCGCAGCAGCCTCAGGAAGCGCAAGTCCGCCGGAAACAGCCACGTCAGGATACCAGGCGCGAAGGCCAGGAGATCGATGATCATGATCGGGCGGCTGGCGAAGATCGCCCGCGCCCGCCAGGGCGGCATGCGCGACAGGACTGGAATCTCGACAGAACTCCAGACGCGCAGCGCATACTCGATGGTGAACACCATCACGGAGAAGACGTTGAAGGCGCGGAACCAGGCGTCGTAGCGCGTGGCGAGTTCTTCGACCGTCTGGGCCGCAAAGGCGAGCGCGTTCGCGACGATCAGGACGATGATGAAGCCGTTGACGATGTATCCGGCCGGATGGACGTCGCCGCCGAGTTCCAGAATCTCGTGGACCTTTCGGCGCCAGTGGCGCCAGCGGGCCGAGGTCATGACCTAGGCTTGTCCAGCGCGCCTGGAGGCCGAGGGCGCCGGCTCGCTCTCGGGCGCGGACCCGAGCTGCGCGGCGATCGCCTCCAACGCGGCGTCGGCCTTGGCGCCGTCAGGACCACCGGCCTGGGCCAGATCGGAACGCCGCCCCCGCCCTTACCGCCAAGGATATCGGCGCCCACGCGCACGAGATCGACGGCGCTGTGTACGCCCGTGAGATCCGCGGTGACACCGACAACAAGGCCGGCCTTCCCTTCCTCGCTCACGCCGACCACCGCGACGACGCCCGAACCGATCTGCTGCTTCGCCTCGTCGCAGCCCGCGCAAATCCTTCGCGCGACGCCATGAACCACGCGCGCGAGAAGCTTCGTGCCGCCAATCTCCCGGACAGGCGAGCCGCCGGCCGCACCGCCGCTTTCGGGCCGCAGTGCCAGCTCGCGCTTCGTATCGGTTAGCTGCCGCTCCAACTTGCGGCGCTCCTCGACAATCGCGGCCAGCCTCTCGACCATTTCGTCCGGCGGCACTTTGAGAATCTCGGCCGCTTCGCGAACGCGCCTGTCCTGCGCGCCCAAGAACCCGCGCGCGGCCTCGCCGGTCAGCGCCTCCACGCGGCGCACGCCCGCGGCCACGGCACTCTCGCCCACGATCTTCAGGAGGCCGATATCGCCGGTCCGGGCCACATGGGTCCCGCCGCAAAGCTCGACGGAATAGGCGTGGCCCGCCTTTTCGCTTTCCGGCGTCACGCCCATGGACACGACGCGCACCTCCTCGCCGTATTTCTCTCCGAACAGCGCGAGCGCGCCGCGGGCGATGGCCTCGTCCGGCGTCATGAGATGGGTCTCGACGGCGCTGTTCTGCAGGATCATGGCGTTCGCCAAATCCTCCACGGCTTTGAGCTCATCCGCGCTCATGGGCTTCGGATGGGAAAAGTCGAACCGCAACCGTCCCGGCTCGACGAGCGAGCCCTTCTGCGCCACATGGGTCCCGAGGACCTGACGCAAGGCTTCGTGCAGCAGATGGGTGGCCGAATGGTGCGCGCGCGTCGCCGTCCGGCGTCCGTGGTCCACGGACAGCGAGACCGTCTCACCGCGCAGCAGCTTGCCCTTCTCCACGATACCGTCATGGAGGAACAAGCCATGTAATTTCTTCTGCGTGTCCGAAACCGCGAACACGGTTTCGTCTCCGATAGACAGAGTCCCCTGGTCGCCGACCTGGCCGCCGGATTCCGCGTAGAAGGGCGTCTGATTGACGATGACGATGCCGCGGTCGCCCTTTTCGAGCTTGTCGACACGGACGCCGTCTTTCACCAGCGCCACAATCTCGCCCGATGCGGCTTCCGTCTCGTATCCAAGGAACTCGGTCGCGCCGACCTCTTCCTTGAGTTCGTACCAGAGACTGTCCGTGGCTGCTTCGCCCGAGCCGGACCAGGACTTCCGGGCCTCGGCCCGCTGCCGCTCCATCGCCGCCTGAAAGCCAGCCGCGTCCACGCCGATGCCCTTGGCCTTCAGCGCGTCTTCCGTCAGGTCGTAAGGGAAGCCGTAGGTATCGTAGAGTTTGAAGGCGACCTCGCCGGACAGCGTGTCGCCGGAGGACAGCCCCTCAAGCGCCTCGTCGAGCAGACGCAAGCCCCGCTCGAGAGTCTCGCGGAAGCGCGTCTCCTCGAGCTTGAGCGTTTCGTCAATGAGCGCCTCTCCGCGCTGCAGCTCCGGGAAGGCCCGCCCCATCTCACCCACGAGGGTGGGGACCAGCCGATGCAGCAACGGCTCCTTCGCCCCCAGCATATGTGCATGCCGCATGGCCCGGCGCATGATGCGGCGCAGGACATAGCCACGCCCCTCGTTGGAGGGCAGGACACCGTCGGCAATCAAAAATGACGACGCCCGCAAGTGATCTGCAATGATGCGGTGGCTCGGCGCCTCAGGCCCCACGGCGGGGACACCTGTGAGATCGACCGATGCCGCGATCAGCGTCTTGAATAGATCGATCTCGTAATTGTCATGCGTTCCCTGCATGACGGCTGCAATGCGTTCGAGCCCCATGCCGGTGTCGATCGAGGGACGCGGCAGATCGATGCGGCTCCCGTCGGCCTGCTGCTCGAACTGCATGAACACCAGGTTCCAGATCTCGACGAACCGGTCGCCGTCCTGATCGGGACTGCCAGGCTGACCGCCCGGCAGATGCGCTCCGTGATCGTAGAAGATTTCCGAACAGGGCCCGCAGGGGCCCGTATCGCCCATCGACCAGAAATTGTCCGATCCCGCGATCCGCAGAATCTTATCATCGCCGAACCCGGAGATCTTCTTCCAGAGTTCAGCGGCCTCGTCGTCGTCCACATAGACCGTGACCAGGAGCTTCTCAGTCGGCAGCGCCAGCGTCCCGGTCAGGAAATCCCAGGCGAGCGCAATCGCTTGTTCCTTGAAGTAATCGCCGAAGGAGAAATTGCCCAGCATCTCGAAGAACGTGTGATGCCGCGCGGTGTAACCCACATTGTCCAGATCGTTGTGCTTTCCGCCGGCGCGCACGCATTTCTGCGACGAGGCAGCCCGCAAGGCACTCGGCTTTTCCTGGCCGGTGAACACGTTCTTGAACGGCACCATTCCGGCGTTCGTGAACATCAAGGTCGGGTCGTGCCGCGGCACCAGAGGCGCAGATGGTTCCACCACGTGGTCGTTGTCGGCAAAGTACTGAAGGAAGGCCGCGCGCAGCTCGTTGGCACGCGACGGCGCTTCATGCCCCGTCGCGGATGCGTTCGCCGCCGTCTTGGCCGTGCTCTTATTGGATTTTCCAGCGCTCACTTCAGCAGCACCCAAAGTTGCAGCAGCCGTCTTCGCAGCACCTTTGCCGACGGCCCCGACTGACGCCTCTCCCTGGACGCACGGACCGGCTCTCGAATGCGCGTGTCTGCTGCGAGTTGCGACCCTACCCAGCGACCGAGCCTAACCGATTCTCCGGGCCCGGACGCATCACGACCTCCCATTCGGCGATCGCGACGGGAAAGACGATCGGGGCAGACATACGGTCTCGCTCCGGCCCTGTCCAGCAGTCACAACGAAACGGGGTGCCCCAAATCATGGGCGCCCAAATGCAGCGGGCGCCCCGGGAACACCGGGACGCCCTCAACCATCGCGATCTCTGATTGATTGGATCCTGGAGGCCCCTTACGGCCCGGCCGGACCCGGCATGCTTAGCCGCGCTTGCTCTTGCGGCCGCCGCCCGAAATGGACGTGACCGTCTCCTCCTCGACCGGCGCCTCACCGTCGTCGCCCTTATCCTCGAGCCCCTCGCCTTCCAGCATCTGCTCGGCGACGAGCCCCGCGCTCTGCCGGATGGCGCGCTCGATCCGCTCGGCCATGTCCGGATGGCTCCTGAAAGGTCTTCGCGTTCTCGCGCCTTGGCCGATGCGCTCGCTGTCATACGAGAACCAAGACCCGGATTTCTCGACGATCCCCGCCTTCACGCCGAGATCGATCAATTCGCCCATCTTCGAAACGCCCTCGCCGTACATGATGTCGAATTCGACTTGCTTGAAGGGTGGCGCGACCTTGTTCTTGACGACCTTGATCCGCGTCTGGTTGCCGACCACCTCGTCCCGCTCCTTGATGGCACCGATGCGGCGAATATCGAGACGCACGGAGGCATAGAATTTGAGCGCGTTGCCGCCGCTCGTGGTCTCCGGCGAGCCGAACATGACGCCGATCTTCATGCGGATCTGATTGATGAAGATGACCATGCAGCGCGACTTGGAGATGGAGCCGGTGAGCTTGCGCAAGGCCTGGCTCATCAGCCGAGCCTGGGCGCCCATCTGCATGTCGCCCATCTCGCCTTCGAGTTCGGATTTGGGCGTGAGCGCCGCCACCGAATCGACCACGAGCACGTCGATGGCGCCGGAGCGCACCAGCGTGTCGGCGATCTCGAGCGCCTGCTCGCCGGTGTCGGGCTGGGAAATCAGGACATTCTCGAGATCGACGCCAAGCTTCCGGGCATAGATCGTATCGAGCGCGTGCTCCGCATCGACGAAGGCGCAAAACCCCACCCTTCTTCTGGCTTCCGCCACGACGTGAAGGGCCAGCGTCGTCTTGCCGGACGATTCCGGCCCGTAAATCTCAACCACCCGGCCCCGCGGCAGACCGCCGATGCCGAGTGCAATATCGAGCCCGAGGGAGCCCGTGGGAATGGACTCGACCTCCACGGCGGTCTCGTTCTGGCCGAGCCGCATGATGGAGCCCTTGCCGCAAGCCCGCTCGATCTGGGAGATCGCGGCTTCCAGCGCCTTCTCTTTGTCCATTTCCCCTCCTGCCTCTACAAGGCGCAGCGCGGCGTTCGACATTGACGAATCTCCTTATTTCACAGCCTTAGGGCTTGCGTAAATGGCGGTGCCCGGCCCCGGGCCCCTCGTCCACACCCGCGTGGGCTTCGGCGAGCCGGTGATTGCGTTAGAAGGGGAATGTACATGCTTTGTTCTATGTTCGCAAGATGTTCTCGCTGCGTTGAGCGGATTTGCCGGTGGGTCCGCGGCCCGCACTGGGAAAAGCGCTTCGTGGCGTACCATGAATCACTATGATTGAGCCCAACCGAGGCAAGGAGCGCAACGCATGAGCCGGGAAGTCGAGAGGGGCGCCCTACAGGACAAGATGTTCGTCCTGCTGCTCGTGCTGGTGTCGCTGGCTTTTGCTTGGATCCTCCTACCGTTCTACAGCGCCGTCCTGTGGGCGGTGATCCTGGCCTTGGTCTTCTCGCCGGTGCAGCGGTGGTTCATCGGCCACCTTCCGAACCAGCCGAACTTGGCCACGTTCCTGACTCTACTCAGCATCGTCGGGATCGTGCTGGTCCCCGTGGCGTTCACGGGCGCATCGATCGTCAGCGAGGCGACTACGCTCTACGAAAATATCCAATCGGGGGACGTCAATCTCGGCACGATACTTCAGCGCTTCCTCGATGCGCTGCCGACTTGGGCCACAGACTTCCTGGCTCATTTCGGGGTGACGGACGTGGCCGACATGCAGGCGCGCGTCATCTCGCTCCTCGCCGAAGGCAGCCAGTTCTTCGCGACGCAGGCGGTCCTTGTGGGGCAAGGCACGGCGAACGTCCTGCTCGGCACGTCCATCATGCTCTACCTCCTCTATTTCTTTCTGCGCGACGGCGGCAAGCTCTCGCAGAAGATCATCCACGCGGTACCCCTCGCCGCCGACTACAAGGATGCCTTGTTCGACAAGATCGCCGTCGTCGTTCGTGCCATGGTCAAAGGCACGATCCTGGTCGCCATCGCGCAGGGTTTTCTCGGCGGTCTCATCTTCTGGGCGCTGGGCATCCATGCCGCCGTGCTTTGGGGCGTGGTGATGGCCTTCCTGTCGCTGCTGCCGGCGGTGGGGGCCTCGATCGTGTGGTTCCCGGTCGCGGTCTATCTCATCGCCACCGGCGACATCGGCAAGGGCCTCATTCTCATGGCGTTCGGCGCGGGCGTGATCGGGCTCGTCGACAACCTGCTGCGGCCCTACCTTGTCGGCAAGGACACGGCCCTGCCCGACTACATCGTCTTGATCTCGACCCTGGGCGGCATCGCGCTTTTGGGCCTGAACGGCTTGGTGGTCGGCCCACTGATCGCGGCCTTGTTTATCGCCGTCTGGGACATTGCCGCCCGAAGCGACGTGGTCCCCAATGCGGCCGTCCACGACGACGCGCCGGCGGCCGACGAGCCTCCCGCGGACAAGTCCAAGGCGCGTTGAAAACGCGATTCGGCCTGTAATTTACGGGCGAAATACTCACAGGCCATTTCCAAAAAAGCAGACAAAGCCGTGCGAATCGGCCATCCCTCAATGGGTATGAAGAGCCGGACCTGGCTCGGACGGCGAAGAAAGCTTGTACCAACTGGCTTTTCCGAGCGCCGTCCTATTTTAGGAGCGCTACATAATGCTTACAAAGACCGCACTCATCCAAACGATTGCCGACCAGCTCGACATGACGAAGAAGGACGTCAAAGACGTTCTCGAGACCCTTGCGACCGTCGGCTACAAGGAAATGAAGAAGAACGGCGAGTTCATGCTGCCGGGCTTCGCCAAATTCGTGGTCGTCAAGAAGCCGGCCGTTCGCGCCCGTAAAGGCATCAATCCCTTCACCAAGGAGCCGACCGTGTTCAAGGCCAAGCCTGCGCGGAAGGTTATCAAGGCACGCCCGGTCAAGGCGGCCAAGGACGCGGTGTAGCAGCACTCGTCCGCACACGGAATTGAGGGAAGTTAAGTGCGTCGTCCTTCGGGGCGGCGTACTTTTCGTTTGCGCTATCGCCTAGCGGCTGCTTGAGCGCTTGCTCGTTTGCGCTAACAGCTAGCGGCGCTTTAAGTGCTTGTTGCTGGACCCTGCTGTGGCTCGCGCTCTTCCGGTGCCGGGCCGATGGTCCAACCAGCCACAAGAAACACGATAGCACCGGTGATCCCGAAGGCTTGGACCGCGACCAATCCGGCGCCGAGACTGCCGCCGGAAGGATCGAAGCCGTTGGAGACCGCGCCGACGATCAGCGGTCCGAGGACCATGCCGATCATGTTCATACCGAACAACAACAGCGCGGACCCGACGGGCCGCTCTTCGCTCCGCAGCGCGGCGTGCAGCACCGCAATCGTCGGCGCGATATAGACGGCGCCGAGAGCGCACGGGACGAGCAACAGCAACAGTGCGGTCGCCTTGCTCCCAGCCAGCAACCCCGCAATGGCGAAAGGCTTCGTGAGGAGGAGAATCACGGCGGGCGTCCACGCGATCCAATGTGCCCGCCACAAAGCGAGGCGCCCCGCGAGTTGCCCGCCGAACATCGTTCCAAGAGCGCCCGCCACACCGATGGCTGCGGCGAGATACAGGCCGACGGCGGACAACGCCATGCCATGCTCCCGGACGAGAAATGTCGGCAGCCAGGCGACCATGCCGAAGGTCGTGATCGTGTTCAGGACGGTGGCCAGCACCATCAGGGCCATTGGGTGCGACCGAAAGATCTTGGCCACGGTCTCGGACAACAAGGAGAGCCGCAGCGTGGCCCTGCCGGCATCGTCGTGCGGCCGAGGCGGTTCGGGCACGGTCAATCGAATGATCACGGCCAGCACCAGGCCCGGCAAACCCGCAAGCAGAAGCGCCGCGCGCCAGCCAAAGAATTGCGCCACAAACCCGCCCCCAACCAGCGCGAGCGCCGTTCCGATGTTCGCACCGGACATGAACACGCCCATTGCGCCGGCGCGTTCGCGCGGTTCGTAGCGGTCCGAAATGATGGCGTGGCTTGCAGGTAATGCGCCGGCCTCACCGACCCCGACGCCCACGCGCGCCAAGAAAAGCTGCCAGAAGTTCTGCGCGAGTCCGCACAGCATGGTCATGGCGCTCCATACAGCGATCGTGATGGCGATCACGTTGCGGCGGTTGAGACTGCTCACCGCCAAGGCGAGCGGCAATCCCAGCGTGGAGAAGAGCACCGCGAAGGCCAAACCGGACAGTAGTCCGAGCTGGATGTCGCTGAGCGCGAACTCGCGTCCAATCGGCGACAACGTCACCGCGAGCACCTGCCGATCGAGATGCGCGAGCGCGAAATACGCCGTGAGCACGATGAGCGTGTAGCGCCGCGAACCGACCTGAACGGACTCGAGTCGCGAGGGGGACGTCGTTTGATTGAAGCGCACCGGAGACTTCCGAAATGCTGAGGCTTTCAGACAGGTATCACGACCACTGGTGCAAGTGCACCCTCGACTCGACCTAGTTGAACAGCCACGTGAAGCGGCCTTTGACGGCATTGTCGGACACGCTGTCGGCATATTGGCCCGAATAAGAGACACCAGCGGACAGTCGATCCGACAGGGCGAAGTCGAGGCCCGCATCGATCAGCGCGGAATCTTCGGCGAGCGGAACGCCGGAGACATCGAAGCCGACGCCGGTCGTCGCGAAGACAAGCGACGCGCTGGGCGCAACGTCGTCGAACGCGTGCAGCCAGGCGCCTTCGACGTGCGGAGTCACCTGCATGGCGCCCCACAGCATAGTCGTGGCCGCGCGCAGACCCACGGTCGTGTAGCCCACGTCCTGATCGATGCCTGATGTGCGCAGGCTCGCTTGCGCGCCGCCCTTCTCGCCGAACCCCTCACTCTCGACGGAAACGTAAGCGAAGCCGCCGAAGGGCTCGAGCTCGATGCTCGCCACTTGGGTCGGGTAAGCGATCTCGCCGAAGAGCTGGCCCGTATCGGATCGGTCCGCATTCTGCCGTTCGTAGAACCCCGGGAAGACGACTGCGCGGGAGGTCTCGATCTCGCTCCAGGCCCAGAGCCCGCCGGCACGCAACGCGACACCTTCGACGTCGCCGTTCACGTAGCCGCCGAGATGGTAGGTCTTGGTGTTGGCGCCGCTGAAACGCTGCTCGACGCTCACGTCGGAGAAAGACGCGCCTGTCGCCACGCCAACGCGCCAGGAGCCGCCAACGCGCGCATCCATGCCGGAGATGAAGCCGCCGAGATCGCGGTCCGCCGTGGCGGCATTGCCGTCGCCATCAAACGTGCCCCAAGCGCCGTAGCCTTGAGTCCAAAACGCCAGCGGTGGCGATACGGGTTCGGCTGCCGTCTCTTCGCCGATGAAGTTGCCGCCGAGACGCATGGCACCGGCATGGTAGGTCGCGTCGCGACTTGCGACCTGTGGCCCGCCGTTCCCCAGCGCTCCGCCTTGATGGCTCGCCTGCATCATGCGCCCCAGCACCGCGTCCCGTGCATAGCGGCTGTCGTCCACGAGCGTTCCCGCCACCGTCGCATGGATCTCACCCGAGAGCGCGTCGAACGCCTGCCGCGCACCCTCGGCGGATTGGAACAGAACCGAGAGGAACAGAGGGTTTGTCGTCGGGAAAACATCGAGCGCCTTGGCGACGTGGCATTGGTTCTGCGTGTCGGCGACCGAGCAGAAGCTCGGGCCGCCGCCATTGTGGGTACCGTGGTGACGCGTCAGCGTCAGCACCACATCGTTACCGTCTCCGCCAAAATAGTCGACGCTCGGCTTCAGAAAGGCGAGGTCGTTCTCGATCGTGGCGAACCGGCCTTGGACGGCGTCGCCGCCATCGTTGGCGATGATCGTGTAGTCGGTGCTCTGCTTGTAGTCGCCGTTCGCGGCGAGCACGCGCAAGGTCGAGCCGGTGAGATCGACCGTCCCGTTGACTACAACCTTGTCGGCGTTCCCTGCCGCGTCCACTTCGACCTCGTAGACGGCGCCCCCGGATAGCGTGAAGGCGCCATTGACCCGCATGCTGCCGATGGAATTGCCGGGGGCGAGCGTGGCGCCGACAATGTCCAGGTCGCCAAACGTCCCTGTTCCGGAGAGCGTCCCACCGACAACGGAAAAAGGCACTGTCGTGCCGCCGGTGAACGTCCAATTGCCGCTTTCCATCTCGAAGCTCTCGAAATTGCGGTATTGCTGTGTACCCGCGCCCGTATCGATGTCGCTGAGATCGAACGCGCTGGAGCCCGAACCACCCCATTCGAGCTTGTCCTCGTTGCCAGGCCCGGCGAAAACCGTGCCAGTGATGTCGGCGCCAGGGCGGAGCTTCAGCTTATTGGCGAATGCAGATCCCTGGTCGAACTGCACAGCGCCGCCGTTGCCGCCGTCAAGCGCGCCGTGAACGGTCAGCGTCGTGGGGCCGCCGGCAGTTTGAACCGCATAGGTCCCTGTCGCCGCGATGCCGGTAATCACCGATTGGGAATGTACATCGACTGAGATCGCAGAGCCCGCCGTCGCCGCCGTGATGGCACTCCCGGTCGAGGTGCTCACGACACCATGCGTCGTGATCCGGACCGTTCCGGCACCGCTTGCCTCAGCCGAGATGCCTCCCGCGCCGTAAATCCGCGAGCCAATTGCTGTCGTAATGTGGATGTCACCGCTGCCACTCGACGCTTGCGCGGTTACGCCAGCACCGGACGTTCCCGTCACATTTCCGCCCACCGTGATGTCGATGTCGCCGCCGCCATTGTTCTTGGCGAGAATACCCCTGGTACCCGATACGTTCCCGGCGCGTCGTGATCGTGGTGCTGGACCCGGAATTGTAGGCGTAGATGCCGTATCCATATTGGCTCGTCACCGAACCGAGCGCTTGGATCTTCACTGCCCCGTAGTTCGACGCCCCTATGCCACCGTTGTAGCTGCTCTGAATTGAAGAGTTGGCACCCGTGACGATCTTGACCTCAGAGTCCGACTGGTTCCGCGCATAAATCCCCCAGCCGCCGCCGGAGCCGCCATTGCCAATTACAGTACCGTTCGCGACGACGGTGATGCCATCCTTCGGCGAACCCGGCGGATTGCCGCCCACAACGATACCGCTGGCACCCTTTACGGTGCTGGCGGCACCGGTAGTGATCTCAACGCTGGTGCCGCTGAGACCGTTGGTGAACCCTGCATAGATCGCGGTACCCCCACCGCCGACATAACCGTTCGCATGAATCTTGATCGAGCCGCTTGCCGCCTGAGTAGCGATCACACCACCCATACTCCCGTAAACGCTGCCGTCCACGGTGATCTCCATATCCGTACCGGCGTTGTAGGCGGTGATCCCGTAGAACTTGTCGGCATGGACATCGCCCCCGATCGACATGGTGAGCGCGCCGCTGCCGAAGTTGCCGGCGTTGATACCGCCCTCACCCTTGATCATGCCTCCGGCATGCGTCGTCACGGTGAGGTCTGTGCCGGCGCTGCTGCTATCCGAGCCGTTGAACACGAGGACAGCGTAGGCGTCGTCTCCGGACGCGTAGGCGTTGCCGTGTAGATCGACAGTCGTGGCGCCGCTGCCGTTGTTCTGCGCTTTGATCGCGTACTCGCCCTGAACCGTAGAGTCGGCGCCGCTGTTTATAGTGAGATCGGTACCATTGTTGATGGCGTAGATGCCGTACTTGCCGCCGCTCTGGACATCGCCATCGGCGGTTATCTTCAGCGACGAACCGGAACTGAGGTTGATCGCCTGGATGCCGTAGGTTCCGCCATACACGGTCGTTCCGGCCGCCGTTGTAATGTCGAACGACGAGCCCCCACCGTTCTGAGCAAAAATTCCAACATCATCGCTGCCCGTTACGTCGCCGCCGGCTACGATGCTTAGCGCGCCACTGCCGTCTTGCTTGACGTTGATGCCGTAGTCACCTCCGGTGACAGGGCCGCTTGTCGTGACCGAAAGACCGCCGCCATAGTTCTTGGCATGAATGCCGTAGTAGGTGCCGTAGGCTTGGTTGTAACTGCTGATCGACGTTCCGTTGCTCCCCTGACTGTAGACGTAGAGCGCGGTATTCCCCTTCAGATAGCCATTGGTGTTGATCGTGACACCACCGGGCGTGCCTCCGTCGTTGCCGGAATTGTTCACGTAGAGGCCAAAGTAGGGAGCGAAGAGAGGCGAAACGTTCTCATCCAAATAGGTGAGCTGGCCGTCGCCTGTGAGGGTGATGCCGTTGCCAGTTGTCGTCTTGACCTCGAACGTGGCGCCCGCCGTGACCGTGGCGTTATCACGGCCGGAAAGGTCTTGTGTGTCTGTACTGGCGCCTTCGCAGAGAATATCTGACCCGGCAGCCGTGCAGACTTGTTGGCTGTACGCCCGCCCACCATAGGCCAGCATGCGCCCGCCAGCATCGTCGTGGACAGCAAGAGCCGCTGCCTCAGGCCCCCTCGCCGCATCGTGTCCCCCGAATGAGCCTCGAACCCGAGCGCACCCTGCCCGGTGGTGTCGTCAAGCTCTCAGGGTACAACCCTCACAGATTCGTGGGCGAACCGGCAAGCTGCAATAGTGGCAAAACGCCCGGCGAAACGTACTCAAACTAATTGAACAGCCAGGTCAGGCGGCCTTTGACGGCGTTGTCGGAAACGTTGTCCGCATACTGGCCCGAGTAGGAGACACCGGCGGAGAGCTGGTCGCTGATCGCGAAGTCGAGGCCCGCGTCCAGCAACGCCGAGTTTTCCGCCAGCGGCACGCCCGACACGTCGAACCCTGTGCCCGTCGTAGCAAAAGCGAGCGACGCGCCCGGCGTAACGTCGTTGAAGGCATGGAGCCAAGCCACTTCCGTATGCGGGGTCACTTCCATATCGCCCCACATCACGGTCTTCGCGGCGCGAATACCCAGCGTCGTGTAGCCCACGTCTTGAGAGAAATTCGTGCCGTGCAAGGACGCTTCCGCCCCGCCCTTCTCGGTGAAGCCGCCACTCTCGACGGACACATAGGCGAGACCTGCAAAGGGCTCGAGATCGACGCCGTTCATTTGCGTCGGGTAGGCAACCTCGCCGAAGAGCTGGCCCGTGTCCGCGTCGTAACTTGCATTCTGACGTTCGTAGAAGCCCGGGAAGACAACGGCGCGCGATGTCTCGACTTCGCTCCAGGCCCACAGGCCGCCGCCGCGCAGCGCGAAGTCACCGGCCATGCCGCCGGCATAGCCGCCAAGATAGTAGCTCTGCACGTTCGCGGTGCTGTAACGCTGGTCGACGCTCACATCGGAGAAGGACGCACCCGTCGCCACACCGACGCGCCAGGTGTCATCGATGTTCGCATCCATACCGGAGATGAAGCCGCCGAGATTGCGATCGGCGGAGGCTGCGTTCTTGTTGCCGCCGAAGTCGCCCCAGGCGCCGAAGCCTTGGGTCCAGAAGGCCAGCGGCTGCGGCTGATCGACAAGCGTCTTGCCGTCGTAGTAGCCCGTCCCGCCGAGCATCATGTCTTGGTTGCCGTAACTGGCGACGAGCGGCCCGCTGGAGCCGAGTGCCCCGCCGCGGTGGTTCGCCTGCATAAGGCGGCCCATGACGGCGTCGCGCGCATAGCGGCTGTCGTCCACCAGCGTGCCTGCGACCGTCGCGTGGATCTCACCCGACAGCGCATTGAAGGCTTCGCGCGCGCCCTCCTCCGTCTGAGTCAGGACCGAGTAGAAGAGCGCATTGTCGGCCGGAAACGCATCGAGCGCCTCCGCCACATTGCATTGGTTCTTGGTCTCGGCGACCGAGCAAAAGCTGAGATAGCTGACGCCGCCCGTGCCGCTTCCGCCAGCGCCACTGCCGCTTCCCGTGGTCGGTACGACCGTCCGCAGGAGGGTCAGCACCACGTCGTTGCCGTCGCCGCCGTCATAGACGACGCTTGGTGTCAGGAACGCGTAGTTGGTTTCGAGCCGTGCGAACTTGCCGTTGACGGCGTCGGACCCGTCATTCTCGATGATCGTGTAGTTGGTGCGCGTCTTGTAGCTGCCCTTCTGGGCCAGAACGCGCAATGTCGCGCCCGTGAGGTTTACGGAGCCGTTGACGATGGCCGTGTCGTTTCGACCATCCGCGTTGACTTCGACTTCGAACACGGAGCCGCTGCGCAGGGTCAAGTCGCCGTTTATCGTCATGCTCCCGATCGAGTTGCCGAGCGAGATCGTGCCGCCGTTCGAAATCAGCTCACCGAACGTGCCGGTGCCCTTCAGCGTACCGCCGTTGAGCGTGAAGGTGTATGGCGTGGTGCCGTCGAAACTCCACGTGCCGCTGTCGATCTGATAAATCTCGAATTCCTGGAACTGCTTCGTCCGGTCGCCGGTGTCGATGTCGTCGAGATCGAATGTGCCGTGCCCCCCGCCTGCGAAGGCCAAGGTGTCTATGCCCGGACCCGCGAGGACCTTGCCGGTGACGGCCGCGGTCGGATGCAGCTCCATCCGGTCGTTGAACGCGTTGGTCTCGCTTCGATCGAACTTCGCCGCGCCGCCGGCACCGCCGCTCAGCGTGCCGCTGACGACAAGGTTCGTCCGGCCCCCCGAGGTCTCGATCGCGAAGTCGTCGGCATTCGTGCCGACGCTCGACACGGTGCTGCCGCTGCCGATGTCGACATTGATCGCGCCGCCGCCGCCATGGCCCAGATAGACGCCGTCCGTCGTCCCGGAGATATTTCCCGTCGTGTTCAGGGTGATCGCCTCCGAGCCGCTGCTGGTGGCGTAGAGACCTTCGCCGCCTAACCCCTCCACGGCGCCCGCGATATCCAAGGTCAACGCGCCTGCCCCTTCGTGAACGGTCCGCAGGCCCGTGGTGGCGCCGCGGACGCTCGATCCGGTTTGCGTCGCGATCATCGACGTTGTCCCGCTGTTCATGGCGGAAATGCCCTCTGCGGCGGTGCCCTCGATGTTGCCGGCGATATCAAGGTTCAGCGTGCCGCTGCCTCCGTTGTCCGCGGAGAGTCCGGTTTGTCCGCTCACGGTGGTTCCCGCGGCGGTCAGAACCGAAAGATCCGTGCCGGCCGTGTTCGACGCCTGAATGCCAGAACCGCTGGTCCCGCTGACGTCGCCCTGCGTGTCGATCGTCAAGGTACCGGTCCCGTAGTTCGTCGCGGCGATGCCTGCGCGCGCGCCAGTAACCGTATCCGTGGTCGTGACCGAAAGATCGGTGCCGTAGGTCTTGGCGGCGATGCCGTTGGAACTGGTGCCGGTGACCGTTCCGCCTGCGTCGATCGACAGGGAACCTGCACCTTCGCTGGCAGCATCGATGCCGGTCTCACCGCTGACGGAGCTCATCGTTTGCACGGTGAGCAGGCCCTTGCCGTGATTTGTGGCGCTGATGCCTGTCTGGCTCGCGGTCACGGCGCCTTTGGCAATGACGGTCAGGCTGTCCGAGTTTGCGTTCTCGTTGATGGCCTCGATCCCGTGAGCGCTTTGTCCGTCGACCGTTCCGCCGGTCTCGATCGTCGTCGATCCAAGACCGAAATTGCTGGCCTTGATGCCTGTGATGGCGCCCGAGATGGCATCCTCTGTAGTGATCGAAAGGTCAGTGCCGAAATTCGTCGCCGAAATGCCGTTGTACAGCGTGCCCGTGACCGGTCCGTGCGCGTCCACCGCGAGTGAACCGGCGCCGCGATTCACGGCTTCGATGCCGGTCTCGCCGGTGACGCCGGCGCTTGTGTCGATGCTCAGCAGGCCGGTTCCGTAATTGGTGGCGCTGATGCCGGTGCGCTTGGCCACTACCGTCTCTGTGGTGACGATCGAGAGCCCCCCGCCATTCGCATTTCTGTTGAGCGCGGTGATCGCGTTTCCGTTCGTGCCTTCGACTGCGCCGAGGGCGTCGATGCTCAGCGAACCCGTTCCGTAGTTGGTGGCGTCGATGCCGACCGCGCCGCTGAGCATTCCGTCCGTGCTGACGTCAACGCCGCCCGGCGTTGAGCCGTCGTTGCCGGTGGAGGACGCGGACAGTGCCGTCTCCAGCACTGAAGCAAGGGAGGATGCATTCGCGTCCGTATAGGAGATTTGGCCCTTGCCGGAGATCGAGAGCGCGCTCTGGTCGGTCGCGGAGACGCTGAAACCGGGGAGCGTGACGACTGTCGCATTGTCGGCGTCGATGGCCTGCTCCGCGCTGCCGCCGGAACATTCGAAGTTGGGGGCCGTGCCTGTGCAATCGGCATAGGCATGCTGGCTGCCGCCCGCGACCGCGGCCACGAGCAACGACAGCAGCACGGGTACCCGTGCTGACAGCTTGGACATTGTTTCCCCCTAGACCCCAAGCCGGCGCTGCTCCCTATGCAGTTGCCGGACATCCGCTCCTGGGACGATACGGACGGGCGCCGGCAAGACGAGCGCAAGTTGCATACAAGTTGAATCGAATGCGCCGAAGCGTGCCACCCTGGGACAGATCAGGCCTGCAGGGCGCTTTCGGCGGTCGAAGTCCTAACGACCGGTTACCGGGCCGGCTCGCCCTGTCGCTCGCGCACTGACGCCGATCGCGCGTTGTCATTCACGGCCGGGCGCTCTACTACGTTTGCGCTGATGCGCCGCGACTTTATCGGGCGCGCACGCAACACGGTTTGGCCGCGGAAGTTCCGGAAAGGGTGAACATGACCGATCGCGACGAGCAGCCAAGCGCTCAGGCCACTGCCGGAGCCGGGCAGGACGCCGCGACGGAAGAGCCAAAGGCGCCGGAGCAGCCACAGGTCAAATATTCGATGTCGCCGGGTTTTTCGGGGTTCCTCGGCAGCAACGGGATCGGGCTCGGGATCTCGTCCTATCAGTCGGGAAAGTTCTACCTGCTCGGCCAGAACACCGACGGCGGGCTCCTCGTCGACGAACGGTTCTTTCGCAAGGCCATGGGTATCGCCGTCCCCGACAAGGATACGATCCTGCTTGCGACGCTATTCCAGATCATCCGCTTCAAGAACGTTCTGGGGGCCCAACAGCAGATCAACAATCTGTATGACGCCTGCTATGTCCCGCGCGAACTGTTCGTAACGGGCGAGATCGACGCCCACGATGTCGGCCTGCTCAAGGACGGACGGATCGTGTTCGTCAACACGCTCTTCAATTGTCTGGCGACGCCGTCGTCGCGTCACAGCTTCACGCCGCTTTGGAAGCCGCCGTTCATTTCGAAGATCGTGAAGGAAGACCGCTGCCATCTGAACGGCCTCGCCATGGAGGACGGTGTCCCGCGCTACGTGACCGCGGTCAGCAAATCCGACACGATCGACGGCTGGCGCGACCGCCGCTATGACGGCGGCATCATCATCGACGTCGCCACGGGCGAGATCGTCATCGGCGGGCTTTCGATGCCGCACTCGCCGCGGATGTACAATGGCAAGCTCTATGTTCTGACTCGGGCACCGGCGAGCTGTGCTGGGTGGAGACCGCGGACAAGGCCGCCGACGCCAAACTTCACGTGGTCGCATTCTGCCCCGGCTTCGTGCGGGGCCTCGGCTTCCACGGCAAATACGCCTTCGTTGGTCTGTCCAAGCCGCGCTACGAGCGCTTCGAGGGTCTGGCGCTGGATAAGAAGCTTGCCGAAACGGACTCCGAACCGTGGTGCGGGGTGCAGGTCATCGACCTGGAAACGGGCGCGGTCGTGCACTGGTTCCGCATCGATGGCGCCATCGGCGAACTCTACGATGTCGCCGTGGTGGAAGGCGTCTTCCGGCCCATGTCGCTTGGATTTGCCTCCAACGAGATCTTGGGGCTCGTCACCCATGACGAACTCGACGAGGCGGCTTCGTTCTAACCGAACAGCCTAGCAACGTGCCCCGCAAACAAGCTGCCGGTATGGCCGCCAGTGCTTTAGGGGCCATGGTCGCCTTGAAGGGTTTCCTTTGTTGAGGAAAGCGCCTAGGGCGCCTCAATCGCTGGTAAACGGATCGTCATCGTCGTGCCCTTGCCGCGGCCCTTGCTCTCGGCGAACACCTCGCCGCCATGGGCCTCGGCAACGGTTCTGACTATCGCCAAGCCGAGCCCCGTGGACGTTTCGCCCCCCGTGGGGCGCGCCGACAAGGTGTGGAACGGTTTGAAGGCATTGCCGAGATCTTCTGCGGTCATGCCCTGCCCCAAGTCGGCAACGACGATTTCAGCCTGAGCCTCACCGAGCCTTCGCGTGACAATAGTGACCTCGCTGCCTACGGGCGAGTACTTGATGGCGTTGCTGATGAGATTACCAATCGCCTCCACGAGCCGGTCTTCGTCGCCCTCTACTCTCACCTGATCGTCGAGATAGGACTGCAACGCGATCGACTTGGCTGACGCGTGCGCCTGATGGATTTGAATGGCGGACTCGGCCGCCCTGCTCAGCGCAACATTCGCGGTCGTCAGAGAAATCTCCATGCTTTCCTTGCGGGCCGCATCGAGCAGGCTTTCAATCATACGGTTCATCCGATCGCTGGAGGCGTGCACCGACTCCAGCGACTTCACCAATCCGCGGGTAGTCTTGTCATCATAGATATCTTTTTCGGCATCGATCAGCGCCTGCATCAAATCCGCCCGTGCGACGATCGCCGAAAGCGGGTTGCGCAGATCGTGCGCGACCATGCCCAAGACCTTCGACATGAAATTGCTGCGCTGATTGGACATCGCGTATTGCTTTTCCAGGCGCGCGATGAGTTCGTTGCGCTCTTCGTCCTGGGCTATGCGGTTGAGTTCCGACTCCGCACGGCGGCCGAAGATTTGCACAATGCCTTCGACACGCTCCGTCTCCGTCAGGGCTTCCTCGGACAGCACCGCGAAGTGACCCACCACTTCTCTTGAGCGATCACGCAAGGGAACACCGCAATAGCTTCTCAAGCGCTCAGATTCTTTCGGAAAACGGACCGAGAGCTGATCAGGCACGACGAGGGTCTGTCCCTCGTAGACCAATTTGCACGGCGTCCCTTCCAGATCGTACTCGATCGGGACACCCTTCTCCCCGTCACGCCAGCTGAAGATCGCGCGCGCACGCGACGGCGGCCTGCCAAGGCCCAGCGTAATCAGGGCGAGGCTGACGGGCATGACCTCGTGAAGGTGGTGGACGAGAGCGACAAGAAACTCGTTGCCTATGACTCCAGCAGTGCTGACGGCCAGGCTGTAGACAGCGTCGCGGTCGATTCCCATTGCTCAAGCCCAGCTTCCATGTGCGCGCCAATATTGCCGCGAAGTGGCAGCGACGCGCAAGCGGCGGGACGAGTTGTCCTCGTGGAGCTACGACGCCGCTTCTTCCGGTACCTTGGCGTCCGCCTCCGGCTCGGCGAGCGCCGCGTCCACAACCTCGCGATAGCCGTGGGCGTCGATGAAGGGTTTCAGCCGATCGGCGATGCGCTTGGTGAGGTCCTTCGGCATCTTGTAGCTGGAGACCTTGTGGTCCGACCGGTCGGCAAGAAACGCGCGCATCGGGCCTTCCGCTTCATCGAAGCTCTCTAGGCGGAGCTTTTGGTAGATGTCCCGCATCGAGCCGATAGGGTTCTTCACGAGATCCTCGTAGCGGATTTCGTAGAGGTTCTCCTTCGGGATCAGATGCTTGTCGCGCTCATAGACCGTCGTGACACGCTCCATGAGGTCCAAGACATAGTCGTCGAGCCACTCGTCGCACTGAGGCGGGTTGTGCAGGCCTTGCGCCGAATAGAGTGCGCGCCACAGCTTGACCGTGGACGGAAACACTTTCAGCGGGCTGCGCGAGATGTGTACCCAGCGCGCGTCCGGGAACAGCTTGGTCAGCAGCTTGATCCGCGCGGTGTTCGGAGGCGTCTTCATGACCAGCGTCTTGCCGTGCTTCACCATCAGACGCCGGTAGAACCACATATAGGCGTCCGCCCAGCGCTGGACCTCCGCCTCGGGCACGCCGTCGAAGTCGATGAAGTCGGTGTCCTGGGGCCCGAGCCGCGGCCAAGCCATCGTGATCAGGGGCGAGCCCTGCCCCAGCATCAGCATCGCGAACTCTTCCTCCTGAGGCCGGTCGAAGCCCACCGGCACGTCGTCCTGCGGCCGGCGCTTGGGCAGGAGGCCCTTCGCTAAGTGGTCGAGCGTGCCTTCCGTCAGCAAGAAGTGATGCGGGACGAAGCACTCATAGGTCGTCGGAAATGCGAGGTTCGGGTCTTCCGAGAAGAGATCGTGCATCAGCGTGGTGCCGCTGCGCCAATGGCCGACGACGAAGATCGGCGGCGTGTCCAATTTCAGGCTCTCGGCCTTCTTCTTGTAGATGGCCTCGGAGATCCAGGTGAGCGGCGTGTTCCACGGCACGAACAGGAAGAGCGCCAGCGTGTCCGGGATGCAATTCAGCGTGAAGGAGAAGCGGCCGCGCCAGAACAGCCGCATCAGCGTCATGAAGCGCATGCCGAACCACATATAAAGCAACCGGCCGCCATAACGCTCGACGGTCAGCCCCATCTTTTTCTTCTTGTGCCGTTTGCGGCGCTTGTTGTCGTCGCCGTCCTCGGACGGCATGACTCGTAGTCTGGCAAAGCTTCTCGTCTCCTAAAGGGATGAATAGGGGCGTCCTAGACGCGATTTCCGCCCAAGGGAACCCCCCTTGGGGCCGCAGAGCCCGGGGGACAGAGCCGCCGGGCTAGTCCTCGAGCGCGGATTTCACGGTCGCCGCCAGCGTTTTGAGATCGAAGGGCTTCTGCAGGAACCCGAACTCCTCGTTCTCGTCGAGATTCCGCTTGAACGCGTCTTCGGCGTATCCCGACATGAAGATGATCTTGATGTCCGGGTCTCTCTGGCGAATCTCCTTGAGGAGCGTCGGGCCGTCCATTTCGGGCATCACCACGTCGCTCACCACGAGGTCCACCTTGCCTTCGTGCTCCTCGAAGACTTCCAGCGCCTCGGCGCCGGTCGAAGCCTCCAACACTTCGTAGCCGCGGGTGCCGAGCGCCCGGGCCGCGAAGCTGCGCACGGCGTCCTCGTCCTCGACGAGCAGCAGCGTGCCGCGGCCCGTCAGATCCTTGGGCTTCTCGGGCTTGCGTTCCAGCTTGACCGGCTCCTGGTCGACCTCGGCGGCGCCTTCCGCGTGGCGCGGAAGGTAGACGCGCATGGCCGTGCCCTTCCCGACCTCGCTGTCGACATACACATAGCCGCCGGTTTGCTTGATGATGCCGTAGACGGTAGAAAGTCCGAGCCCGGTACCGCGGCCGATCTCCTTGGTGGAGAAGAACGGCTCGAAGATCTTCTGCTTGACCTCCTCGCTCATGCCGGTGCCGGTGTCCCGGACCTCGATCATCACGTACTCACCCGGCGGCATATGGCTGCCCCCGGCCTCACGCGACTGGGCTTCGTCTACGTTCGCCGTCCGGATCGCCAGCTTGCCGCCGTCGGGCATGGCGTCGCGCGCGTTCACCGCAAGATTGATGATGACTTGTTCGAACTGATGCAGGTCCGCTTTGACAGGCCAGAGGTCGCCGGCCGTATCCAGGCTGAGTTCGACGTTCTCGCCCAACAGACGGTCGAGCAGAATGGAAAGGTCCGAGAGCACGTCGCCCAGCTGCAGCACTTGCGGACGCAGCGTCTGCTGCCGCGAGAAGGCGAGCAATTGACGAACGAGACCGGCGGCCCGGTTCGCATTCTGCTTGATGTTCATGATGTCCTGAAAGGCCGGGTCGGTCGGCCGGTGGTTCAGGAGCAGGAAGTCGGAAAAGCCGATGATCGCCGTCAGCATATTGTTGAAGTCATGCGCGATACCGCCGGCGAGTTGCCCCACCGCCTGCATCTTCTGGCTCTGCGCGAATTGCGCTTCGAGCGCGCGCTGCTCGGTCGTGTCCAGCGCATAGGCGATCACCGCTTCGCTCTTGTCGTCCTTGTCGGAGATGGCGCTGAGATAGATGCGGCCGCTCCGTGGTTCGGGACCGGCAAACGTCACGTCGATCGCATCGATCAGGCCCTGGCCCGCAATGGCGGCCTCCAGCGCCTTGTGCAACGCCTGTCGGTTCGCGCCGTCGACAAGGTCCTCGAGCTTCGTCTTGCCGGGATCGGCGTCCGCGTCGGTGCCGAACAGCCGCGAGAAAGCGGCATTGGTGCCGCTGACGGCGCCCTCCGCATCCACTGTGGCAATGGCAAACGGCGAGGACTGGAACATCCGAGTGAAGCGCAGCTCGGCCGTGCCCGCTTCCTGGGCTTCGCCCGGTCCCCGGCTGAGAATGAGGATATGGGCGAGTTGATTGCCCCGCGGCAGACGGTGCAGCACCCGGACGGGCATCGTGGTGCCGTCGGTCCGGAGGAGATCGATGTCGAAGCGCCGGACGCCGCTCTGGGCCGTGCCTTGCGGGTCCCCGCGGCCCGCGCCGGCCAGGAGCGCGGCGTTGTCCTGAGACATGATGTCGGAGATCTTCGGCGGCGTGGAGGCAATGTCGGTCAGGTCGAGCTTGAGCCACTGCGCAAGCGTTGCGTTGAGATACTCGATGCGGCCGTCCGCGTCCGCCGTGAAGAAGCCGGCCGGGGCGTTGTCGAGATAGTCGATGGCCGCCTGAACCTTTGCAAAGCTCGACTCCTCGCGCACCCGATCCTGCGTCACCTCGTCGACCTGCCAGACCGTGAGTTGACCCTTCCGGCCTGAGTTTGCCTCCGGCGGCATGGGCTGCACCGAAATCCGGAACCAGCGGGGCTCGACGGCGGATTCGTCCTCGACCTCGCCGGGCGGCGGCAGTCGGAATTCTTCTTTGCGCGAGCGTCCCTGCTGCGCCGCGCGCGCCAGCCGGAAGATCGGCTCGGCCAGATAGGGGTTGCCGCCAAAGGCGCGATCGGGTGCGGGAACCGGCGCCTCTGCGTCGAGGCCGAGAAGCTCGCGATAGGCCTGGTTTGCGTAGAACACACGCCCCGAGCGTCGCCGATGAGCGCGCCATGAGGCAGGTTGTCGACGAAGGCCTTGGTCAGATCGTTGCGCTCGTGACGCTGGCCGAAATGCAGGATCCCGACGGCGCCGGCGAACAGGCAGAACACGCCCACGACGGCCAGCGCCGCAAGGATCGCGAGCACGAAGGGCTCGGCGACTTCGCGGCTGAGCATGGCCAGACCGACGGCGGCGACGGCAAGCGCCAGCGCCAGCAGCACCACGAGCGTAATACTGCCGTCGCGGCTGGTCCGGTCCGTCATGGGTTCAGCGTAGCGCATAGGCGCATCGATATCCGACATGGCATGAGAAAGTATCCGATTCGACTTGGCTTGACCGGAGATTGTCACGAAGGCCCAGTGCCAATCCGCGCTCAAGGAATGAACTAGGTTTCAACATGCAGCAATCGGGCTAAGGTGCGGTAAAGTTTGGCTTTCGTATGGAGCCAGCCGCAGGGAGCGACGGCCATGGATTTCGACGTCAACACCGCCATACTGGGCATTGCGGCATTCCTCTTCATCGTCGCCCTGATCGTGCTGACGGTTTGGGCGTTCAAAGCCATTTTCGGCCAGGGAGAGGCCGGGATCACCAAGAAGGGGCGCGAGCGGCGGCTGTCCGTGGTGGAAACGGCCCAGGTCGACCCGAACCGCAAGCTGTGTCTCGTGCGGCGGGATGACGTGGAGCACCTTCTGATCATCGGCGGACCGGTCGATCTCGTCGTCGAAACGGGAATCAAAGGCCGTCCCGCGCCACTCCAGCCCCCCCATGGCGACGTGGTGATCGCAAAAACCACCCCAAGACCAGCACCCAAAATGAGCCAACCCTAGGGCCCGAAAGGACATTTCCTGTTGACTGTTGCTTATGTGCAACGGCGGGTTTTCCTTGAGGTCCCCCCGCACTTGCGTTAGCGTTAATACACGGTCTCACGGCGGCCCACCCGGGCAAGCGGATTTAGCAACCGCCGGTAACTTTGTTCGCTAACCGTGAGGACGCCGGCAGTTCCCTGCTAATGGTCCGACACCGACTGGCCATGCCAGTCTTGTCAGTCCCCCAAACACTCTCCACTCCCCGCCTCAAGCGGGGAGTTTTTTTGTGCGTGTTGACGCAGTCATACCCGGCTGGAATTCTCGGGCCATGACCGTGCGCGACAGTTTGGCTTGGGCCGCCCTGATGGCGGCGGTCGTCCTCCTGGGGGCCTCGATGAGCACCGCCGGCGCGCCAAAGAGCACGATGCCCGACAGCTTCGTGTATCTGCGCGACGTGGACCCCACCATCCAACAAGACATGCGCTATGCGGGCAGCGACAACTTCACCGGGCGCCCCGTGCCCGGCTACGACGCGCCGGAATGCATTCTGGTGCGCGATGCGGCCGAAGCGCTGAAGGCGGCACAGGGCGATCTGCAGCCGCTTGGATACTCTCTCAAAGTCTACGATTGCTATCGACCGGCGCAGGCGGTGGCCGCGTTCGTGGCGTGGTCGTCGGAACCGGACGATCCGGAGGCGAAGCGGACGCATTATCCGAATCTGTCGAAGAAAGACCTGTTCCCGAACTACATCGCCACGCGATCCGGTCACTCGCGCGGAGCGACCCTCGATGTCACCATCGTGCCGATGAGTTCCACGCCTTCGCCCGCCGAAGCCGATCCCGACAAACCCGAGGCTTGCACGGAAGGCGATCCCGCCGACAACGGGCTCGACATGGGCACGGGCTTCGACTGTTTCGACACCAAGGCCAATACGGTCACCAAGGGCCTCACGCCGGAAGAGGAGAAGAACCGGGAGCTCCTTCTGGACGTCATGAGCCGCCACGGCTTTCAGAACTACCCGAAGGAGATCTGGCACTTCACGTTCCAGCCGGAGCCCTTCCCCGACACCTATTTCGATTTCCCAGTCTTGCCGCGTCCCGGAAGCGGGCCGGACACGCTGGACGGCACGTGAGCAATTCGCCCCAGACCGGGATCGTCGAGACGTCCATCCCAGGGCGCCTCGACCGCCTGCGCTGGGGCCGCTTTCATACGCTGATCGTTGTCGCTCTCGGCATCACCTGGGTCCTCGACGGCCTCGAAGTGACGGTCGCCGGCGCCGTTGCCGGCGCGCTGAAAGAAAGCCCGGTTCTTCAACTCAGCAATGCGGAGGTCGGCCTCGCCTCCAGCTTCTACCTGGCGGGGGCCGTGCTCGGCGCGGTTCTGTTCGGCTGGCTCACCGACCGGCTGGGCCGCAAGCGGCTCTTCGTGATCACCCTCGGCGTCTATCTCGTCGCCACGGCGGCCACCGCCTTCTCCTGGAACTTCGCCAGCTTCGCACTCTTTCGGTTCCTCACGGGCGCAGGGATCGGCGGCGAGTACACGGCCATTGCCTCGGCCATCCAGGAATTCATCCCGGCGCGCTATCGGGGCCATACGGACCTTGCCATCAACGGCAGCTTTTGGATCGGGGCGGGTGCCGGCGCCGCCGGGTCGATCGTGCTGCTAGACCCCGCGTTTCTGCCGCCGGACATCGGCTGGCGTGCCGCGTTCTTTATCGGGTCGGTCCTAGGTCTCGGAATTCTGGTCATCCGCCGCTGGGTTCCGGAGTCGCCACGCTGGCTGATGACCCATGGCCGCGCGGACGAAGCACACGACATCATCGACCAGATCGAGGACCATCACCGCAATCGCGGCCACCACGTGCCGGACCGTGAAGAGCCTGCCATTCGCATCCAGACCCGGAGCCACACGCCCCTGCGCGAAGTCTGGTATGCGTTGTTCGATCTCCACCGGCAGCGCACGCTTGTGGGCCTCACCCTCATGGCTTCCCAGGCGTTCTTCTACAATGCGATCTTCTTCACCTATGCGCTGGTCCTGACCGACTTCTATGGGATCGATGCCAGCCAGGTTGGCTGGTACCTCCTCCCCTTCGCGGCGGGAAATTTCCTCGGACCTTTGATTCTGGGGCGCCTCTTCGACACGGTCGGCCGCCGGCCCATGATCGCCCTCACCTACGCGATCTCGGGACTGCTGCTCGCGCTGACCGGCGCGCTCTTCGCCGCGGGCGTGCTGTCGGCCGCATGGCAAACGTTTGCCTGGACGGTGATCTTCTTCTTCGGCTCCGCGGCCGCGAGCTCGGCCTATCTCACGGTCAGCGAGACATTCCCGCTGGAAGTCCGCGCGCTGGCGATCGCGTTCTTCTATGCGGTGGGCACGGGCGTCGGCGGCATCGGCGCGCCGTTCCTCTTCGGTGCGCTGATCGACACCGGGTCGCGCTTCAGCCTGTTCGGCGGCTACCTATTTGGGGCCGGATTGATGCTCGCAGCGGCGGTCATCGTCGCGCGCTACGGGGTCGACGCCGAACGGAAGCCGCTCGAAAGCGTGGCCGCGCCATTGTCTGCGGTGTGAGAGCTTACTCGTCGCGGTAGACGCGCTCGCGGCGTTCGTGCCGCTCCTGCGCTTCGACGCTCAAGGTCGCGATCGGACGCGCATCGAGGCGCTTGAGGCTGATTGGCTCGCCCGTCTCTTCGCAGTAGCCGTAGGTGCCGTCGTCGATGCGCGCGAGCGCCTCGTCGATCTTCGCGATCAGCTTGCGCTGCCGGTCGCGCGCGCGCAATTCAAGCGCACGTTCGGACTCCGACGTCGCCCGGTCGGCGATGTCGGCGTGCTGTTCGGAGTCGTTCTGCAAGTGCTCCAGAGTCTCTTTGGTCGAGCGCAGAATCTCATCGCGCCAGTCCAGGAGCTTCCGCCGAAAATAGGCCCGTTGCAGATCGTTCATGAACGGTTCGTCTTCCGACGGCGTGTAGTCCTCGGGGAGAGTTTTGCTCTTTTTCGCAGTCGCCATCAGAGACATTCCAAACGCGTTCCGTTCTTGTTGGCTCGGTGCCTGCACCGGCGTTCACTCGCCGTATCGGCACCCCCCGTCGGACAGCCCCGTATTTACGGAACCGCGTTGGCAAGTCAAGACGCAGTCGCTGTTGACAGACACAGAAATTGATGAGCCATGCGCTCTTGCCTGGTCGTCACGCAGACAAAGCACCATGTACACTTCATCCGCACATTTGTTGTGCAGCGCGAACCCGCGCGATACCAAATATCCCGGCCCCTGCCACATTCTCCAAAAGCGGCCGCAGGTGTGGTCGGGCGGGGGTAGCGAGGAAAGGACAGAGCTGTAGCGTGCCACTCTCGACCTATACCGACGCCGCCGGCGATGCCGTCCGCAATATCGGCGACTATGCATCGAACTTGGTAACCCCGACCATCCGTCTCGGCGTGACGGGTTTGGCGCGATCCGGCAAGACAGTCTTCATCTCCGCGCTGGTGCACAATCTCATGTCGGGTGGTCGCCTGCCCTTTTTCGATCCCGCGGCAGAGGGCCGTCTCTTGCGCGCCTATCTCGAACCGCAGCCGGACGAGATCGTCCCGCGTTTCGAATACGAGAAGCACTTGGCCGACCTGACGGCGAGCCCGCCGGAATGGCCAGAGAGCACGCGCCGCATCAGTCAACTCCGGCTCACGCTCGAATACGAATCCGCCAAGTTTTGGAAACGTCAGCTCGGCCGCGAGCGGCTGCATATCGACATTGTCGACTATCCGGGCGAATGGCTGCTCGACCTGCCGCTTCTCGATCTCAGTTACGAAGACTGGTCGCGGGATGCGGTAACGCGCACCTACGATGCCGCCCGCAACCCGGCGGCGAAAGCTTGGCAAGAGGCTCTCGCGCAGACCGATCCCGCGGGCCCCGCGGACGAGGCTCACGCCGCAACCTTGTCCGATTTGTTCAAGGCGTATCTGCATGGGGCCCGCGCCGATCAGTATGCCCTGTCGACCATGCCACCCGGGCGCTTCCTCATGCCTGGCGATCTCGAAGGCTCGCCTGCGCTGACCTTCGCGCCGCTCGATGCGAAGACCGAGACCGGCTTCTCACGGGATACACTATGGTCCCTGATGGAGCGGCGCTTCGAAGCCTATAAGCGCCATGTCATCAGGCCCTTCTTCCGCGATCACTTCGCACGGCTCGACCGGCAGATCGTTTTGATCGACGTGCTTTCGGCACTCAATGGCGGACCGGCGGCGATGACGGATCTTGAGCGGGCCATGCGCGAGATTTTGGAGTGCTACCGCACGGGGTCGAACAGCCTGTGGTCGAGCCTGTTCTCCCCGCGCATCGACCGCATTGTTCTGGCCGCAACCAAGGCGGATCGCCTGCATCATGAGAGTCACGACCGGCTCGAAGCGATCCTGTCGCTCCTCGCCAAGAAGGCGATCGAGAAGGCGCAGCATCACGGCTCCGACGTCAAAGTGCTGGCGATGGCGGCGATCCGCGCGACGCGCGAGGCCGAAGCCAAGAAGGACGGCGAGACGCTGCCCTGCATTGTCGGCTATCCGCTGCCCGGGGAGAAAATTGGCCACCGCACATTCGACGGCTCCGAAGCCTTCGCGATCTTTCCGGGCGACCTCCCGGCCGATCCGCAGGAGCCATGTCGGGCTGGAAGACCGGCGACGCCGACATGCGCTTCGTGCGCTTCCGGCCGCCGGACCCGCAGCCTCTGCCCGCGGGCGGCTTCGCGCCCTTCCCGAATATCAGGCTGGACCGCGCCATGCAGGTGCTTCTCGGAGACCGCCTGACATGACCAAACCAGCATCCGGCAAGACCACATCGAACGGGGCCACCACGTCACGGCGCAAACCTGCCTCGTTCCGGGTGGAGGATGTGGAGATCGTCATGGCGCCCGAGCCGGAACCGTTGCCCGGTACGCCGGAGACGGAGGCGGAGGTCGCGGGGCTGCCGAAGCTCGAGCGAGGCCTGCGCTGGGGCAGCATCTTCATCGGCGCGCTCGGGAGCCTGATCGGCCTCCTCGCGTCCCTGTGGCTGTACGACTATGTCCTCGCCTTGATCGCGCGCGACGACTGGATCGGCTGGGTCGCCGTCGTGCTGCTCGCCCTCGTCTTGCTCGCGCTGCTGATGATCATCCTGCGCGAGCTCGCCGGCCTCATGCGCCTCGGTCGCTCGACAAGATTCGTCACGAGGCGGACAGCGCGGCCCGCCAAGACGACAAGCCGCTCGCCGTCGACGTGACCCGGCGCCTGAAGCGCTTCTATCGCGGCCGCGACGACCTCGCCTGGGGCATGCAGCGTCTCGCCGAGCATGAGAACGACATCATGAACGCCGAGGAGCTCTTGCGTCTCAGCGAGCGCACGCTGGTCGCGCCGCTCGATCCGGTCGCGCGCAGCATCGTGGCCTCGTCCGCGAAGCGCGTCTCGGTCGTGACCGCGGTCAGCCCCAATGCGCTCGTCGACATGATGTTCGTCGCCGCGCAGAACCTGCGCATGTTGCGGAAGCTCGCGACGCTCTATGGGGCGCGGCCCGGTTTCTTCTCGTTGATGAAGCTCGCCCGCATGGTGGTCACCCACATCGTGCTGACGGGCGGCATCGCCCTCGGCGACGATGTCATTCAGCAACTCGTCGGGCACGGGCTCACCGCGCGGCTATCGCGAAAACTCGGCGAGGGTGTTTTCAACGGAGCGCTCACGACGCGGATCGGGATCGCCACGATCGATGTCTGCCGTCCCCTGCCCTATATCGAGCAGCAGCGGCCGCGTTTCCGCGAACTGGTGGCGGAAGTGGCCGGGCTCAACTAAGCCCGGGCCCGCTGCTCAGGCCTTGTTGAACAGCTCGCAGCCGTCGATATGGGTCGTCTCGACCCGGCCGTCGTCGAAGCGCAGCGTCACGGTGATCTCGTCGGCGCACGCAAGTCCCGCCGCGTTGATCTTGAACCCGCTACCAGGGTCGCTGGAGGCCTGAGACTGAGGCTGCACTGCCGGCGAACTGAAGTCGTAGGACACGCCCGCCACGCGCCCTTGCAGCGCCTTCGGCGGTTCGAGCCAGACGACGAAATGGTAAAGCGGCTTCGTGCGATCCGCGCCCATAATCTTGGTCGCCTTGCCCTTCGTCCATTTGCTGATGTCGGCACTCGACACCTTGGTGATGCCCGGTGCCGGGCTTTGCGCCGGGGCCGTCCCCGACTTGTGCTGTTGGCCCGGCCCCATCGGCGTGAACACGACGGGTTCGACTTCCTTCCAGGGCAAATTCTCTTGCGCCTCGGAAAAGGCCGCGAAGGACGCTTTGCGCGCGGACCCGGCTCCGTTGCGCTTGCCTTGTTTCGCCAGTAGCTCCGGCGGAATCTCGGCGAGGCCCGCGAGGTTCGGCTCTTGCGTCTGTGCCGGCTTTTCTGCCTGTGCCGGTTCTTGGGGCTGCGGCGCTGTATTTGTCAGCTGCTGCTCTGGCGCGTCCAGCGCCGGCGGGGTCGGGATGCTGCCGGTTGCGGCGAGGGTTTGCGGCGGCGCCGTGATCAGGATCTCGTCGGCATGCGCACCGGCGACGCCGCCTCCACTGCCGCCAAGCGCCAACTCGACCGAGGCCAGCATCCGCCCATTGTCCCGGCCAGGCAGAGCGAGGGCTGCCAATGTGAGGACAACGGCCGTGCTCGCGGCTATGAGCCGGACCGCAGGACGAGGCAGCCGCATGGCGCGTCCACGCAACCAACGGCCGCGCACGGCAAGCTCTGGGAAGGATTCGGCGAAGCGACGGGCAACTTTGCGTCCGACGCTCGACGCGAACGCAAGCAGCGGCGACAGCGCGGCAAATAGCGCTGCGCGCGATGCCGCCATAAATGCCAGCGTCTTGCCGACAAGCCTGTTCATCCGCTCGACCCCCTGCAGGAACCTATCATACGCGGCGAAGAGGGTCAGAAAAACGGCAGCAGCGGCCGCTTGGACGCGTTTTTCCGGGTACAAATGGAGCCTGCGGCAACCTGCCCGCCTGTGCATTATTAACATATTGATATAATTGCTTTTAATCGGCCTCCGGTGGATTGCGGGGATAAGCCTCACGCACCTGCTGCAACGAAAAACCAATCGTATAGTCTTGATCTTGCGAGTTGGCCGGTTGTGGAAGGGGCCGACGGAGAAATCTGGAGGCGCCGGGAAACGGCGGCAGACTCGTTAGGGCAAGGCAAGCCCGAGGTCATCCATGCCGTGGGTGGCTGAAGGCGGCGGGAAAAGTAGACGCGAAATTCTACGGTCTGGCGGTGTCACCGCAGTACCGTGAGGTGGAACCGGCAGAGTGTTTCGCGCCACTGATCCCACCGCTGTCAGGCTTCTCGCTTGGCCAGAGCGGAAGCCGCGTCGTAGCAACGCGACGGAAAATAAGGGCCGTGGTCAGGTCGCGGCGCCGGCTCTCGGGAGCCCACTCGTGGGAGACCTTGTAGCCAAAACCGTGGCCAAGGGGCCGAAAGGTCCCGCGGCGCCGACCAGACGTCCCGAACGGGCGGGTGGTTCGACATCGCAACAGGGAGGCGGGGCCGACAAAGCTCCGCCTTTCTCTGTTTCTGCAACCTGTCCCCCCTTTAGCTGGCCGCACCGCGCCGATAAGATCGCGCCGTCATGCAATCGAAGTCCTCCACACGGTCCCGCTCCTTCGTCGCGGCCATCACCGCGCTCGCCGTTGTCGCGGTGCTCTCCGGCTGCGGCACGATGAGTTCGTTAGGCGGCGGCGACAATGCCAAAGCGCCGGGTGACGATAGCGCTATTGGCGGGCTTTGGAGCGGCGGGCTTCCGGCGACTGACGGAATACCTGGCTTCACGAAGAAGGCCAAGCCCAACGACCGTCCGACCCGCGTGGGCTGGCTTTCGGCGCGTGCCTCCGTTTGCGGCTTCGTGTTCGACCCGGCACAGCTGCGCGCGCGCTACTTCGCGTTCGAGCAATCCTACGGCGCGGACGCCCGGCGGATGCAGGAAATCCAAAAAGCGTACGACTACTCGCTTGAATCCACGACCGCCCGCGCAAAGCAGGATGCGAAGTACTGCACGCGCGAACGCGTCGACGAAATTCGTCCCGAGCTGAACCGGTATCTCGCCGGCGACTTCCGCACGTTCTAAACCCGCGCAGCACCCTGCCGGTTGCGCTAGGGGGTCGCTGCCGGCTCGGGGCTGACGTCAAGCTCGACCTGAGCCGAGGCGCCTGCGCCGGAGTCCGTCACAGCGCTGGGAGCCGATCCCATGCCGGGTTCGGCCAGCGGCCAGCCATAGCCGAGCATCGCGAGCGCCAGCGCGATCACGAGACCGGCCGAGGCCGCGGCAATCTTGAATGTGCGCCAAGGCACCCAGAACCCATCTTCCTGCGGCCGCGCGGCCACCTCGGAAATCTCGGCCTCTTCCCCTGCAAGGATTGCCTCGAACGCCGCCTCGAGCCGCGCGTGGGCGTGCTTGAGCGCCGTGACGCGGGCGTCCAGTACGTCGTCCTGTTCCAGGACCTTGTCGATAGCGCGGGTCTGCTTCCGCGCCAGTTGACCATCCACATACGCCACCAAGAGTTCATCTGAGAGTTCGGTCATGGTGAAGCTCTGTGTCCCTCGGGATATAATGTTTCGACAATCGCGGCGGCCTGTGCCGGCGGCCGATCGCTCAGCCGGTCTGCCAATGACGTACTCATACGGATGAGACGCGCGGCGATCATCTCGGACGACACATCGAGGATCCGTCCCGCATCCTCGTGTTCAAAGCCCTCGCCGTAGACGAGAAGAAGCGTCAGACGCTGCTGCGGCGGCAATCCGACCAGAAAATCGATCACGGGCTCGTCGCGAAAGCCCGGCTCCTCCTCAATGTCGAACAAGGCGCCGAACGCCACATCGTCGATCTTTGCCTGCGCCATCGGATCGGATTCGCCGCTCAGCTCGTAGCGCCATTGGCGATAGACCTCGCTGAAGGCCCACACATCCAGCGCCGTGCCGCGCTGATAGCGATGCTGTTCGGCCAGCATGTACTGCAGCGCCCGCTGCAACAGGCCGCGGCCCGCGCCGCGCCCGCCAGCGAGCACATCGGCAAAGCGCTGCAGCCTCGGGAGCATCGCCACAAGGCCCGGTCTTACGGAATCGTACAAATCTCGTGCGTGCACGCCTTAATCCCCGCAGCTTGGGTCGATGCCGGCGAAACGCCGGAGTCTTCCCAGCGAATCAAGAGGATACCATATTTCTCTGGCAACTTGGACGGGCACCGTTAACCTAACCCCCTTAGGAATGCTTGCGTCGCATGCCACTCTGCCTAATCGTTGCGCAGAAGGGGGAATTGTCGATGACGGCCATAACCCGCGGCTCACAACCGGCGGAGAAGACTGTCGCTGCGTCTTCTAAGGACCGCGGCGCGGCGGCGGCTGTCGATCCTTCGGCTGCCCGCCCTTCAGCCGTCAGCGCACGGACCACTGCGGATGTGACCGCCTCAAGCAAGGTCGCGATCCGCGGGCGGCTCGCGGAGCGCATGGCGCAGATCGCGAACAAGGCGGCAGTGCCGCCGCAAGCGCAGGCCCCAACCCAGACACCTCCGCCGCAGCAAGCCGCGGCACCCGTAGCGGCTGCGCCCGCGCCTACCACTCCCGCGCCTCAGCCCGCGCCTCAAGCCGCCAAGGCAAAGTCCGAGAAAAAGAAGACCCCGCCCACCGGCTCTTGGATGGACAGGCTGAAGGCGGAGCACCAGTCGCTCGTGCGCAAGCTCCACGAACGCGTGCTCGATGCATCGCGCGAGCAGTTGTTCTTCGTGCCGACGAAGGATCCCCAGGCGCTGTCGACGCTGACGATCGACAGTCCCAACCGTGCGTTCGGGCACGACTACCGACCTGTCCCCTGCCAAGTCTTTGACTGGGCGCTGGCGCAAGTGGCCGAGGACCTGTCCGAGTTCACCTTTGTGGATTATGGCGCCGGCAAGGGCCGCGCCATGCTTCTGGCGGCCGAACATCCGTTTGCCGCTGTCGCCGGTGTCGAATTCGCAGCCGAACTACACGACAATGCGGAAATGAACATCGCTCAGTATCCGCGTTCCAGCATGCGCTGCCGGAATGTCGAATGTGTTCTTGCGGATGCGGTTGAGGTGGGGCCGCCCGACGGCGCCTCCGTGCACTTCTTCTTCAATCCGTTCGCGCGCGAAGTCTTCGCCGAGGTGCTGAACAATATCGTGATGGCTTATCGGATGACGCCCCGGCGGCTCTATCTCATCCTGGTTGACCCGGTCGCAGCCGACTTGGTCGAAGCCAGCGGCGTCTTCGCACGCGTCGAGCCCTCGCAGATCGATGAGTTCAAGCTGAAGCTGCTCAGCCCCCACACCGTTGCGGTCTACCGCTCCTTGGCGTAGCGGCCTCCCCCACTCCCAACGACGCAAGCTTACTTGACGCCGAGCTTTTTCTGCAGGTTCGACGACGATGTCGTGTACTGGAAGATGAGCTTCTTGTCGGGATAGATGATCCGATGCGCGGCCTGCGCCATGAGAGCGCCCTCGTGGAAGCCCGACAAGATGAGCTTCAGCTTGCCCGGATAGGTGTTGATGTCACCAATGGCGAAGATGCCCTTCTCGCTCGTCTCGAACTTCTCCGTATCGACGGGAATGAGGTTCTCCTCGAGATTGAGCCCCCAGTTCGCCACCGGGCCGAGCTTCATGGTGAGACCGAAGAACGGCAGCATGACCTCGGCAGGATGTTCGAAGGTCTCGCCGTCCGACCCTTTGACGGTAACACCGGTGAGTTGACCGTTGTCGCCGTGTAGTTCGGTCACCTGTCCGAGCTTGAACGAGATGTCGCCGCCTTCGACCAACTCCAGCATCTTCTGCACGGACGCGGGCGCGGCCCGAAACTCCGAACGCCGATGCAGCAGCGTGAGCGACTTGGCGACAGGCTGAAGGTTCAAAGTCCAGTCGAGCGCGGAATCGCCACCGCCGACAATCAGGACGTCCTTGTCCTTGAAGGCATCCATTTTGCGGACGGAGTAATAGACCCGACGTGCCTCGTAGTTCTCGATGCCGGGAAGCGGCGGACGCTTGGGCGTGAAAGACCCGCCGCCGGCGGCGATCACAACGACCTTGCACTCGAATGTCGTGCCTGCGTCGGTCGCGAGCCGGAAGCCGTCCTCGGTCTTCTCGATCGAATCCACTTGCTCGCTGAAGTGAAACTCAGGGCCGAAGGGCTGGATCTGCTCCATGAGCTGATCGGTGAGCTGCTGGCCCGTCACCACCGGAATGGCCGGAATATCGTAGATCGGCTTTTCGGGATAAAGCTCCGCACACTGACCGCCGGCGCGATCGAGAATATCGATGACGTGACACTTCACGTCGAGCAAGCCGAGTTCGAAAACGGCGAAGAGTCCAACCGGCCCCGCGCCGATAATGACCGCATCGGTCTTAATGACGTCCACTGACATAGTGCCTCAGAATTGCTTTTCTGGAATCCGGACCGTGAGCCCGTCGAGCTCTTCGGTCAGTCTGATCTGACAAGAAAGGCGGCTCGAAGGACGAACATCGAATGCAAAGTCTAGCATGTCCTCTTCCATCGCCTCAGGCTCGCCCGTGGCCTCGCGCCAAGCCTCTTCGACATACACGTGGCATGTCGCGCAGGAACAGGCGCCGCCGCACTCGGCCGCAATCCCTCGCACCGAATTTTTTACGGCGGCTTCCATCAAGGTCATGCCCGGTTCGGCTTCGACCGTGTTTTCTATTCCATCCGGTTGAATGAAGGTGACTTTGAGCATGAGGTGGGGAGGCTTGAAAACGGCTTTGCATTTCGGACTTCGGGCCTTGGATGTCGATGATCACTGTGCCCGGCAGATTGCGCGATCCGGGATGTCCCTCCCGTTCTCGGCCCGTGCTCTATAGGCCAATTGACCTGATGGCGCCAGAGCCATGCGACAACAAGGCGTCGGACCTCTATGGGCCGCGATCTTCACTCAGGTTCGCCACGAAGGCCGATGCTTCCTGGAGAGAGGCTTCCAGTTCCCCAATCTGCGCCGCGCGGACCTCAGGCGGAATATCCTCCCGCAGCGCCTCGATATACTCGGCCGCCCGCGCCATGCGCCAAGCCCCGACCGCGCGGGCCGAGCCCTTGAGAGAATGGGCGGCATGGCACCAGTCCTTGTGCGATGTGGCCGCACGGAGTTGCTCCAGATACGACACCGACTGTGTGCAAAACAGCTCAAGGACCTCGCGCTCCAGCGCCGCATCCCCAAGCGTGTAGCGCGCCAAATGGGCCATATCGACCGGCGCCTCCGGCTCTTCACCGTCGACCGCCGATCCTACCGTACCGACCTGCTGCGCATGCTCACCAGCCATAGCGGTGCTCCGTTGCGATGTTCCGCTCGAAATCCCGTTCTGCAACCGGACCTTGCCCCTGATTCCACGGCAAAACCAACAAGCGAGATGCAAATTTGTTGCATCAGGGCAACTGCTGTGTCCCTTGCGCAACTAAGAATTGATCCGCCCAAGGATCGGCAGGCACTTAACTATAGGCGATTCGCAGCACTGGCCTACGGAATTTTCTTTCTTTATAATGGGTTATTGGCCGTTAACCCAAGTAACCGATTCAGCTTTGTTTATCGCTAAGAATTCGTTAACGATGTTGGCATGAGGGGGAAAAAGCGTTGGGGACCTTCTGGTTAGATAAGGCCAGATGAGAGGCGGTCCTCCCCGGACGCGATGCGCTGCCACTGGCGGTCTTTGTGTCGGACGGCAAAACTTCTCCTACTCTGAGTATCAAGTGGTGCGAGGAACGCGTAATGGCGCAGGAACAAGCGAAGTCGGCTCCGGAAAAGGAAGCATCCGACGAGAAGGATCAGACCAAGGGGCCGCTTGAGGCAATGATGGGGGGCTCGTCCGACGACGATGTCGAGGACACGCCGACCCTGCCCCGACGCTCTTCTTTGGCGGACCGGCTCAAGGCCGAACAGCGTAGACGCGACGAGCCGCGCGGCGAAGCAGCTCAAAAGCGCGAAGAGCCGAAGGTCGAGTTCAAGGACCAGCCCAAGCCCCAGGCGACATCGCGGCCGCTCAAGACACCGCAGGAGGACGCTGGCGCCGGAGACGCACCCGAGAGCGCAAGCACGGCCCCCTCGCCCAAGCATCTGGCCCGTACGCGCCGGCCGGCCGGCCCGCCGCCGCAGCGCCGTCTGTCGGCCCCCGCCAACGACGACATCCCGTCCATCGGCGGTTTGATCTTCGCACTGCAGCAGCGTCCTGCCCGCACACCGTTTCTGATTGCGCTCGGCGCCTCGGTCGCTTGGTTCATCCTGGGCGGCTTCTTCGCCTTCGGTGTGATCTCCGATGCCAGCAGCACGGCCAGCGCGGTCCTTTCGTCGACCGCCGCTATCCTCGTCCCGATCATCATTTTCTGGTTCCTGGCCCTCCTCGTTTGGCGTGCCCAGGAACTGCGGCTCATGGCGTCCGCCATGACCGAAGTTGCCGTACGTCTGGCGGAGCCCGACAAGCTTGCGGAACAGTCCGTGGCCTCGGTGGGCCAGACCATCCGCCGCCAGGTCGCGGCGATGAACGACGCCATCTCGCGCGCCATCGGCCGCGCCTCCGAGCTCGAAGCCATGGTTCACAACGAGGTCGCCGCTCTTGAGCGTTCCTATGGTGAGAACGAGCTTCGGGTCCGGAATCTCATCAACGAACTGGCAACGGAGCGCGATGCGCTCACCAACAACAGCCAGCGCGTAAGCGAGGCCTTAAAGGGTGTGGGCGCGCAGATTTCCCGCGACATCGCCAATGCCAGCGGCTCGATCGACCAGCGCCTCTCCGAGCGCGGCACCCAGCTGACCGAACTCCTGGTCGCGCGCTCCAACGAAGCCGCCGAGCAGGTCCATCAGGCACAGACCAAGATCTCCGAGCAGGTGCCCGGCCTTATTGAGCGCATGACGAAGGAACAGGGCCGCCTGACCAAGATCATCGACGCCGCCACCAAGAACCTGACGTCGCTGGAAACCACCGTGACGGAAAAGACGACCCTTCTGGACAACACCATGAAGGATCGTACGGAAGCCCTTCAGACTTCGCTCTCGGAGCGCATCAAGGGGCTCGAGTCCACCGTCGCGGAAGGCGCCATCGTTCTCGACAAGACGATGAGCGAACGCACCGAAGCGTTGACCGCCGTCGTAGCCCAGAGTGCCGTGACGCTCGACAAGACGTTCGGCGACCACACCGAGACGTTCACCAATCTTGCTGCCGAAAGCGCCGTCGCGCTGGGGCAGACATTTACCGACAAGACGAACGAACTGACGAACCTCTTGGCCCAAGGCGCCGTTGCGCTTGAGACGACCCTTGGTGAGAAAACCGAGGCTCTGTCCACGACCCTGACGGACAAGACACAAGCCTTCACGAACGTGGCTGCCGAGAGTGCGGTCACGCTCGACAAGATGCTCACGGATCGGACAGATACGCTGAATTCCGTCGTCGCCGAGAGCGCCGTCACACTCGACAAGATGCTTACGGACCGGACGGATACGTTGAATTCCGTCATCGCCGAGAGCGCCGTCACACTCGACCAGTCGCTGAGCGAGCGCACTGCGGCCTTCACCAACGTGGTGGCCGAAAGCGCCGTTACCCTGGAGAAGACGCTTCAGGACAAGACCGACGGACTGACCAACATGGTCGCCGAGAGCGCGGTCACCTTCGAGAAGACGCTTGCCGATCGCACCGAGGCCCTGAACGCCACGGTCGCCGCCGGAACGGCGAAGCTCGGCGAGACGATCGCGCACCAGACCGAGGCCCTCACCGGCGTCGTCGCTCAAGGCGCCGTCAGCTTCGACCAGACGCTCCAGGAACGGACCGCCGGTCTTGCCGCTGCCGTCGAGGAGCAGACGTCGAAGGTCGACAAGACCCTCGCGGACCGCACGGCGCAGTTCACCTCCGCCGTCAACCAGGGCGCCATCGCGCTCGACAAGACGCTGGCGGAGCGCTCGGACACCTTCACCAAGCTGATCACCGGCCAGGCGGATGCCTTCACGCAGACGCTGCTCGACCGGGCGAAGGGCCTGGAAGCCTCGATCACCGAGCAAGCGCAGTCGTTCGACAAGGTCATGAACGAGCGTGCCCAGTACGTCATCAACGCTCTTGCCGAGCGTTTGAAGGTCATCGAGACCACGTTCGGCCAGAACACGGCCGAGACCGACAAGATGCTCGGCGAGCACACGCGCATGGTGGGTCAGGTGTTCTCGTCCCAGACCATGCAGCTCAACGAGGTCCTGGCGAACAACTCGCAGATGATGCAGCAGACCGCCGAACAGGTCGGGGCGCAGTCCACCGAGGCTGTCAACATCCTGACCAACCAGACCGGCACGCTGCGTGAAGTCTCCCGCGGCCTGCTCGATCAGATCCATGGGCTGACACAGCGTTTCGAGAGCCAGGGCCAGGCGATCCTTACGGCCGCCAAGGCGCTCGACTCGTCCAACGCCAAGATCGACTCGATCCTGGAGGGACGCCATCAGGCCATCATCTCGCTGCTCCATACGGTGAACACCAAGCGACGGAGCTCGACGGCATGATGCGGAACTACTCCGGCCTCATGGAAAGCGCCCTCACCCAGGCGGAGGAACGGGCCAAGCAGATCACGACCTCCCTCGGCCACGAAACGGCCGGTCAGGTTCAGCAGACGCTCGGCCAGATCGAGAAGCTGCGCGAAGAGGCTCAGGCACACACCGCCCGCGCGTCACCGACCTCAAGGGCAACTTCGAGACGGTCATCACACAGGTCGGCCGCCAGCTCGAACAGATCCGCGGTCAGTTCGACAACACCTCGCGCGGCATGCGCGAACAGGCTCAGAAGACCGCGGTCGATCTCGACTCGCTCCGTCAGAGCATGCAGGCGCGCTTGGACAGCATGCCGGAGCAGGCCGCGCAGGCGACAACGGCGATCCGCAAGGCACTCAACGATCAGCTACGTGAGATCGAGTCGATGACGCCGAACCTGACGCAAGCCGCATCGCAGGCCGCCGCCCAGGCTGCCACGGCGGCGGCAACGCAGGCCGCGAAGGAAGCTGCGCGCCAGGCTGCAAAGGAAGCCGCGTCAATCGCCGCTTCCGAGGCGGCGAACCAAGCTGCCCAGCTCGCCGCTACACAGGCGGTCTCCCAGGCCAACACGCAGCCGGCACCCTTCACGGCCGGTTCGTTTGCGCCAGCACCGGCGCCATCTTCGACGCCTCCTGCGGCCGATCCGCTGGGTGCCTCGCCGCTGACGCTGAACCCTGACCCTTACCGGCAGCCTGCTCCGCAGCAGCCCTCTCCGCAGCAGCCTGCACCACAGCAGTCCGCACCGGCTTCCTATGCACCTCAGGCCGAGGAACCCCGGCCTGCGGCTGACGAATACGGCCTACCGCCAATGCCGCGCTTCGACGCTCACGGGCGCCAGGTGGCAGGCGGTCAGGAAGCGACCGATCTGGACCAGGCCGCAGGCGGCTTGCCGCCGCAAATGTCAGGCGGTCAAAGCCGCCAGAGCTGGGCCCCGGCGGAACCCGAGCAGCGGGCTGGCTATGCCTCGACGGGCGCCGGCCAGCTCCGCATCGACGAGCTCGCACGCTCGATCGATATCAGGACCGCTACGGAGGTCTGGTATCGCATGCGGGCCGGCGAGCGGGGCGTGCTCGGACGGCACATCTACACCTACGAAGGCCAGGCCACGTTCGACGAGATCTCGAACCGCTACGATCGCGATCCCGAGTTCCGCAACACAGTCGACCGGTATGTCTCTGACTTCGAGCGGCTGCTCGCGGAAGCCGAGCAGTCCGATCCGGCCGGCAACATGCTGCAGAACTACCTGACGTCCGAGACCGGACGGGTCTATCTCCTGCTTGCCCATGCGAGCGGCCGGCTGCGGTAGTCCCGCGTCACGACAAGATTAGCGGAGGCGAACCACACCGGTCCGGCTCCCCCAAAGGAAAACCCCCTCCTCCATCTCCGGAGCGAGGGGGTTTTCCTTTGCCTTGCCTGCGTTGCACCGCTGGCCGCGGCCGCCGCAAACCTCGCGTGATTGGTCCCAGGCGGGGAACGCCCACGTGCCCGGCTACGCGCCAGCCGGGCCATACGCTACCGGCGCTGAACGTTACCTTGCCGCGAGCCCCCGAATAGGAAGCTCGCCGGGTTGGCTTCGAACTTCTTGAGGACACGGTCCATGGTGGCCGCCGTCTGCCGGGCCTGCTGCATCGCGGCGCTGAAGTCCTGCATGCCCTTCTTTGCCTCGAGGGTCAGCTCGTCCAGGTTCTTGTCGAGCTTGGCGCTGATCTGCTTGAAGTCCTCCGCGCCGGATCGCAAATCGACGATCGCCTGCTCGATCTCCTGGTTCTTACCTTCCAGCATGGAGGTGAACTCATCGACGTTTTTCATCGTGTTGTTGATCTCTTGCTCGTTCGCGGCGATCAACGCGTCCAAGCGCTTGATGAAGGCATTCGCCGTATTGAGGGCAGCCGGCGCCGCGTCGAAGATACCGGCACCGGCCATGGGCGCCGCCTCGATGGTCGGGATAGGATTGTCGTCAGTCGCCACAAGAAGAGGCGAATCCGGTGACCCCGGTGTGATCTCAACGCCACTGCCGCCGGCCAATCCCATGGACTTGATAGTCGCGAGCGAGTCCTCGCGGATCGGCGTATTGTCACTCACGCTGATCACCACACGGACTTTTCGCGCATCTTGCGAATCGAGCGCAAAGGACTGCACCTCACCGACCTTGATGCCGTTGAACCCGACGCGGGATCCGGTTGTCAGCCCCGCCACCGAGCTATCGAAGACGATCTGATAGCGGTTGCCGCCGCCGGCGATGTTCGCGACCCAGAACACAAAGATGAAGATGAGCGCAAGCGCGCCCAGGATGAAGCCGCCGATCATCAGGTAGTTGGCTCGAGTTTCCATCGGATCCTCTCAGAAAGAACCTGGCGCCGGTCAGCTGACCACCCGCCGCTCCTCGGTAGGGCTCGCGGCGCGTGCGCGTTCGCCACAGAAGTACTCTTCAATCCACGGATGATCGGGGGTGCTTTGTAGCTCTTCGGGCGATCCGGTCCGGACGATCTTCTTGTCCGCCAGAACCGCCACCCTGTCGCATACCGTGAAGATCGTATCAAGGTCGTGCGTGACCATATAGACCGTAAGCCCAAGTGTCTGTTGTAGCTTGCGAATAAGGTGATCGAACTCGGTCGCGCCAATCGGGTCGAGACCGGCCGTGGGCTCGTCCAAAAACACGATCTCAGGATCGAGTGCGAGCGCGCGGGCCAGACCTGCGCGCTTACGCATACCACCGGACAGCTCGGATGGGTACTTGTGCGCCGCCTCGGGCGGCAGCCCCACCATGGTTAGTTTGAGGAACGCAAGGTCGTCCATCATCGACTGCGACAAGTCCAGGTGCTCGCGCATCGGGACCTCGATGTTCTGCAACACCGTGAGAGACGAGAACAACGCTCCGTCCTGAAAGAGAATGCCCCAGCGCCTTTCGATCTCGAGCCGCGCCCCGGGCGACAGCGAGTGTTCTTCTTGTCCGAACAGCGTGACGACCCCGTTGTCGGGTCGAACCAGACCCGTGATCACCCGCATCAACACGGACTTGCCTTGGCCCGAGCCGCCGACGATGGCCAGGATTTCCCCCCGGTACACATCGAGGTTGAGCGACTCCCAAATCTGATGTGTGCCGAAACTCTTTGCGAGCCCGCGCACGCGGATCAGAATTTCGCGTCCGTCCTCGACGATCACTGGCCGATCCCCGCGAGGAACATGGCGAAGATGCCGTCGATGCAGATCACGAGAAAGATCGCCTTGACCACGGCGGAGGTCACGTGAACGCCCAAGGACTCGGCGCTGCCTTCAACGCGCAGGCCTTCTAGGCACCCGACGAGTGCGATGATCACGGCCGCAAACGGCGCCTTGATCATGCCGACCATGAAATGCCGGAAACTGACGATCTCTTGGAGCTTGTCGATGTAGAGAGGCGGATCCAGTCCGAGCATGACCCACGCCATCACGCCGCCGCCAGCGAGCGCGGCGATATCTCCCATGAAGGTGAGGAGCGGCAACGCCACAATGAGCGCGGCGACCCGCGGCAGGACCAGCGTGTCCATGGGATCGATGCCGAGCGTACGCATGGCGTCGATCTCTTCGCGCATCTTCATGGAGCCGATCTCTGCGGTGAAGGCCGAACCGGAACGGCCGGCCACCATGATCGACGTCAGCAGGATGCCCACTTCTCGCAAGGAGAGGATAGCGACCATGTTCACGGCCATGACCTCGGCCCCGAAATAGGACAGCTGGACCACGCCTTGCTGCATGACCACCGCGCCGATCAGGAAGCAGATCAGAAAGATGATCGGCAAAGCCCGCAGGCCCGCATGATCGAGATGATGGATGAAGGAGATCGGACGGAACCGCCAGGGTTCACGAACCACACGAACAGCGGCAAACGTAACCTCGCCAAGAAAACGCGGTCAGGGCGACCGTGTCTTGCCAGATGCTCGACGCGCTTGTCTTCATCGTGTCGACGAACTGCTGGAGCGGCGGGACCTCGTCGATCTCCGGCAGATCCGATTGCGCGCGTCGATGAACTTCCTCGATGAGAATACGAAAGCTATCCGTTGCGCCGGCGTAGCGCGTCTTCAAACCTCCGCGCTGCCATGCTGACGCCGTGCGCTGCAGGAGCCAGGCACCGGACGTGTCGATCTCGGCGATGCCGGAGATGTCCATTTCGCCCGTGAACTCGGATGACGGAGGGATCGGGACCTTCAGCCGCTTCAGTTCCTCGTCCAGAACCGCGACTTCGGAGATCGTCCAGGCGCCCGTCGCAACCAGGCGAAACGTCGTGCCACGCAACTCGACCCGAAAGCCCGGGGCCTCGATTTCGGTCGAAAGGACGAATTGATTGTCACGCTTTAGCATGTAAGGGCTTGGCCTGGCTCAGAATCTAAGCTTCTTTGTGGCATTCGGCGCAAATGGCAGCGCAACCGTTTTGGCCGAAAACAACGGAGAAATAAAGCTGCGATGGGAAGCGAACCCGCCGAGCGTATTGGCGACGGCAAGCCGCTGACCCTTTCGGTTCGCGTGCAACACTGGCCTATTCGCGGCAATTTTACCATCGCGCGCGGATCGAAGACCGAAGCGGTCGTGGTTGTGGCTGAGATCGGCGACGGCAGCGCGACCGGCCGGGGCGAGTGCGTTCCTTATGCCCGCTATGGTGAAAGCGTCGACGGCGTGGTCGCCGCGATCGAAAACCTTCGCCCGGAACTCGGCCGTGGCCTCGATCGCCGCCGCCTCGAAGAGCTCCTGCCGCCTGGCGCCGCACGCAACGCGGTCGACTGCGCGCTGTGGGACATTGAAGCCAAGCAGACGCGACGGACGGTTGCTGAGCGCATCGGGTTGGCGCCCCTCAAGGCGCTCCCGACGGCCTTCACGATCTCGCTGGGATCGCCAGCGCTCATGGCCGCGCAGGCGCATGAAGCTTCCGCCCATCCGCTGCTAAAACTCAAACTGGGCGGCGACGGCGATGCGGACCGGATGCGGGCGGTCCGCGATGCGGTGCCCGATGCCCGTCTGATCGTCGACGCCAACGAGGCGTGGGACGCGGACCAGGTCCAGCCGCTTCTCGCCGTGGCCGCCGAAACAGGGATCGAGCTCGTCGAGCAACCGCTTCCGGCAGACCACGACGCAATGCTTGCCAACATCGCCCATGACGTTCCGATCTGCGCGGATGAATCGGCTCACGACAGCGCTTCGCTCAACGAGCTTGTCGGCCGCTACGACGCGGTCAACATCAAGCTCGACAAGACGGGCGGCCTCACCGAGGCATTGCGCATGTCCGAGCACGCCCGTGCGCACGGCCTCAAGATCATGGTCGGCTGCATGGTGGCGACGTCGCTCGCGATGGCGCCGGCCGTCCTCCTCGCGCAGACGGCGGACTGGGTCGACCTGGACGGGCCGCTGCTGCTCGCGCGCGACAGGGACCCCGCCCTCTCCTATAAGAACGGAGACGTCTACCCGCCCTCGCCCGCGCTTTGGGGCTGAGCGTCCGAACCTGGGCGATCCAACCTCGCGTGTCCGATGACGATGCCGCCATGCCAGTGCCTGCGCAGCAACATCGCAGCAAGCGTCCCCACTGCGGCGATTGCCGCCATGACCGCGTAGGCCTCCCCGCCAAAGCTTGCGTAGAGCGGGCCGCACAGCAACGTGGCCGTTCCCATCACAAGGCCGGCGACCACCGCCGAGAACAGGCCCTGGGCCGTGGCGGAGCGGTCCTCCGGGATCGCGTGAGTCAGAAAGTGGATCGCGGCGAGATGCGCGGCGCCGAAGCTCATGGCATGCAGCGTCTGCAAGATCGCCGTTGCCCACAGCGGCGGGTCGAACGCCATAAGGCTCCAGCGAAGCGCCGTCATGAAGCCGGCCACGACCAGAAGGCGCGTCGAACCGATGCGCCCGACGATCCGGCCCGACACGGCGAACAGCAGGACTTCCGCGATGACGCCGATCGACCACAGCGCGCCGATCGTGCCGCCGGAGAATCCTTGCGCGCGCCAATGGAGCGAGCCGAACGCATAGAGCATGGCATGGCTCCCGTGCACGAGGCTGGTCGCGACGAGAAACAGGAGGAACAGCGGCGAGCGCATGAGCGCCGTGGCATCGGACAAGCGCAGCCGCCGCGGTGGCGTCCCCTCGCCTGTAGGTTTGGCGCGGCGCGTCACCGCGAGGTCGTGTGGAATGAAATAGGTGCCCACGATCATCAACGCGGCCGCGCCCATCAGCAGTGGCACGACGAGCCCGGCCCCGGCCTGCTGGATGACAACACCGACCCCGAGACTGGCCGCGATGAAGCTGAGCGAACCCCAGAGCCTGACCTTGCCGTAATCGAGCCGGGCGCGCCGTATGCCGGTGATCGCGATCGTCTCGGTCAAGGGCATCAGCGTGGTCGAAGCCAATGCGACGAGGACCATGGCGAAGAACATCTGCCAGAAGCCGCTCGAGACCCAGAGCGTGCCATAGGCGAGCAGCGATCCCCAGGCTGAAAGGATCAGCACGAAGCGTCTGTCTCCCAGCAGGTCGGCAACGAAGCTGATCGAAGGCGCGATGAGGATGCGGCCGAACAGCGGGGTCGCGAGCAGGATGGCGATCTGATCGGGCGTGAAGCCACGCCACTCCAACCACACGGGCAGGTAAGGCAGGTAGCAGCCGATGATCAGGAACAGGACCGCGTAGAGAAAGCCTAGACGCCAAGCGAGAGCGCGGCTCGTCGCCTGCGTGGCATTCTCAGGTGACGCGAAGCCGTCCATGTTCGTTAACCATTCCCTTTAGGACGATGACTACCTTCGAGTGCACCATCGAATCAGATAGATTGGTTGCACCATGCTGAACCGCGCAACTGGCGCCGCACAGGCTCTGTCTCGAAGCGATCCGCAATCCGGCTCCGCCGAGCATGCGGAATATGCAGCGCTAGAGACGACGCTGAGAGGGTCCGAACTTGGCCGCCGATTCTTGGCGGACTATGCGCGCCAGCACCCCACACCGGAAGTCAAATTGCTGCTAGATGCGCTCGTGCGGCTTGAGTCCGCTTCGGCCGCACCGGAACGGACTCGCCAATCGCATGGCCTCGTGTCCGAGCTCGTCGCGATGAGCGAGACCATCGGCGAAATGCGGCGGGAGATCGGCGAACTCCAACGCGTGGACATCCCGGTGTCCGATCCGATTGCGGCGCCATGCGCCTTCGAGCAGATCGTCGAAGCCTCGGCCCGTGCAACATCCGATGTGCTCGAGGCACTGGAAGAGATTCAAAGCGTTTCATGGGCGCTGCGCGAGCAGGGCGTCGCGCTCGACTGTTGCGACAGGCTGGATGAACGGGCCGCCGACATCTACACGGCATGTGCACGGCGCGAGATCTCGGGACAGCAGACAGCCGATGCCGTGAACCTGCTGCGCGACGTGGAGCGCCGCATCGATGCGCTGATCGAGGACTGGAGCGACCACGAGACGAAGAATCTTCTGGATGCTGCTAAGGCTCTCGACGTGAGCGGGGCCTTCGAAACGGCGCCGCAGCAGACACGCGCCGGCGCAGCGACCGTGGACGAGAGCGAACCCGCTCGCGACGAGCAGCCTCATGCGGGTCCGGAACCAGCATCTGAACCGACACCGCGGCGGACGAACCGTCTCGTGCCCGAGGAGGTGCTTCCCGCTCCTGCAAACGATGCGGCCCCGGTAGACGAGCCCGCGCTTGTTAAGTTGCCAGCATCTACAAGCCTGCCAGTGCCTACCGGAGCGGCGGCACCTGCCCTTCTCTCCGACGGACCCCGCCCCTTCGAGCGGCCCGAGCCTTTGACCCTCGAAGCGCTTGTCGCCGCACAACGTGCGGCGCTTTTCGGATGACTTTTAAGTCAATAGTTTCAGTGCTTTAAGCTCAGCTCTGGAAAAATCGTCTGCCGGGTCTTGAAAGCCTATAGGCCCCTGCCCATTTCTGGGAGGACGCAAGATCCCCCAACGCGTCCCCCAAACTGACGCATGAAAATGCGAACGGCCCGGTCCCCCCACCGGGCCGTTTTCTTTTTAGGGTCGCTTTCGGAGAGGCTGTTTAAGCCGCTGTCTTCTTACGCATCAAGCGGCTAGGACGCAGGCGGGGCAAGAGCCGACGCCGCTCGGGCAGGCCGAGATTGTGGGCCGCCAGCACATTATCCAGGAACTGCTGTGCCGAGTTTTCCCAGCTGAAGTTCAAGGCATGGGACCGGGCATCCTCGCCGTTGAGGTCCAGGGCCTGCAGCGCCGCCGTCTGCAAGTCGCTATGGAGCACGCCGGCGGCTGGATCGGTCACGACGTCCTTGGGCCCGTGGACGGGATAGGCCGCCACAGGGACCCCGCATGCCAGGGCTTCCAGGAGCACCAGCCGAACGTGTCCGTAAGGCTGGGAAAGACGAAGACGTCGCCGGAGGCGTAGGCCGCGGCCAGCTCCTCGCCTTCCTTGGGACCGGTGAAGTGCACATCCGGGTAGGCGCGCTGGAGCTCCGTCAGTTGCGGACCCCCGCCGACAACGACTTTGCGGCCGGGAAGATCGAGCTTCAGAAAAGCCTCGATATTCTTCTCGACGGACACGCGGCCCACATACATGAAGACGGGACCGTCGCCGTACAGCCGCACGTTTTGCGGCCGGAACAGATCCACATCGACGCCGCGCGTCCAGCGCATCATGCGCTTGAACCCCTTGGCCGCGAGATCCTCCTCCACCGAAGGTGCGGCTACGAACATGCCGGCGCCGCTATTGTGGAAGCGGCGCTGGAAGCTGTAGCACCAGGATTCGGGCACAGGCAGGCGCGCCGAGACATATTCGGGGAAGCGGGTGTGATAGCTCGTGGTGAACGGTCGCTTGTTCCTACGGCAATGGCGGCGTGCCAAGAGACCAAGCGGTCCTTCCGTCGCGATGTGAACGAAGTCCGCTCCGACGCTTTCGATGTAGCGATCGACCATGCCCGGAGTCGCCAGCGCGAGCCTGATCTCAGGATAGGTGGGGCAAGGAAGCGTGCGGTACTGCGTTGGAACGAGGAAGCTGATTTCCGCGCCAAAATTGGGAATTTCCTGCGCAAGCCGCTCGTAGGTGCGCACAACTCCGTTGACCTGGGGGAACCAGGCGTCGGTGACGACGAGAACGTGCATTAGGCGGCCGCCTCAAGCTCCTTGGAGGAAGTCTCGGGCTCACGCACACCAGTATGAGGATTCCAACGGATGATCTGGAAGACTCCTTCTTCGGTCTCGACGACTGCCGTGCAGCTCTCGACCCAATCGCCCGTGTTGATATAAACCACGTCTTCCACCTGACGCATAGCGGCATGGTGAATATGTCCGCAGATTACGCCTTGGGCGCCACTCCGGCGGGCTTCCTGTACCAACGCGTGCTCGAACTCACCAATGAAATTCACGGCGCGCTTGACCTTGTACTTGAGATAGGCCGAAAGCGACCAGTAAGGCATGCCGAACCACCGGCGTACCGCGTTCAGGTGGGTATTGAACCACAGCGCGGTGACATAGCCCCAATCTCCAAGGAAGGCCAGCCATTTGGCGTAGCGCACGACGACATCGAACTCGTCGCCATGCATGATCAGATAGCGCCGCCCGTCCGCGCCGGTATGGACGGTCTGGCGCTCGATGGCGATGCCGCCGAACTGCGACCCGCAATACTCGCGCATGGCTTCATCGTGATTGCCGGGAATGTAGACGAGGTCGGTGCCCTTGCGGACCTCGCGGAGCAGTTTCTGCAGGACGTCATTATGGGGCTGCGGCCAATAGACTCCGCGCCGGATGCGCCAGAAGTCTACGATGTCGCCGACAAGATAAATCTTCGGCGCCTTGTGCGTCTTCAGGAAGTCCAGAAACGCTTCTGCTTGGCAAGCCTTGGTGCCAAGATGAATGTCCGAAATAAAAAGAGCACGATAACGCTGGACGCCAGCGTCGGACGGCTCCTCTTCTTCCCTGCGCGTGTCCAACATAGTAAATCGGCGAATAAGCTGGTTTTGTATCAGCGTTGTGACATCGCGCACGATCTGTGTACGACCAAAAACCGCAGTTGAAATGGACGATCCCGACGCCCCGCTAAACCATCGCCTGGACACGATTCTCGGCACCAGCGTGGTGTCGCGCGCTCCCCTTTCGGCCGGCTTCGGTTTGACCGGATTAGTGGCCACACTGAGCGATGGACGCCTTGTCGCCGTCAAAGCGCGCACAAACGATTCGACGCGCGGACCTAGCCTTGCACTCGAGGGCGCCATGCTTGCCGATCTGGCGCGCCTGTCGGACCTGCCCGTGCCGCACGTCTATGCGGCCGAGTCCGATCTCCTGGTGATGGACTTCATCGACAATGACGGCGGGTCCATTACGCCCGCTGTGGAGCGCCACGCGGCGACGCTGATCGCACAACTTCATGTCACGCCGCGCGATCGGTTCGGGTTTGCCTACGACACGCTGATCGGCCCGTTGCATCAGCCGAACCCTCTGAGTGAAAAGTGGCTGCCCTTCTTCCGCGACCATCGCCTGCTCCATATGGCGCAGGCCGCGCGCGACGAAGGCAGCCTGCCCCTCCCCCTCTACGGCCGGATCGAGCGGCTTGCGGCCGTTCTCGGCGAGTATCTCGCCGAGCCTACCCATCCAAGCCTTCTCCATGGCGACCTTTGGACAGGCAATGTGCTGGTCAAGGGCGATCGCATCGCCGGGTTCGTCGATCCGGCAATCTATTACGGACATCCCGAGATCGAGCTGGCTTTCACCACCATGTTCGGGACGTTCGGGCGCGCCTTCTTCGAGGCCTATGAGGAGGTTTTGCCTCTAGAGCCCGGCTTTCACGAACTGCGGCGAGACATCTACAATCTCTACCCGACGCTCGTGCATGTCCGGCTGTTCGGCGGCGGCTATGTCGCGGCTATCGAGCGGATCCTGGCGAAGCTCGGCGTCTGAGCTCGAGGGTTGCGGCAGCGACGATCGCTATTGGGCAAAAAAGAACCGGCCCGGGCAAAGCCGGGCCGGTCTCCCTGCGAACGAGCCGAAAGCTGAAGGCGTAAAGCCTTCATGAGGTCTCGACTCGCCCCCCCATTATGTTCCCGAGCCGTCGCTCGAATTCCTCGCGGTGTCACCCGCTTCGTTCTTCTTCAGGAGAAGAAGGCCCCCCAGCCCGTCCCCCGTGGTGTGATGCAAAGCTATCCCAGGGCGGCGCGGCGCTTCAACAAAGCGAAGCACCCTGAATGCACTTCGCTGTCGCAGTGTTGCGGAAATGCAAGAGGCCCGCTTCGGGCACATCCATGATCGTATTTTCATCTTATACTTCAATGTGTTATACATTTATCGCAAATGCGCCGCTGGGTCGCCACTCTCCGGATTGTGTTGCTGCCGGGGGCTCATGAATGCGCTCGAGCGGGAAATCTTTCGACGGTCTTGTGGCAAATGCGCAACGGCCTCCGACGAGCCGGCCACGAAGAGCTTTTTGCGGACGTTTGGGCGGCCTTCAATCGTCCCTATCGATGAGGCTCGTGGCGGCGAAGAAATTCGCGTTCCCGGCGTTGCGCGGCTCAACGCCATGTGCATCATGCCCCAAACATTCTCGCGGGGGAGACGATGAAGCTCGTACGGTTTGGTGAACTCGGGCAGGAAAAGCCCGGCATTCTGGATGCCAATGGCGCCATTCGCGACCTGTCCGGCGGCGTGGACGACATTGCGGACGAGGTCCTCACGCCGGCAGGTCTGCAGCGCCTGCGCGAGATCGATCCGAAGTCCCTGCCGCTCGTCGACGGCAATACCCGTCTCGGCGCACCGGTCGGCAATGTCCGCAAGTTCTTCGGCATCGGGTTGAACTACCGCGACCATGCGGAAGAGACCGGCCTGCCAATCCCCGAAGTGCCCATCGTCTTCGTGAAGGCGACCTCTTCGATCTGCGGTCCCAACGATCAGGTATTGGCGCCCGCGGACTTCAAGCGCATGGACTACGAGGTCGAGCTCGGCTTCGTCATCGGCAGCACCGCGAAGCGTGTGCCCGTCGAGACCGCGCTCGACTATGTGGCCGGCTATTGCATCGGCAACGACGTTTCCGAGCGCAGCCTGCAGAAGGGCGGTCCGGGTGAATGGATCAAGGCCAAAAGCTACGAGACATTCGGCCCGCTCGGTCCGTGGCTCGTCACGTCGGATGAGATTGCCGATCCGCAGAATCTCGATCTCACCATGGATCTCAACGGCGAGCGCATGCAGACGGGCAATACCTCGACCATGATCTTCTCCGTGGCCGAACTCGTCAGCTATATCAGCAAATACATGACGCTGGTTCCCGGCGACGTCGTCGTCACGGGCACGCCGCCAGGCGTGGGCATGGCGCGGAACCCGCGCGTGTTCCTCAGCCGGGCGACGACATGGTGCTGCGCATCGGAGGCCTCGGCGAACAACACTCGGTCGTGGTCGCCGAAAGCTAGGCGGCACCCTACTCCGGCTTCTGCCAGAGGGCGTGGAAGTGGTGCAGCGGCCCGGCGCCCTGCCCCACATGAATCTCGTCCGCGGCGATGATCGCCGCCGTGACGTACATCTTGGCAAGCTTGACGGCCTTTTCAACGGTCTCACCCTTGGCGAGCTCCGCGGCAATTGCCGAGGACAGGGTGCAGCCGGTGCCATGTGTATTTCGGGTCTCGTGGCGGGGGGCCTCGATCCTTAGAACGCCGTTCGCATCGGCGAAAATGTCGAGCGCCGTCTCGGCCATGGATTCGCCGCCGGTCAGTAGCACCGCGTCCGCCCCAAGAGCCCGCAGCCTCTCCGCGCGGCCTTCCATCATCTGCTCCCGGCTCTCCGGCGGCTCTCCAAGCAAGGCCGCACACTCCGCAAGATTGGGCGTGACGACGGTCGCGCGCGGCAGGAGCCGGTCTCGCAGCACGCCGACCGCATCTTCATCGAGCAACAGATCGCCGCTGGTCGACACCATGACGGGGTCGAGCACGACGGGAACGTCTTCGAAGAGGTCGAGGCCCGTCGCCACCGCCTCGACCGTCTCGGCCGTGGCCAGCATCCCGATCTTGATGGCCCCGACATCGAGATCGCGCGCGACAGATTGCATCTGCGCCAGCACGAACTCCGGCGGCACGGCCATGACATCGTCGACGCCAAGCGTGTTCTGTGCCGTCAGCGCCGTGATCGCGCTCGCGCCATAGACGCCCAGCGCGGAGAAGGTCTTCAGATCGGCTTGGATGCCCGCACCGCCCGATGAGTCCGAACCGGCCACGGTGAGTGCGATCAGGGTTCTGTCTGCTGTCATCTTGTTTGTGGTCCCCGGAAGTCAGTGAGTGCCGCGCGCCGCCCTGGCGCAGGTTTCCACGCTGGACGCTGGCGGCGTCTGCCCAGACAGGTCAGCCAATCGTCGCCAAAGACGGGAAGGCCTGCAGGATCCAGCCTGCGATGAGTGTCATGGAGTCCGTCAGGAAGAGGATGCCGGTCAAGACGAGAAGGCCGCCCATGATCTTCTCGACCTTCCCCAAATGCTTCTTGAAGCGCCCGAGGGCCTTCATGAACGGCTTGACCGCCACGGCGGCCAGGATGAAGGGAATGCCGAGCCCCAGCGAATAGACGAACAGCAGGCTCACGCCTTTGCTGACGGTCGACCCGCCCGCCGCCACCGCCAGAATCGCGCCGAGAACGGGGCCGATGCACGGCGTCCAGCCGAAGGCGAAGGCAAGGCCGATGACATAGGCGCCGAACAGGCCCGCAGGACGCGTATCGGCGTGGTAGCGCGCTTCGCGATGGAGAATGGGGATATGGATCACCCCGAGGAAATGCAGGCCGGCGATGATGATCACGACGCCCGCGATCTTCGACAGGATCGGCAGATTGGTCACCACGATCTGCCCCAATGCCGTCGCCGTAGCGCCGAGAATCACGAAGACCGTCGTGAAGCCCAGCACGAAGGCGACGGAGGACAAGACCACCGTCTGGTAGACATGGGCCGGGGTTTCGTCTTCGCCCGTGAGCTGGTCGAACGTGGTGCCGCCGAGGAAGCAGAGATAAGGCGGAACCAGTGGCAGGACGCATGGGCTGAGAAAACTCAGAAAGCCTGCCAGAAGCGCGCCGTAATAGGTGACGTCCATGAGCCTGTGCTAGTCCGCTTCCGGGGCAAGAGCAAGACCGCCCACCAAGTCGTGAAGATGGTTGATGACGGCGTCCGGTTCGAGCGTCGCCACCGGGACCGTGGAGTAACCATACGAGACCAGGACCGACCGCAGCCCGGCCGCGCGCGCCGTTTTCAGATCGGTCTGGCTGTCGCCCACGAGGAGCGTCGTCTCCGGCGCCGTGCCGAGCACCTGGACGAGCTCGAGAGCGCTGGCGGGATCAGGTTTGCGCGGACGCCCATCCTTTTCGCCGTGCACCACCTTGAACAGTCCGGCGATGCCGAGCCCCTCGAGGACATCGTGGGCGATCGGCTCCATCTTGTTGGTCAGCACCGCGCACTCGATATCCGCCGCGTTGAGCCGCTCGAGCGTCTCACGGACGCCAGGGTACAGTTTTGAGTTCTCGAAGGGATCGTCGCTGTAGTGCACAAGCAGGCGCGCGAAGGCCTTCTTGTGTTCCGCATCGTCGAGCGTCACGCCATGCTCGGCGAAGGCGCGATCGACCAGTTTCCTGAGACCGTTTCCCACCATGCCCTGGACCACATCCTCGGGATGGGGCGGCAGGCCGAAATCGGCCAATGTTCTCTCGATGGCCAGCGTAAGGTCCCCCACCGTGTCCGCAAGCGTGCCGTCGAGATCAAAGATGACGGCTTGGCACGGCTGGAGGTGTGACATCAGGCGGCGACGCCCGCTTTGGCGGCTGCGCGGATGGCCGCGATGTTCTTCGCGTAGTCGCCGTCCTTGAATACGGCGGAGCCCGCCACGAGCGCATCGGCGCCGGCCTCGGCGACGAGCCCGGCCGTGTCGACATTCACACCGCCATCGACTTCCAGATGGATCGGACGTTCTCCGATCATCTTGCGGATGGCGCGTATCTTTTCGAGCTGCGCGGGGATGAAGGTCTGTCCGCCGAAGCCCGGATTGACGGTCATCACCAGAACGAGGTCGAGCTTGTCGAGTACGTACTCGATGGCGCTCTCCGGCGTGGACGGCGTCAGGCTCACACCCGCCTTCTTGCCGAGGCTGCGGATGTGCTGCAGCGAACGGTCGAGATGGGGACCCGCTTCCGCATGCACCGTGATGATGTCGGAACCGGCCTTCGCGAACGCCTCGAGATAGGGATCGCACGGTGCGATCATCAGATGCGTGTCGAAAACCTTGTCAGAGTGCGGACGAAGCGCGGCGACGACATCCGGACCGAATGTGATGTTCGGCACGAAGTGACCGTCCATCACATCGAGATGGACCCAATCGCATCCGTCCCGGTCGATCGCCTCGACTTCTGCGCCGAGCTTGGCGAAATCAGCCGACAGGATCGACGGTGCGATGACGATCTCGCCCGGCATGGTCACGCCACCGCCGATTGGGGCGGCGTTGCGCCGTCTGCCAGAACGGCGACGCCCGGCAATTGCTCGCCGGCGAGCCACTCGAGGAAGGCCCCACCGGCCGTCGAGATATAGGTGAAGTTGTCCGCCGCGCCCGCCATGTTGAGCGCGCGCACAGTGTCGCCGCCGCCGGCGACAGAAATGAGTTTTCCGGCTTTCGTCCGGGCGCCCGCCTCTGTCGCAAGCGCAAAGGTCGCCGCGCCAAAGGGCGCGATCTCGAACGCGCCGAGCGGGCCGTTCCAAAGAACTGTGTGAGCGCCTTCGAGCTTTTCGATCAGCAGATCGACGCTTTTCGGTCCTTGATCCAGTGCTAGCGCGTCGGCCGGAATCTCATCGACACCGCACACGGATGTTTCGACATCCTCGGCCAGACTGTTCGCGACCACCACGTCGACGGGCAGCACGATCTCGCAACCGGACGCCTTGGCCTTCTCCGTGATCTCCTTGACGGTGTCGGCAAAGTCCGGCTCGCACAGAGACTTGCCCACGTCGATACCGTCGGCGAAGAGGAAGGTGTTGGCCATGCCGCCGCCCACCACGATCATGTCCATGCGCTGCGCCAGGTTGGTCAGCACTTCGATTTTCGTGGAGACTTTGGCACCGCCGACCACGGCCATCACGGGGCGCTTCGGGTATTCCAGCGCGGCACTCAGAGCATCGATTTCCGCCATCATCGCCATCCCCGCATAGGCAGGCATGAGACGCGCAATGGCCTCGACGGAGGCATGCGCGCGATGGGCGCAGGAGAACGCATCGTCCACATAGATGTCGCCAAGGGCCGCGAGTTGTTTGGCGAAGCCGATGTCGTTTTTGGTCTCGCCGGCGTGATAGCGCAGGTTCTCGAGCAGCACGACATCGCCGTCTTTGAGCGACGCGATCCCGGCCTCGACCTCAGGGCCGATGCAGTCATCGAGGAACAGGACGTCCGTACCCAGAAGCTCGGTGAGCTTCGCAGCGACCGGCTTCAATGAGGTCTCGGGTGAGCGCTCGCCCTTGGGACGGCCGAAGTGCGACATCAGAACGACTTTCGCTCCGGCTTTCCGCAGGGCTTCGATCGTCGGCAGGACGCGCTCGATGCGCGTCGCGTCCGCGACGGCCCCATCCTCGACGGGAACGTTGAGATCGGCACGGACGAGGACACGCTTCCCCGCCACATCAAGCCCGTCGGTGGTCTTGATGCTGGCGAGGTCGATGTCCGCCATGCCGTTCCCTGACGTCATAGCAAGCGTCCCATCGCGACGGCGGTGTCGCTCATGCGATTGGAGAAGCCCCATTCGTTGTCGTACCAGGCGACGACGCGGCAGAACGTGCCGTCGATCACCTGGGTGCCGGTCGCGTCGAACACGGAGCTGAGCGGGCTGTGATTGAAGTCCGACGACACCAGCGGCTTGTCGTTGATGCCGAGCACACCGAGCAGCGGCGCCTTGGATGCAGCTTCCGCCATGGCTTCGTTGATCTCATCCGCGCTGGTCTTACGGCCCGCCTGGAACGTGAGGTCGACGAGACTGACATTCGGTACGGGCACGCGGATCGATGCGCCGTCGAGCTTGCCTTCGAGATCGGGCAGGACAAGGCCAACCGCCTTCGCCGCACCGGTCGAGGTCGGGATCAGGTTCGCGGCGCTCGCACGGGCGCGGCGCGGATCCTTGTGGAGCGTATCCACCGTCCGCTGATCGCCCGTATACGCGTGGATCGTGGTCATATAGCCACGCTCGATGCCGACCAACTTGTGCAGGACTTCGGCCACGGGGGCGAGGCAGTTGGTGGTGCAGGACGCGTTGGACACGACGACGTCGGCCTCAGTGAGCTTCTGGTCGTTGACGCCATATACGACGGTGAGATCGGCGCCCGAGCACGGTGCGGAGACGAGCACGCGCTTCGCGCCTGCCTTCAGGTGCTGAGCGGCGGCTTCGCGCTTGGTGAAGCGGCCGGTGCATTCCATGACGATGTCGACGCCAAGCTCGTCCCACGGCAGTTGCTCGGGATCGGGCTCGGCCAGAACCGCGACGTCCTTGCCATTGACGCGGAGGCTGCTGCCGTCCACGGAGATCTCGCCCGGGAACTTGCCGTGCACGGTATCGTACTCGAGCAGCAACGCGTTCATATCGGCAGAGCCGAGATCGTTGATCGCCACGAAGTCGAGATCGTCGCGGCCGGCCTCCATGAAGGCCCGGAACGTCAAACGGCCGATCCGGCCAAATCCATTAATGGCAACGCGTGGTGTGGCCATAACCTCCCTACCCTTTACGTATCTATGACTTAAACAATGAGCTCGCGCGCCGCGGCCGCAACGGCCTCGGGCGTGATACCGAAATGCTTATAGAGTTCTCCAGCCGGGGCGGAAGCACCAAATCCGCGCATCCCGACGAAGGCCCCCTTCGGGCCCAGCCATTCCTGCCAGCCGAACTCGACAGCTGCCTCCACGCCCACGCGCGGCGCCGATCCCAGGACGGCGTCCTTGTAAGCGGGCTCCTGAGCTTCGAACAGCTCCCAACAGGGCATGGACACGACCGCGGCGTTGACCCCCTCACCGCCCAGGAGCTTCGCCGCCTCGACGGCCAGCGAGACTTCCGAACCAGTTGCAAGCAACGTGACGTCGCGCGCGCCGTCTGGCTCGATTAGGACGTATGCCCCCTTGGCGCAGAGGTTCTCGTTGGTGGGCGCCGTCCGCAGCAGTGGCAGACCTTGGCGCGTCAGTGTCATGATCGCGGGCGAGGACTTGGACTTGAGCGCGATGTCCCAGCACTCGGCGCATTCCACCGAGTCGGCCGGGCGCATCACGTTGAGATTGGGGATGGCCCTGAGCGCGGCCAATTGCTCGACCGGCTGGTGCGTCGGACCGTCCTCGCCGAGCCCGATGGAATCATGGGTCATCACATAGACCACACGCTGCTCCATCAGCGCCGAAAGCCGGATCGCGGGACGGCAGTAGTCGGAGAACACCAGGAAGGTTCCCGAATAGGGCACGATCCCCCCGTGAAGGGCCATGCCGTTCATAGCCGCGCCCATGGCGTGCTCGCGCACGCCGTAGTGAATGTAGTTCCCGGAAAAGTCGCCCGTCTTCACGATGCCGTGCTGTTTCGTCAGTGTACCGACAGAACCGGTGAGGTCCGCCGAACCGCCAACCAGACCCGGCACGACGGGAACGAGGCGCTCGAGCACTTTCTGCGAGGATTGCCGCGTGGCGAGCTTCGCACCTTCGGCGGCGAAATCGGCCTTGATGCCGGCAACGGCCTCGGAGATGGCCGCGGCCACCTTCGTATCCACGGGGTCGACGAGATGGGTGCGTTCGTCCGCATCCAGTTTTCCGGCCGCTTCCGTCCAGCGATCGAACGCCGCCCGGTTGCGCTGGCCCGCCTCGCGCCACACGGCGAGGATCTCGTCCGGCACCACGAACGGGGGATGCGGCCAGCCCAGCGCTTCGCGCGCGCCGGCGATCTCCTCATCGCCCAGCGGCGAGCCGTGGGTGGAGGACGTGCCCTGCTTGTTGGGCGCGCCGTAGCCGATCACGGTCCGGCAGGCGATAATGGAGGGTTGATCGGTGACGTTGCGCGCATTCTCGATGGCGAGCGCCACCGCTTCCGCATCGTGACCGTCCACGGCCGCCGTGTGCCAACCGGAGGCGCCGAAGCGCTGCAACTGATCGTCGCTGACCGCGAGGTCCGTCGATCCGTCGATCGAAATCTGATTGTCGTCGAAAAGGACGATCAAGCGGCCGAGCTTCAAATGTCCGGCGAAAGAGATCGCCTCCTGGCTAATGCCTTCCATCAGGCAACCGTCGCCGGCCAGGCAATAGGTGAAGTGGCTGACGATGTCGTCGCCGTAATGGGCGTTCTGCAGACGCTCCGCGAGCGCCATTCCCACCGCGTTGCCGATCCCCTGCCCCAGCGGGCCCGTTGTCGTCTCGATGCCGGGCGCATGGCCGTATTCGGGGTGGCCGGCGGTGCGCGCGCCAAGCTGGCGGAAGCGCTCGATCTCTCCGATATCCATGTCCGGATAGCCGGTCAGATAGAGCAGCGCATAAAGCAGCATCGACCCGTGGCCCGCCGAGAGCACGAAGCGGTCCCGGTCCGGCCACTCGGGATGGGCGGCGTCGAATTTCAGAAATTGCGTGAACAGGACCGTGGCGACATCGGCCATGCCCATGGGCATGCCGGGGTGGCCGGAATTCGCCTTCTGCACAGCATCCATGGCGAGCGCCCGGATAGCGTTCGCCATGTCCTTATGTGTCACATCCGCCACTGCCTGATCCTGCATCGATGGCCCCTAGCCCCGTGTTGTTGTGACGCGTCCAACGCCTAGTAAGCGCGAACGCCCATCGCCGCCTTGACCGCGTGATAGCCCACGAGAAGCTGGGTCAGCGCCAGCGGGTGGCTCTTACGCGCGCCATTGGCTCCGTTGGCGATATCGATACGACCGACCTGGTCGCGCAAGTGACCCGCCTCCGGGATGAGATTCCAGAGCAGATCCTCGATCCGCTCGGCTCTCTTGTCGGAGATATTGCCGTTGATCTCAAGTACGTCGACGGGTTTTCCATCCCTATCGCGCGCGAGCTCGAGATGCAGGCCCGCATTGCTGCTGCCGTCGAACAGCGGCGAGAAGTCCGGGTGCGGCAATGTGGGCCGCAAAAGATGCCGCACGCTGAGATGGGTATCGGTGTCGTCCACCTCCTGGGGCGGCAGGAACCGGATGACGATATCGGCGAAGGTGCGCTGCGGATGGATGAATTTCGAGCTGTCGCGCTTTCGCCTTTCGAGCGAGGCGACAACGTCCTCCAGCCTGTAGTTCCGCTTCGTCGTGTCCCGGTGGATCTTCCATTTGATCCTCAGGTCGTCGACCGGATCGAGGTATATTTTGACGTCGTAGCAGTCCCGCATGGCGCGCGTGCTATAGCCGAGCAGGCCTTCGACAATCACGAACTCGGTCGGTCTGAAATAGCGCGGACGCCCTAGTGTCCCGTCGTGGTGGCAATAAACGGGCTTCAGGACCGGCTCGCCCTTGCGCAAGAGCCGCAGGTGCTGCTCGAGAACGTCGATGTAATTCGCGCGGGGGTCGAGGGCGGAAAGACCCGCGTCGTTCCGCTCCTTCCGGGAATAGCAGTGGTAGTCGTCCGTGCAAAAGACCGAGCAATGCTCCTCACCCAGAATCTGTGCGACTCCGGCCGACAAGGTCGTCTTTCCAGACGCAGAATCACCCACGATTCCGAGGATGATCGGATGATCTACTCGCTTGGGCATATCCCTTCCCAGGCGTCTCCAACCGTTATGGCTTATTAGGCGACGTCGCGAGCCGCCACACTCGCAAGGCGGTCGGTCGGCAGATAGCTCGTCATGATCTGCCGTTCGCCCGTCGCACCGGTTATCATCATTGTCTGCACTTTATAGTGCGATTTTCCGCGCTCCACGCCTTCGAGCATAGGCCCGTGGTGATGCCCGTCGCGCAAAAGAACACATCGTCCGAGGTTATGAGTTCGTCGCGCTGGTACCAGCGCGTGGTGTCGATGCCGGCATCGTGCACGGCCTGCGTCTCCGTTTGGAGCTGAGGATCGAACCGGGCCAGGAACTCACCGCCGATGGCACGGACGGCGCAGGCGGACATGATGCCCTCCGGCGTTCCTCCCGTCCCCATCAGCGCATCGATCGACGAACCCGGAACGGCCGCCATAAGCGCGCCGGCCACGTCGCCTGCCGGATACATCGCCACGCGGGCGCCTGCGGCCAAGATCTCGTTCACGAGCTCGCGGTGACGGGGTTTCTCCAGAACGAAGACGTTCAGATCGTAGATATCCTTGCCCAGGACCTTCGCGAGTTCCTCAAGCTTCTTTGCCGTTGGCCAGGACGGGTCGATCTTGCCGCGCGCGGGCGCTGCGGCCACGAACTTCTCCATGTAGAAGGCGGGGCCTGGGTCCATCATGGCGCCGCGCGGCGCGACAGCCAAAACCGCCAAAGCGTTGGTGAGGCCGCGGACGAGGTAGCTGGTGCCCTCGACCGGATCGACGGCGATATCGGCCTTGAAGGCCGCGCCGGGGCGTCCCAGGCGCTCGCCGCGGTGCGGCTGCGGGGCTTCGCCCGCCGTGGCCTCGCCGATGACGACCACCGCGTCGACGTCGATCTCCCCGAGCGCGGCGCGCATGGCTTCCAGCGCCGCATTGCCGCCATCGTCCGCGTCGCCTCGGCCGATCCAGTTGAAGGCCGCGCAGGCTGCGCCCTCGGTCACGCGGCGCAAAGCAAAAATGAGATCCGGATTGGCCGGGCTCGGGGTCTCCATGACGTCTCCTCCGCGGTGCCTTCGAGGCTCTGCTCTCAGGGCTCTGCTTTTGGGGGTTCTGCCGTACGCAGGGCGCCCGGACGCGTATCCGGGCCGCCCCATGGCGCCACTCCCCGGGCGACTAGGCTCGCGCCCCTGTATATCTTATGGGTCGCCGTAGCCCAAATTATCAAGCGCTTTGGCCGTTTTGCCCTTCATTTGGGCGGAGGATCAGACCGAATGGCGGCGCGGATCCAGCCAATCGCGTAAGCCGTCCCCCAGGACGTTGATCGAGATCAGCACGGCGATGAGAACCAGGCCGGGTAGAACCGTGACCCACCAGCTCCCGGCGAACATGAGATCGTAGCCGGAGCGGATCAGCGTGCCGAGCGACGGCTTCGTGACCGGCATGCCGAGCCCGAGAAAAGACAAGGCCGCCTCGGCCATGATCGCGCCGGCGACTTGCGTGGTGGCCACGATGATCAAGGGAGAGAGGCTGTTGGGGAGGATGTGGCGGCGCAAGATGGTCCAATCGGTGTCGCCCACCGCCCGGGCCGCACGCACGTAATCCTTGGTGGCCTCGACCAGCACCGCGGCGCGGGTCGTGCGGGCGAAAATGGGCCATTCCGCGAGGCCGATCACGACCACTAGCAGCGGCACCGCGAAGACGCTGAGCGCCGCGCCGCCGAGCCCGGCGCGAACCAGCGCCATGGCGACGATGGCCATCATGAGGGTCGACAGGGCGAGTTGGATATCGGCCAAGCGCGTCACGACGGCATCAGTGCGCCCCCCGAAATAGCCCGCAAGCAGCCCCAAGGTCACGCCGATCACGGCCTGGATCAGCACCGCCAGAACGCCGATCACGAGCGAGATGCGGGCGCCGTAAAGGATGGCGCTGAGGAGATCGCGGCCTTGCGCATCGGTCCCCAGCGGAAAGCGGGCCTCGCCCCCTTCCAGCCAGGCCGGGGGCAGTTCGGCATCCAGAATGTCGAACCCGGCAAGGTCGAATGGGTCCTGGGGCGCGATCACCGGCGCCAACAAGGCAGCCGCCGCGATGACGACCAGCACGATGAAGGCAAGGCCGACGCCTGGCCGCCCTCGGGTGAAGGCCAGCACACCGTTTGTGCCAGCCGCGGCGGGAGACACGCTCATCGTGCCCCCTCCAGGCTGACGCGGGGGTCGAGCGCCAGGCTCAGAAGGTCGACCAGCGTATTCACCACGACGAACAGCAATCCGACGAGCACAAGATAGGTCGTGATCAGGGGAATGTCGGAGCGCGTCACCGCCTCGAGAAACAGAAAGCCCATGCCGGGCCACTGGAACACGGTCTCGGTCAGGAGCGTATAGGCGACCAGCGTGCCGACTTGCAGACCGCCGACCGCCACCAGCGGCAGCAGCGCGTTGCGCAGCGCATGGACGATCCAGACGCGCAAGGGCGAGGCTCCTTTGGCCCAGGCGGTGCGCACATAGTCATGCCCCAGCTCGCCGAGCATGGCGCTGCGTACCAGCCGGACGAACAGCGGCAGCATGATCGAGGAGAGCGTGAGCGCCGGCAGCAGGAGGTGCTCCAGGCCGTCGAGCGTGAGGACCCCGGTGGTCCAGGGCCCGATGGCGACGGTCTGGCCGCGCCCGAACGCTGGCAGCCACCCGAGCCAGACGGAGAACACCGTGATGAGCACGATGCCGGTGAGAAACACGGGGATCGAGATCCCGAGCACGCTTAAGCCCAGAACCAGCCTGGCGCCAAGCCGGTTGGGACGGACGGCGCAGTAGACGCCGGCCGGGACGCAGAAGAGCAGCACGATCAGGCTCGCGCCCAGCACCAATTCGAAGCTCGCCGGAAACTTGGCCAGCACCACATCGACAGTCGGCTTCTTGTAGATGAAGGAGGTGCCGAGGTCCCCGTGGGCGGCCCGGCCGAGATAGTCGGCAAACTGGACGGGCCACGGGCGGTCGAGACCCAACTCCTTGCGCAACTCGGCGCGCTCCGACTCCGACACCACCTGCCCCGTGAACTCGCGGATCGGATCGCCAAGCTCTCGCGTACCGCAAAGGCGATAACCAGGATCGCCAGCATGACGAGAAGGGCCTGAACGAGCCGCCGCGCGAGGAATGCTAGGGCCGAAAGCAGACTATCCATTTTGGCGCGCTCCCGGATCGGGGCGCTGCGCCGAGTGGAAACCGCTCAACGCCGCGTCAAACCAAAGCCGATGGACGCCGCCACCAAGGCTTGCCACGGCACGAACATCACATGCGGCATGCGCAGCACGGCCGCCGGGTACAGCATGATGCCCGCCACCGCGCCCGCAAGAACGATCAGCCCCCAATTTTGGGGCCGGCGGATCGCCGCCGCCGGAATTCCGGCGCCGAAAGCCGACAGGCCCGCCCCGACAGCACCGGCCACCACGCCCCCGATAATGAGTCCGGAAGCTTCGCGTGTCGCCTTCGCTCCGGTCTCGGAGCCGAACGCACCCGAACCGATCAGGAATTGATAGAGGTCGTTGGCCGTGTTCACGGCTGCCAGCCAGCCGAGGAAGACCAGCACAGCAGTCAGCAGACACTTGCCCACCTCGCGCGACACCCAGGCCCACATGCAGACGGCAATACCGATCGCGAAGGCAAGGCCCGCATGGAGCGGGCTGCTCGCCGTGTTGAGGATCAGCCCGTCTTCCTCGAGGCGAATGGACGGCAATGGCGATGGCAGGCTCGAGATCAGACCGGTCAGGATTCCAACCAAGGCCATGGTCAGAACGACACGCGCGCGATTGGGCAACCGCGGCTGGGTGTCGTCCTTCAGGAAATCCCAAACCATTACCTTTAGCGGGCAATGCCAATGTCGCTGCCGCGCCCCCCTAAGCCGTTGCCGCTCGTAGCCGCCCGCGCGGGGATGCGCGCTTCGGCGAACCACATGATGCAACTATAGCCTAGGCGCCGATATCAGACCAATTGACCTGGACCGCAGTGGCCACGGTCGAAGTCTGGTTCAGGACTGCTCCGAAACGGACTTCAGTTGGGACAGGCCCTTGTCGATGTCGTTGCCCATCATGCCGAGCCCATTGAAGACGACGCAGAACGCCTTCTCCATGAAGTTGTGCGTGCCATGCATCGCCCAGGTGACCTCGGTTTGGTCGCTCCCTGTCTGGTTGGCTTTGGGCGTGAAGCTGAAATCCGAATTCGTGCCGCCTTCGAACGGCCGGGTGAACGTCACCTGGATGTTGACGGCCTTGTCGGGCTCGCTTTCGACGATGGTCATCTTGCCGGCCCCCACATTGTCGTCGCCGTCCCAGGTCATCGCGGCGCCCTTCCCTGCCTCGGGTCCTTCGAACGCGACCTTGGCATCGGGGTCGAGCTTCGCCCAAGGCGACCACGCCTCCCAGTTGCGCAGATTGTCGACGTTCCCAAAGACCGCGCCCGCCGGTGCGGCGACGGTCACCGAGCGTTCGACCCTGTACTCGTCGGGCTGGAGCGCGACGTAGATCGCAAAGGCGCCGATCAGCACCAAGAGCACGAGCAGAATTTTCTTGAACATCACCAATCCTCCCCAGAAGGCGCGACCTAGTCGATCACGAGGTCCGCAAGATAGGGCATGTCTATGGCATTCACGATGGGCTCGATATTCACATTCTTGCGCGCGGCCCACGCAAGGTGCTGCCATTGAATAGGCAGCAGCGCCGCATCGTCGGCAAGTATCCGCTCGATCTGCTTGAGGACCTCGGCGCGGGCTTCAGGATCCGTCATCGTCTGCGTCTGCATCGTGAGCCGGTCCACTTCGGCGTTCGAATAGTCGCCCGCGTTGTATTGGCCGTATCCGGTCTTGGCGTCCGGCGTCATGGCCAGGAACTCGTAGAAATTCGCCGAGTCTTGCGTATCGGACTGCCAGCCGATCATCAGGATATCGCCGTCGCGCTGGTCGAAGCGCTGCCAATACTGCGCCTCGGCATGGTTTGCAGGTCGACCTTGATGTTGATCTTGGCCAGCATGGCGGCGACCGCCTCGGCGATGCGGGCATCACCCACGTAACGATTGTTGGGCGCGATCACGGTCACCGAGAAGCCGTCCTCGTACCCGGCTTCCTTCATCAGCGCCTTGGCCTTCTCGATGTCATAAGGAGGCGTCAGACCCGGATCGTGTCCCGCATAACCTTCGGGGCTGACCTGCCCGGCGGGCGTTGCGAAGCCGCGCATGATCTTCTTGGCGATCCCTTCCCGGTTGATGGCATAGCTCATGGCCTTGCGGACGCGCGGGTCCTTGAACGCCTCGACGCGATCCTGGTTCAGCTGGAAGGTCAAAATCCGGGTCGATGGCATGGTCACAAGCGTGCAGCAGGACGCCGCTTCCAAGCGCTTGAAGTCCGTGGGCGGAACGGGCGCGATGAAATCCACGTCACTGGCAAGAAGCGCGGCGACCCGGGTCGCGGGCTCCTTGATCGGCGTCAGCACGATCTTGTCCACGTTGCCCGGCGAGTCCTTGTCCCAATAGTCGTCGACGCGCTTGAGCTCGAGCCGGATACCTTGCTCGCGCTTCGTCACGCGAAACGGCCCCGTCCCACTGATGTGGGACGACGCGAAAGACGACCCGTGTTTCACCACCGCATCCTTCGGCCGGCCGTTCTCGTCGGTCCCTGAATAGAACTCGCGGTCCATGGGGAAGATGTAGGTGGCCAGATTGAGCGTGAGCGGATACGGCGCCTTGGTGACGATGTCGACCGTGTGCGCATCGACTGCCTTTGCTGATTCAAAAGGCTCGTACAACGCTTTGAAATCTGGACTCTTCTTGAGGCGCTCGAAAGTCCAGACCACGTCGTCCGCGGTCATCTTGCGGCCCGAGTGAAACGTCACCCCGTCCCGCAAATGGAAGCGCAGGGTGACGTCGTCGACCTGCTCCCAGCTTTCCGCAAGGCGCGGCTCGAACGAGTTGTCCTGGCGGCGCCGCACCAGCGGATCGAACACAAGATGCGAGAGCTGCAGCGTCGCGCTGGCGAGCTGCTCATGGGGGTCGAGCGAGGTCGGATCGGCGTCGTAGGCCATCCGAAGCGTCTTGCCCTCGGCAGTCGCGATCGTGGCGCATCCCAAAAGCGCCACGAGAAAGATCATCAGAAAGCGGGTCATGGATGCGATTTTTCGCCCAACTCGGCGCATCCCGTCCAGACGAAAACGATTTGAGCGGCATTTTGGCCGCCAAAGGTCGTACTCGGGTCCTCTTGCCTCTCCGTCCCTGGCCGATAAAGTCCCCCACCCGCGCCCGAACAACGCTAGGAGTGCCGCATTGTCCGGCTTTTTCGTTACAGGCACCGACACCGAGGTCGGCAAGACGCTGGTGTCCGCCTGGCTGCTGACCCAGCTCGACGGCGCCTATTGGAAGCCGATCCAGGCCGGCACCGTTCCCACCACGGACTCGGCGACCGTTCAGCAACTGGCCGAGCTCCCCGTCAGCCGCGTCCTGCCCGAGGCTTATCTCCTGCCCGAGCCCATGGCGCCGCACGAATCCGCGCGCCGGGCCAACATCGCGCTGGACATGGAGAAGATCAAACTGCCGCCTCACGATGGGCTCGTGGTGGTCGAGGGTGCCGGTGGCTTGATGGTGCCGATTTCGGACGGCGTCTACATGATCGATCTTGCAGACGCGCTCGACCTGCCCATTGTCCTTGTCGCCCGCTCGACGCTCGGGACGATCAACCATACGCTGCTGTCGCTGGAAGCGATCAGGCGGCGGGGCCTGCCGCTCGCGGGCGTCGTCATCAGCGGGCCCGAAACGCCGCATAATCGGGCGGCCATCGAGCGCTTCGGCAAGGTCGAAGTGATCGCCGAGATTCCACAGCTCGAGACGGTCAACCGCGACACGCTGAAGGCTATCGAGCCGGAACTCGATCTTCTCAAACTTGCAACGGTAAGGCCGTGAACGAACACTCAAATCTACAGGGCTCGCAGTCCGCAGAAGAGATCATCGCGCTCGACAAGCGCCATGTCTGGCATCCCTACACGCAGCACGGCATCGAGGTGGAGCCTCCCGTGATCGCGCGCGCCAAGGGCGCATCGCTGTTCGACGCGGACGGGCGCGAGATCCTGGACATGATCTCGTCCTGGTGGACCTGCACCCACGGCCATGCCCATCCCAAGATCAACGCCGCGCTCTCCCGCCAGGCGGACACGCTGGAACACATCATGTTCGCCGGCTTCACCCATGCGCCGGCCGTCAATCTCGCCAAGGCGCTTTCCGAGCTGTTGCCGGGCGATCTGAACCGAGTCTTCTTCACCGACGACGGCTCCACCGCCGTCGAGACCGCCATCAAGGTCGCCTACAAATCCTGGTTCAATCGCGGCCAGACGCGCCGGACGCTGATCGCCTTCGACGGCGGCTACCACGGCGACACGCTGGGTGCGATGTCGGTCGGCCGCAGTTCGCAGATGTTCGGGGCCTTCAAGGATCTGATGTGCGACGTCCGGGTCGTGCCCTACCCCGCCACGTTCGAGGGCGACGATGCGGTCGAAGAGCGCGAGGCCGGAGCCTTGTCCGCGCTCGAAGCGCTCTTGGCGGACCACAAGCAAGACATCGCAGCGATGATCATCGAGCCGATGATGCAGGGTGCGGCTGGCATTCGCATCTGCCGTCCGAGCTTCCTCAAGCGCATGGTGGCCATGGCACGCGAGGCGAAGGTGCTGGTAATTTTCGACGAGGTCGCGACCGGCTTCGGGCGGACCGGCAAGCTCTTCGCCATGGAGCATGCGGAGGTCACGCCGGACATTGTCTGCCTCTCCAAGGGCCTGACGGGCGGGTACATGGCGCTCGCGGCCACGGTCGTGCGCGATCAGCTGTTCGACATCTTCCTCGGACACGATTTCGACAGAGCTCTGCCGCACGGGCATTCGTTCACCGGCAATCCGCTGGCCTGCGCGGTGGCACTCGCTTCGCTCGGCCTCTACGAGGAAGAGCAGACGATGGCGCGGATCGCGCAGATCAACGCGCACCACCGGACCATGCTCGACGTGTTGGCGGCACGGACCGACGTGATGCGGCCACGGGTGCTCGGCTCGGCGCTCGCCTTCGACTTCGGCAGCGACACCCAGTACCAGTCGGAGGCGAGCCTGAAGCTGCGCGCGTGGTATCTGGCGAACGGGCTCAATATTCGGCCCATCGGCTCGACGGTCTATCTGATGCCGCCCTATTGCATCACCGACGAGGAACTCGCCCACGCCTACGCCACCATGATCGAAGGCATGGACCGGCTGGCGTCAGGGTCGCTCTAGACGCCCATAGACGATGTGCCATGTCACGCGGCCGCCGAAGCGGATATTGGTCGCGCGGATGGCCCGGCGCAGCGCGCCCGGCGAGAGCGGGTCGTAGCCGTCGCGCGGATGAAGACCGCCGACAGCCTGCATGCGCCGGAGGAAGGAAAGTGAATCCTTATCGGGCGTTAGATGCTCTTCTTCGACCACGCCGGGCAACTCCGGCAGATACGGCGTACCGCTCGGGAGACCTTCGGTGGCGAGCACGGTGCGCCACTCCGCGAAGCTGTCGGGTCCTAAGGTCGCGAACAGGAGCACACCGCCCGGCGCGAGCCGGCGCTGCAATCCCGTCAGCACGGCGACCGGGTCGTTCAACCAGTGGAGCATCATGCTGGTGACGATCAGGTCGAGAGTCTCGTAGGCGATGGGCGCGGCCGCATCCAGGACCTCGTAGGAGACGTTCGCGCCCGTGCCTTCCAGATTGCCGCGGCAGGCCCCGATCATGCCGGGGGCCGCATCGGTCAGATGAAACTCGCCGTCCGGGTAGCGCGCCACGAGATGACGGCTCAGCAATCCCGTCCCGCAACCGAGCTCCAGCACCTTCGGCGCGTCGAAGTCGGGAAGGTGCTTCGCGAGCCTTGCCGCGACATCGGCCTGCAGCCCGGCGTGCGCTTCGTACACGTACGCCTTCGCGCCGAACCGCGCCGCGATGGCGGCGCTACGGCGAGACAGAATTGGCGAATTCAACGACATGGGTGGCACACCACTCCGGAAACTTGATCGGCAAGACATGGCCGCCTTCGGCCTGCCAAACCACATTCTCCTTGCCCCAGATGGCCTCGGTCATCGCCGGCGGGACGATGACGTCGTCTTGGGTTGCAAGGCTAAGGACAGGACATCTAAGGCTTTTCCGAATGTCCTCTGCGTCCCACTGTATTAGCCAATCGAGCCCTTCGCGCAAGCGTCGGCGTTCAATGCCGCCGCCGGCGCAAAGCCGGGCGCCCCGCAGGACCCCCAGAAGGCCTCCATGGTGCCGGCCGGATCGCGATCGATGCCCCGCTTCAAGGCCACGACCCGGGACTTCGGCACGTGCGGGCAGTAGCGGTCGAAGCCCTGGATGGACACCAGCCCTCGGAACCGGCTGGCCTCGTTCTTGAGCAGCCACAGCACGCCGAGCGAATGTCCCACCGCGATGGCATCGTCGGGCCAGTCTTGGTCGCCGGAACTCTCACCGCCTTCGACAAAGCCAAGGTCGACCGTGGTCGTTTCGGCCTCGCCGAGATGCGGATCAGGGGCGTCCAGATGGACGCGTTGAACCCCCAGCCGTGAACGAGAACGAAATGCATGTCAGTTTGACGCCGCCTTGGCCAAGCGGCTGGCGGAAGCGTCCAAGGCCGCCAGCAGCCCGTCCACGTCCTCCGGCCCATGGGCGGCCGTGAACACGCAGCGGACACGGGACGTTCCCTGCGGCACGGTCGGCGGGCGGATCGCGGTCGCCCAGAACCCGGCTTCGCGCAGGGCCTCGCTCAGCCGAAGGGCGGCATCGGCCGGTCCGGCGACCACGGGCACGATCTGGGTCGCGGAGCCCGCCGTGTCGTAGCCGAGCGCATGGGCCTCACGTCGGAACTGGGCCGAAAGATCCGCCACGCGGGCACGCTCCGTATCGAGCGTCGGCAGGAGGTCGAGCGCCGCATCGATCGCGCCCAGAACCTGCGGCGGAAGCGCGGTCGAATAGATGAGCGCGCCGCAGCGATTCACGAGGTAATCGCGCAGGGTCTCCGAGCAGGCGACATAGGCGCCGAAGCTCCCCAGCGCCTTGGAGAAGGTGCCGATCACCAGGTCGGCCCCGTCGGACAGTCCGCGGCCGCCCTCCCCGAGGATGCCGGTGGCGTGGGCATCGTCGACCACCAGCATCGCGCCGTGCTCTTGCGCGAGCCGCACGATCCCGGGGATCGGCGCGATATCGCCGTCCATGGAGAACACGCTCTCGGTCAGGATGAATTTGGGGCGCAGATCCCCCGCATGCCGATCCAACAGTTCGGCGAGATGGCCTGCGTCCAAATGCCGGTACCGGATTTGAGCGACACCCGCGGCCTGACAGCCGAAATGCATGCTGGCGTGGTTGAGGCGGTCGGAAAAGACCAGCGGGTCGGCGCCGACGACCTGCTTGTCGAACAGCGCCTTCAGGACGCCCGCGTTCGCCTGGAAGCCCGAGGCCATCACCAGCGCCGCCGGCTTGTTCTTGAGCGTAGCGACCTTGCGCTCGATCTGCCCGAACAGCTCAAGATTGCCGGTGACGAGGCGCGAGGCGCCCGAACCCGTCCCGAACTCCCTCGCCCAGGCGCACGCCCGCTCGATCAGGGCCTCGTGAAACCGCAAAGCCAGATAGTCGTTGCTGGCCAGATTGACGTAGCTCCGGCCGCCCACCTCCAGCGTCCGCGCCTCACGCGCGACGATCTCGGTCAGATCCCGCCGTAGGCGCTCCCGGCTCAGCTTCTCGAGGAAGGCTTCATATCGGCTTTCGCTTGCCTGCATGATCCTGTATTAGCGTTAGGTCTTATCCCCAGCAATCAATGGCTTGGAGTCCCGTGACAGAAACGTTGGAAAGCTTGAATCCTTTCAAGGGTCTAATTCGCCAGGCGGAACGTGAGGGCGAGCCCCGCCCTGCCATACGCCATGACTGGCAAACCTTCGAAATCGTGGACCTGCTTCAGGCGCCGCTGTTTGAGTTGCTGGACGAAGCGCGCGCCGTCAACCGCCGGTTCCATGCGGACGGGCAGGTTCAACTCGCGAGCTTGCTTTCCATCAAGACCGGCGCCTGCCCCGAGGATTGCAAATACTGCCCGCAGTCCGCGCACTACGCCAAGAAGACGGGCCTGGAGCGCGAGTCCCTGCTCGACGTGGACGACGTCCTCTCCAAGGCGAAGCTGGCCAAGGACGCCGGGGCTTCCCGGTTCTGCATGGGCGCCGCCTGGCGCCAAGTGAAAGACGGACCCGAGTTCGACAAGGTGCTCGACATGGTGCGCGGCGTGCGCGACCTCGAGATGGAAGCGTGCGTCACGCTGGGCATGGTCACGAAGGATCAGGCAGACCGGCTCGCAGAAGCGGGGCTCACTGCCTACAACCATAATCTCGATACCTCGCCCGAGTTCTACGAAGAGATCATCACCACGCGGACCTATGAGGACCGGCTGGAGACGATCGCCAATGTGCGCAGCGCCGGCGTCGAGGTATGCAGTGGCGGTATCATCGGCATGGGCGAGACCATCGAGGACCGCGCGCGCCTGCTCCAGGAACTGGCCACGCTGGACCCGCACCCGGAAAGCGTACCGATCAACGCCCTGGTGCCTGTGCCCGGAACGCCGCTCGAGTCCCAAGCGAAGGTCGAGCCGCTAGAGCTCGTCCGCATGGTGGCGACTGCGCGCATCCTGATGCCGACCTCGTTCGTGCGGCTGTCCGCCGGGCGGGAAGCGCTGAACCGCGAGGCGCAGATCCTGTGTTTCCTCGCCGGCGCCAACTCGATCTTCTACGGCGAAAAGCTCCTGACCACCGCCAACAACGACGCGGCCGACGACCGCGCGCTGATCGAAGAGGCGGGCCTAAGGATCAAGCCCACCTGCTCGCAGTAACGCCGCCAAGGATCAGTTGCGGATCGCCCTGATCACGGGCTTCTCGCCCGGATGGGTGTGATAGGTGATCAGAAGCATCGCCAGCAGCATGGCGGAGAAGAGCCCCGCCAGCGCGCCAAGGCCCGTACCCGCTCCAAGTCCGGCGAGATCGCTGACCTCCTTTGCGGCCAGGCTTCCTGCGAGCGACGCGATAATCGCGTACAGCACCACGAGACCGGGGATCTTGGTGTCGTCGCGTCCCATCCCTGCAGCCTTGTTGATGATCGCATGACGGATGAGGACTGCCGCGAGGCAACCAAAGAAGCCGGCGAGAACGGCGAGCCACACGGCACCGTAACCGCCGCCCACGACCATTCCGGTTAGTGCTCCGACGACGGTTCCGACAAAAAGCACGATCAACAGACTTGCTGATGTCATCGTTCTTCCCCCTGGTTGGGCGATCCACATTGTGGACCGCTCTTCTCCTCCTCGGGAAGTTGAGCACGGCCTCGGCAATGGGGCAAGAAACCGCGCTGCGCCGTGCTTGCCTTCGGGCTCGTCGGGCGTTAGGCAAAACCATCGCTTTCAACTGTCTGGGCCCAAGAATGTCCCGCATCGTCTATGTGAACGGCGCATTCGAGCCCGAGGAAGAGGCGAAAGTCTCCGTATTCGACCGGGGCTTCCTTTTCGGCGACGCCGTCTACGAGGTGACGGCGGTCCTGGATGGGCGGCTCGTGGACTTCAAAGGGCATCTCGCCCGCCTCGACAGGTCGCTCGGCGAGATCGAGATTCCCCGGCCCATGCCGGACGAGGGTCTGCGCGAAGTGCACGAGACCCTTATAGCCGAGAACCAGGTGGACGAAGGGGTCGTTTATCTCCAGATCAGCCGCGGCTCCGCCGAACGCGACTTCGCCTATCCCCCCTCGCCTCTCCCGACCGTTGTCGCCTTCACCCAGACCCGCCCGCTTGTGAACACACCCCAAGCGGAGACCGGCGTGAACGTGATCACCATTCCCGACATTCGCTGGAAGCGGCGGGACATCAAGTCGACGTCCATGCTGGCTCAGACCATGGGCAAGCAGGAAGCGAAAGCCCGCGGCGCCTATGAAGCCTGGATGGTGGAGGACGGCGCCGTGACCGAAGGGACATCATCCTCGGCCTTCATCGTGGATGCGCATGGCGTGCTCCGCACCCAGCCGTTGGGGCCGCAAATTTTGCCGGGCGTCACGCGGCGCGCGATCCTGCGGCTGGCCGAGGTAGACGGCGTATCCTTCGAGGAGCGCCCGTTCAGCGTGGAGGAGGCTTACGACGCACGCGAAGCCTTCCTGACGGCGGCGTCAGCTTCGGTGCTCCCGATCGTGACGATCGACGGCCGCGCCATCGGCACCGGTGAACCGGGGCCGATCGCCCGCGCCTTTCGCGCGCACTACATCGCCGAGGCCCGCGCCGCGTCCGCCTGAACCAGACGCGTATCGGGCGGCAACGCCGAGTAGTACTCCTTCTTCGTGTTGTCGACGACACACGAGAGCCAGTCGTCGTCCCCGAACTTGCAGCCGTGCCGCTTACTCTGCACCAAGGCCAGGATCGCGATGGCCACGATCACCAAAAGCAGAAATCGCATCGATAAGTCCCTCCACGCACCGAAGCCATCATAGTGCAAGACGGGCCAGCCTAAGGCAAAGGCCGCGCAATCGGTGGCATGCCGGGATGTCATGTGAAGTCGCGCACGCGACCGCGCGGGGCGGTCAAGACTCCATCCGCGGGCCTTGGATAAATGGCGGTCGAGGCCAGAACTCTGGACGACCGCCGTTTGAAAAAGGCTCATGCTTTCAGTGCATTGATGACGCCTCTTCTGCCACTCGCCCGCGACTGCCCCATGGTAATTTCGAGGCCCTATCCAAGGAGGCCTCATGCGCGCTGCCACTCCCCTTGCCCTGCTCGCCTTGGCGACGATTTTGGCGTGGCCCATGGCCGCTCCCCAACCGGCCATGGCCGGCGAAGCCGATTTGCCGGACGTCTGGACGGCCTTGCGGGCGCAAACCTTTGGCGACCGCGCCATCGCTGAAGAGGACGGAATGGTCATGCTCGATGCGCCCGTGACCGCACTGGATGCCGCGGTCGTTCCGCTGACGGTGCACATTCCCGCCTCGGTCCACGCCGGCCAAAATCGCTGACGCTCTTCATCGATCAGAACCCGGACCCGAAGGTGGCGACGCTGACATTCGGCCCGGCCGCAGGCGCCGAGGGCGACCGCTTCTTCAACACCCGGGTCCGTATCGAACGCTTCTCCCACGTGCGCGCTGTGCTCGAGACGAAAGACGGCACGCTGCACATGGCGACGAAATACGTGCAGGCTGCCGGCGGGTGCGCGGCCATGAATGCGAAAGACCCCGATGAAGAGCGCAAAGGGCTCGGGCGGATCCAGGTGAAAACCATCCCGCCGGACCAAGATGGCAGCCCGAACTGGACCGGCCAGGTGATGATCAAGCACCCGAACAGTAACGGCATGCAGATGGACATCGATAGCGGCGGCTACATTCCGATGCGCTATGTGAAGGATGTCTCGGTGTTGCGCGACGGCGAGGAAGTCTTCTCCCTCGACGCCACGTTCTCGATCTCAACGAACCCCAACTTCCGCTTCTCCTTCGGCAAGGGCAACGAGAACGAGCTCGAGGTGACGATCGTCGACACGGACGGGGAGACGTTCGAAGGGACGACCGGGCCGGACGCCTCAAAGGACTCCTGAGCCACTCTTTTCCGTTCCGAGCCTACCTCCCGCGCTCGCCGCGCCGCGGAGTTCAAACCACCTAAGTCTTTGAAAGATTGGTGGGGCCAAGCGAAAAACTGCGACCGCCTTGCTCGGCATGCTGGCAAAGTGGAACGAGGCCCTCGAAACGGTTGCACCGGGCCCAAACCCTAGCGAGGAAGAGCGACCAAGGAGATTTTGGCCGCTTTTCGGCCGCTTTCGGCACCTCACCTTCCTGCCATTCTCGCCAGCCAGACGCCTCCTCATGACCCCAAACAGGCGCGCCTAGGGGTGACCGCCTCCACAAGTGGTCCATGTTTGTAGTATGGGTCTCCTGCCGCAACGGCGATTTCAACAACAAACAAGCGGGGCAAGAATGTGTGGCTTTGTGTGTCTTTGGAAAATCGATGATCTGGACCTGGCGCGGAGGATGATCGACAAGATCGCCCATCGCGGACCTGATGAGGTGCGTGTGAGCCGGGTCCCTAACGTGCCCGCGGTGATGGCACACTGCCGGCTATCGATCATTGGTTTGGAGACGGGAGCCCAACCGATCTATTGCGCCGACAACCTGCTCGTAGCCAACGGTGAAATATACAACTACGCAGACTTGCGGGCCATTCTTGGTGAGAGTGCCTTTGAGACCCTTAGCGACAGTGAGACAATTTTGCGTCTGTTCCGCTCAGATGCCGCGCGATGGATCTCAAGGCTCGACGGCATGTTCGCGTTCGTTTTGGCGACGCCGGATCGAATCATCGCCGCGCGCGATCCCCTGGGGATCAAGCCGCTCTACATGGCCCGCATAGGCGACGGCTTGGCTCTTGCCTCGGAGTTGAAGGCGTTCGATGGGCTTGGGCTGAGCAATGTCGAGACCATTGACCCGGGCGCAATGTTCGACAGCGTGGACGGTTTTCGCGAGTGGTATCGCGTGCCGCAGGGTGCCGCCGAGTTGGAGCCCGGTGAGAAACCGGAACCGATCTGGCGCGAGTTGCGTCTCGTCCTCGAAGCGGCGGTGCAAAAATGGATGGTGGCAGACGTCGAGGTGGGTGCATTTCTGTCCGGCGGGCTGGATTCCTCAGTCATCGCGGCGCTCGCGGCACGCGCTATCGACCGTCCGCTAAAGACCTTTTCCGTCGGCACCGAAGGAAGTCCTGATCTTGCGGCCGCACGCGCGGTCGCCGAGCATATCGGCTCAGACCATTACGAGCACGTGTTCACACCCGACGACCTCGTTCAGATCCTGCCGCATGTGATCTACCACCTTGAGAGCGCCGATGTTGACGTCGTGCCGAGTGCCTTGCCAACACATTTCGTGACGAAATTGGCCCGTCGTCATGTGAAGGCGGTGTTGACCGGCGAGGGCGCGGACGAGTTGTTCGCTGGCTATGCGTACCACCACGCCTACGCTCGAAAGCCAGAGCCTCGCGGACGAACTCACGCGGTCGCTTGGCGCCATGCACAATATCAACCTGCAACGGGTAGACAGAATAACGATGGCTCAAGGCTTGGAGGCAAGGACGCCGTTTCTTGATCGGGACCTGATCGACTTCGCGCAATCGATTCCGGCCTCTCTGAAGATCAGGGTTGACGAGCGGACACACGAGACGACGGAAAAATGGATCCTGCGCAAGGCATGCGAGGATCTGCTCCCCGCCGAATTGGTCTGGCGCAAGAAGGCTCAGTTTGATGAGGGAAGCGGAACAGCCGCCGCTCTTGACGAGGCGCTTTCTCGACTGCTGGGCAAGACGCCCCCCATCGATAGCGCGAGCGAAGGCAAACTTTACGAGCGTCTACTGCGACAGCAGTACAAGGATCCCGACCTCATCCTCGACAACGCCGGAATGTGGAGTGCCGAACGGATCGTTGCCTAATGTGCCCCGCTGCACGAATGGCAGCCAACTTCCGCCCAAATGGACGAAGCATCGCTGCAAGGGGTCACCGGGGAAATATGTTTCCCGAAATGGTGGTGGGCGCACAAGGACTCGAACCTTGGACCCGCTGATTAAGAGTCAGCTGCTCTACCAACTGAGCTATGCGCCCTCAGAGCCTCAAGGTCACGTGGCGTGACCGCTCTGGTCTGGCGCTTGGGAAGCGCCAAGGGAGGAGCCTTTAGCACTGAGGCAGGCGGGCTGTCCAGGTCGGCGGCGCCAAAAAATGCGGTTTCGCCTACCAGAGGCCGCCGAGCTCGGATTGCCGGAACGTCACCCGGCGGTTGACGTGGGCATTCAGCACGAAACCGAAGCCGATCATCATCGTCAGCATGGACGTGCCGCCATAGGAGACAAGCGGCAATGGCACGCCGACCACGGGCACGAGGCCGGTCACCATGGCCACGTTGATAAACACATAAGCGAACAGCGTCAGCCCCATGCCGCCCGCGATGAGCTTTGCGAACATGCTGCGGCAGCGCAGCGCCATGAAGGTGATGAACACCAGTGCCAGCAGATAAAGCGCCAGCAGGATGACGGCGCCGACAAACCCCATCTCCTCCGAGAACATCGTGAAGATGAAGTCGGTGTGCTTCTCGGGCAGGAAGTTCAGCTGGGCCTGGGTGCCGTGCATGAAGCCCTTCCCGCTGAACCCGCCGGAGCCGATGGCGATCTTGGACTGTAGGATGTGGTAGCCCGCGCCGAGCGGATCAGTCTCCGGATCGATGAAGGTCAGCACGCGCTGCTTCTGGTAGTCGTGCAGCATCTCCCAGGCATAGGGCAGCGCGACCACGACCGCGACGATGGCGCCGGCGAAGTAGAACCAGCTCACGCCGGCCAGGAACATCATGCCTCCGCCGATAATCGCGAACAGCGCGGCTGTGCCGAGGTCGGGCTGGGTCAGCGCCAGCAGCGCCGGCACGCCGATCATGAGCAGCGGCGGGATCAGCGCGTCGGGGCGCCAGATCTTCTCCGGCGGCAGCCACTGGTAATAGCGTGCGATCGCCAGAACCAGAGCGATCTTCATCATCTCTGAGGGTTGGAAGCTCAGTTCCCCGACGCCTAGCCAGCGCCGCGCGCCGCCGCTCTCTACACCGATGAGTGGCACGAGCGCCATGAGGAAGAGCGCAAGGATGAACAGCGGGTAAGCGCCTTTCAGCCACCAGCGAATGTCCGAGAAGGCGATGGCGAACAGCAGCGCCAGGCCGACGCAATAGCGCATGACCTGCCGCGATGCCCATGGATCGAACGAGCCGCCGGCCACCGAATAAAGCGCGGCGATGCCGATGAGAACGATCGCCGTGATCAACGCCAGAAAGGGCCAGTTCAGCAGCAGAAGCTTCTTGGCGAGGTCCAGTTTTACGGCCGGTCCTTGCGCGAACAGCATCTTCATCCGTCGTCTCCGGCGACGGCGACCTGCCGCGCGATTTCATCCCTGCTCAGGCCCACGAAGGCCGGCGCTGGCGGAATCGCGCAGAAGCGCTTCGGTCATGACGTCCTTGACGATAGGGGCCGCGGCGCTCGATCCGCCGCCCCCATGCTCGACGACGCACGCGGCCGCATAGCGGGGCTTGTCGGCCGGTGCGTAGGCGATGAACAGCGCATGTGTCTCGCGCTCATAAGGAGAGAGCTTGTGCTCGTTATGCGCGTTCACGACCTGCGATGTGCCGGTCTTACCAGCCATCATGACCCCGGGAATCTCCAGTGCCGAACGGCGGGCGGTCCCACGGGGCTCGTTGACGACGCCAAACATACCCTTGCGAACAATATCCAGATGGTTGGGATCGAGCTGCAGCGCCGGCCAGTCGGGCTCGGGGATCGTCCGGTGTGAGAACGAGCTTCGGCAGGACGGCGCGGCCCGTTGCGACACGGGCCGACATGACGGCAAGCTGGAGCGGCGTGGAGGAGACGAAGCCCTGACCGATGCCCGCGATGACCGTCTCGCCGCCGTACCAGGCTCCATCAGATGTGCGCGCTTCCAGGCCACGTCGGGAATGATCCCTTCCTTCTGGCCCGGCAGTCCGCAATCGTAGACCCGCCCCATGCCGAGGTGTCGAGCAACGGCCGCCAGGTGATCGATGCCCATGCGTTTTGCGGTTTCGTAGAAGTAGACGTCGCAGGACTGTTTGAGGGCTTGGTGCACATCGATGCCGCCCGCCATGAGCGCGCCAACACCGGAACCTGGCCCGGCCCAGCCGATAGACGCCGGGGCAACTCGTCTCCCGCGGGTGATCACACCCGCATGGAGCCCCGCCAGCGCCGTGACGACCTTGAAGGTCGAGCCGGGAGGATACTGGCCGCGGATGGCCCGGTTCTGGAGCGGCTGATCCTTGGCGCGTGCAATCCTGCCCCACGCTTTGGGATCGACCTTGAAGACGACCTCGTTGGGGTCGAAGGTCGGCGTGGAGGCGAGCGCGAGAATGCCGCCCGTCTCGACGTCGAGTACGACCACCGAGGCAACCCTGTGCTCTTTCAGGCGCTCCTGCGCCACCGCCTGCAGGTGATGGTCGATGCTGAGGACGAGGTCCTTGCCCGGCGTGCTCGGGGTCGAGCCCAGTTCGCGCACGACGCGGCCGCGCGAGTCCACTTCGAATTTCTGGGTGCCGGGAGTGCCGCGCAATTGCTCATCGAAGGTCTTCTCGACACCCGCCCGTCCGGCACGAAAGCCGGGAAGCCGCATGACCGGATCGAGGTCCACCTCCCCTTTGCCGGCCATGCCCACATAGCCCACCAGATGGGCCATGGGACGCGCATGATGATATTTGCGATAGGCCGAGCGATCAGTCTGCATCCCCGGAATTTGCGGCGCTAGGACGTTGAGCAACGCGAACTGGCGCCACGTCAGCCCTTCCGCGACGAGCACGGGGTAGTAGCCGCTCTGGCGCGCCGCGGCCCGCATGACGCGATCGCGGGCGCCCCGGGGGATATCCACGATTCGTGAGAGCCTATCGATAGTCTCCGGCAGGTTCTTGGAGAACGCCGGCACCACGAGCAGGCGCAAATTCTCTTTGTCTTCGGCCAGGATCGCGCCCGTGCGGTCGCGGATGGACCCGCGCGAGGGCGCCGCAAGCTGAATCATCAGGCGGTTCTCGTCGGAGAGAAGCCGGTAGTCGGACGCCTCTTTGATCTGAAGCTGGTGCAGCCGCCAGCCCAGCAGCCCGAACAGGCCGGCCTGCGCGCCGCCGACCAGGAGCGCCCGCCGCGAAAAGCGGTAGCTTTGCTTGCGGACGTAATCGGGCTTCTTCTTCGCCCCGTAGTGAACCGCCTTCGACCTCCTCATGCCGCCCTCCGGAAGAGTGTGCGGCGCGAATGGCCGATATGTCCGGACTGGACCCAGAGCAGCCCGTACAGCACGATCGGAAATACGGCGATCGACGTTGCAACGCCGAATGCGATCGGCCACCAATCGATCCAGCGGAGGTAGAACAGGCTGGCCAGCAGCCAGCCGAACAGTCCGAGGACACAGATAAGCGCGGTCCAGACGAGCCACTGCTTCCAAAGATCACGGCGCTCCCGGAACGAGCCGGGCTTCAGCCCAACCGTCGCGGCGACAAGGCACATCAGGGCCCAGAAGCCCAAGGGACCGCCGCTGAGAAGATCAGCGAGCAATCCGAGGACGGCCGCCGCTGCAGGATGAAGCTCCGTGCCGGGGATCGCGCGCCAGCAGAACACCATCATCACGACCAGCAATGGCAGAATGAACGTCGCGTCGGCCGGCAATCCCCAGGGCACGGCGGTGGCGATCACCGCGATAAAGACAGAGAATACCGGGAGAAATCGCGTCATCGCTCAGCTTGCGCCTGCGCGGCGATCGGCGGCGATATCGTGGCGGAGGATATTGCGGCAACCGGCGGGAGTGGCACGGCCGGGGCCGCGGCTGTCCGGTCCTCCTCCGGCTCTGCGTCAGGAGAAGCCGACAGGGGCCCGCGGTTCCCGGCTACAATTTCCGGGTCCGTCCGCTTGAGGGCGGGCGCATCGAAGAACAGTACGCTGACGGCATCGAGCGAATTGAGATCGGCGAAGGGCCGGAGTCTGTAGGCTCCGGGCTCGCCAACGACCATGCCGACCCGCAGGCCGCGCGGCAGAACGCCATCGCTGCCGGAGGTATAGACCTCATCGCCAGCGTAAATCTCCGCGCCGTCCTCCAAGAATCCAAGCTGCAGTTCCGGGCTGTTGTCTCCCAGAGCCAGACCGCGCGCACCGCGGGGCCCCACTAGTACCGGGATACGGCTGTTGAGATCGTTGAGCAGAAGCACGCGGGCGACGCTGTCCCCGGCCTCCACGGTGCGTCCCACGAGCCCATCGCCGTTGATCACCGCGTAGCCAATCCGCAGCCCGTCATTGCGCCCGAGATTCACCAGCGCGCTTCTCACAAAGGGACCGCGCGCGTCGGCGATCACCTGCCCGGTCGCGTATACGAGCGCGGGCTCTTCGGCGGCGTGCAGAAGTTTGCGCAAGTGGGCCACTTTGCGCTCCAGGAGCTGGGTGCGCCACCGCCACTGCTTCAGCTCCTCGTTCTGCTTAGTCAGCCGGTCGACTTCTCCGACGGCGTCCTGATGGACGCGCACATAGAGGCGAACCCGATCCACGGCCCGCCGGGCCTCGATGGCCGGCACCGAGGCCAGCTCCAGGAACGGCGCCGAAAGGTCGACCAGTTCTTCGCGGACGTCCTCAAGGACCCCATGACCGATCCGGCTAAGAACCAGCAAAACAGCGCATAGAAAGTAGAGGCCGAAGCTCAGAAACTCCACCGGCGCGACCAGGAAGGCCGGTGTCGTTGGAACAGAGATGGGCTGCGCTTGGGCATTGCGTTCAGTCTCTTGGAACGCCACCAGGGCGTTCGTGGTCCTCACCTAAGGGGCCTCGCGCCTAGACGAAGCTATTATAACACATACCTAGGGCTTGATCAGCAGATCCGCCATTTCGTCCAGCCGCTCGAGCGCCATGCCGGTTCCCCGAACCACGCTCCGCAAGGGATCCTCGGCGATCTGGAATTTCACACCCGTTTCCTGCTGAAGCCGCACGTCGAGCTTTTCGAGCAGCGCGCCTCCCCCCGTCAGATAGATGCCCGACTCGGCGATATCGGCGGTCAGTTCGGGCGGCACGTCCGCCAACGCCTGACGGATACCTCCGACGATCTGCTGGATCGGCAACGTCAGTGCATCGGCGATCTCGTGTGGCCCCAGCGTGATCTCGGCGGGGAAACCGCGCTGCAGATCGCGCCCCTTGAGCTTGATTGTGACGTGGGTGCCGTTGGCCTTCGCGACAGCCGACCCGGACTCCTTCTTCACGACCTCGGCGTTCGGCGCCCCGATCATGAGGTGATGCTTGAAGCGTGCATAATTGACGATCGCCTCGTCCATGGCGTTGCCGGCCGTGCGGATCGATTTCGAATAGATCACGCTGCCCATGGACATGACGGCGATATCCGTGGTGCCGCCGCCGATATCGACAACCATCGAACCCCGGGGTTCGTTGATCGGCAGCCCTGCCCCGATCGCGCCGGCCACGGGCTCGGAAATCAGATAAACGCGCCGCGCACCCGCCGAGAGCCCGGCCTCATGGACAGCGCGCCGCTCGACCGAGGTCGCGCTGGCCGGAACGCAAATCATGACCCGCGGGCTGCCGAACAGGCGCCGCCTATTCACGCGGCGAATGAAGAACTTGATCATCTCCTCAGCCGCGTTGAAATCGGCGATGACGCCATCGCGGAGCGGCTGGACGGTTACGATTTTGGTGGGGGTCTTCCCGAGCATCGTCTTGGCCTCGTGGCCTGCCGCGATGACTCTTTGATCGTCGCCGCGCTGCTCGATTGCGACCACGGACGGCTCGTCTAGAACAATTCCACGTCCGGGCACGTAGACGACAGTATTCGCCGTGCCAAGATCAATGGCCATGTCCGCGGATGAGCCCAACCACGAGAACATTTACCGCCCCACCTGCCCGCCTGCCGGCGAGCTTCACGCGCTACTGATATCCGGATCGGTCCGCCGGTCAGGCCGCCGATCACGGATGAAGACACCCACGACGCAGAAAACGCCCCCAATCAATGGGTTCGCACCCCGCCGCAACGGTCGGTATGTTGCGTCAAATCTCCCGCATGGGCAATGCGTGAACAGACTGTTTTGAGAAAACTTTTTTCGAGTTGCGCGGATCGGTGGTGAACTTGCCGACCTGCGCGCTTCCTTTGCAATCGGCGACCCGGGAGTGCCCACTTGCTGAGCATCCCGGCGGCGGAAACGACATCGGCCCGGCGCATTGAGCCGGGCCGACAATCATGCTGCCAAATTCGTTCCTCGAGCCTGTCCGGACGCTAGGACGCGAGCATGGTCTCTGGCTTCCGGCGCGCCCCGCGCGCCAGCAGCTTGTTCAGTGCGCTGACATAGGCACGCGCGGAAGCGACCATGGTGTCCGTGTCCGATCCGCGACCGGTGGCGATCTTGCCGTCGGATTCCAGACGCACCATGACTTCGGCTTGGGCGTCCGTACCTTCGGTCACGGCGCTCACCTGATACAGGGCCAAGCGGGCCGCGTGCGGCACGAGCGCACGAATGGCCTGGAAGGTCGCATCGACCGGCCCGTCGCCGACAGCCTCGTACATGTGCTGCTTGTCGTCGATAACGAGGGTAATGGTCGCTTTCTGCGGCCCACCCGTTCCGGCGATCACCGTCAGCGACGTCACCCGGATCCGGTCCTGCGCCGAGGCGATCTCCTGGTCCACCAGGGCTTCGATGTCCTCGTCGTAGACATGCTTCTTCACGTCGGCCAAGCCCTTGAAGCGCACAAAGGCGTCCTCGAAGGCGTTGTCGCCCAGCTCATAGCCGAGCTCCTTCAGCTTCTCGCGGAAAGCGTGGCGTCCGGAGTGCTTGCCCATCACCAGCGAGGACTCTTTCACGCCCACGCTCTCCGGCGTCATGATCTCGAACGTGCCCGCATGTTTCAGCACGCCATCCTGGTGGATGCCGCTCTCATGGGCGAAGGCGTTCCGGCCGACGATGGCCTTGTTGTACTGAACCGGGAAGGCCGTCACGCGCGACACCAGTTTCGACGCCCGGGTCAGGAGGGTCGTATCGACGCCGGTCCACACGGACAACGCATCGGCGCGCGTGTGGATCGCCATGACGATCTCTTCCAGCGCCGCGTTGCCCGCGCGTTCGCCGAGCCCGTTGACGGCGCATTCGACCTGACGCGCGCCAGCGGTCACGCCCGCCAGCGAGTTGGCCACGGCCAAGCCCAGATCGTTGTGGCAGTGGGTGGAGAAGATGATCTCGTCCGCGCCCGGCACCCTCTCCTGCAGCACACGGATCAGATCACCGAACTCGTCGTGATAGGCATAGCCGACCGTGTCCGGAATGTTCACCGTCGTCGCGCCGGCCTTGATCGCGGCTTCCACGCAGCGGCACAGAAAGTCGATCTCCGTGCGGGTCGCGTCCATGGCCGACCACTCGACATCGTCGGTGAGGCCGCGGGCCCGGCTGACGGAGGCCGTCACGCGGGCCAGACACTCGGCTTCGTCGATATCCATCTGATATTTGCGATGGAGCGGCGAGGTGCCGATGAAAGTATGGATGCGGCCGCGCTCCGCAGGCCGGATGGCCTCGGCGCACCGATCGATGTCGCCGGGCTGCGCCCGCGCCAAGCCGCAGATGACGGCGTTCTTCGACCGCCGGGCGATCTCCTGGACGCTTTCAAAGTCGCCTTGAGAAGCGATCGGGAATCCCGCCTCGATCACGTCCACGCCCATCTCGTCGAGAAGTTCGGCGACCTCCAGCTTTTCCTCGAAGGTCATCGTGGCGCCGGGGCACTGTTCCCCGTCGCGCAGCGTGGTGTCGAATATGATGACGCGATCCTTCTCGTCGCGCGCGTCGTCTCGGTATTCATGGTGCTCGTCCTTAAAACGAATGGCCTTCAGTCTATCACGGCCGGTCACGCCGCTGACTTCTCAAGCCTCTGACTTCGTGGAGGTTCGTTTCGCCATCCCCTGAACGCCCGCCTCGGCATGCCGAGACCGCCGGTGCTCAGGGGCACATAAGGAGGAGCGGAAGGGTGCGCGCGCGCAGAGCCGACTGCCGCGGCAGCATGCCGCCCAGCCCGTCTTTCATCTGCAATTCAAAGCGCTGCATCATTGCCCTTCTCCGCGAAGGCCCTTCCGAAGCCTGCGATGACCGGAAAATAGGGTGTACCGCCCCGAAGAGCAAGCGCAAGACGCCGCATTGACCCTGCTGGGGCAATCGGGAAAGTCCGGTAGGCGCAAGTTTGGCAAATTTGCCCTCATCGCCGACCGGGGCCCGAAAAAGCCAGGCCTGCCAAGCGTCTCTGCCAGGTTGGATTTCGCTTGAGGACCCCGCGCGATGAAATAGAGCTGCCGGGCGATCCCATGGACAGGCAATAGAACTTTGATCACAGTCCGCGCAATCGCGGCAACAGGGGACAAGCACGGCTTTGGCTCAGTTTATCGATCAGTATCAGACAGGTATCGCGCTCGTGATCCTGGCGGCAACGTTCGGCGCTTTCCTGCTCGAGCGGTACCCACCGTCCGTCGTTGCGACGTCGGGCGCGGCTGCTTTTCTCGTACTCGGCCTGATCGACACGAAGGACGTGATGGGCGTGTTCTCGAACAGCGCGCCGATCACGATCGCGGCCATGTTCATTCTCTCCGGCGCGCTGGTCCGGACCGGCACCCTGGAAGCCGCCGCCTCATGGGTCACGTCGCACGCGGAGGAGCGCCCCAAGACGGTGCTGCTGCTGTTTCTCCTCGGGACAATGGTCGCCTCCGCCTTCATGAACAACACGCCGGTGGTCATGGTCCTTATCCCCATCGCCGTACGGCTGGCGCGCACCGTGAACATGGCACCGACTCAGTTGCTGATCCCCCTCTCCTACGCCGCGATCCTCGGCGGCACCTGCACGCTGATCGGTACGTCGACCAACCTTCTCGTCGAGGCGTGGCACGTCAGCAAGGACTGCCAGCGTTCTCCATCTTTGAAATCACGCCGGTCGGCCTTGTCGCGGCCACCGTCGGCATGGGGACCATGCTGCTGCTCGCGCGCGTGCTCTTGCCGGCCCGCATGAGCGCGGCGGACCTGATGGACGAGGACGGCAAGGTCAATTTCCTGACGGAGTTGACGGTATGCGAGGGCTCCCGCTTCTCCGGAAAGGCTCTGGGCGAGATCAAGGAGTTGAACCGGGAGGGGATCCGGCTGTTGGCCGTCCACCGCAACGGCACGTCGAGCCGCCATAAGCTCGCGGACCACGTGCTCGAGGCCGGCGACCGCATTGTCATCCAGGCCACCATGCCCGAGGTGCTCACACTTCATGGCGAGCGCGGGTTCGACATCCTCGGAGTTGGGGGCGGCGAGAGCGACCGGGATCACATTATCGTCGAAGCGGTGTTGGCACCGGGCCGCGGCGCGCACCACACGGTCAGCGCCATGCGGCTCGGCCGGTTCGGAGTCCGCCTTCTCGGCATCAGCCGCCATCGCTACCTGCCCGGCATCGCCCTCGAGCAGGTTCAACTGCGCGCGCAGATCGAATTCTGCTTGAAGGCACGCCGGAGGGCTTGGCCGCGGCGGCCGACGAGGCGGATCTCATCAACATGTCCCAGCCCCGGTCGAGGAGCTACCGGCGCAAGAAAGCCCCGGTGGCGATCATCGCGCTCGCCAGCGTCGTCGCGCTGGCCGCCTTGAACGTCATGCCCATCGGTGGCTTGGCGGTGCTGGGCGTAGCCGCCATCCTGCTCTTGCGATGCATCGACGCCGAAGAGGCCTGGGAGTCGATCAACGGCGGAATCCTGGTCTTGATCTTCGCCATGCTCGCGATCGGCATCGGCCTGGAGAAGACAGGCGCGGTGGAAGCATCGTAGCCGCGATCGAGCCGATGCTCGGCCGGAACTCGGGCTATGTGCTGCTCGTGGTGGTCTACTTCCTGGCTGCCGTCTTGACCGAGCTCATCACCAACAACGCCGTGGCCGTCGTGCTGACACCCATCGCCATCGGGCTGGCCGAAAGCCTCGGCCTGGACTCCCGGCCGTTGCTCGTCGCCATCATGATGGGCGCGAGCGCCAGCTTCGCCACGCCCATCGGGTATCAAACCAACACGATGGTCTACGCCTCGGGGAATTACCGCTTCAGCGACTTCCTGCGCATCGGCGTGCCGATGAACATCATCGTCGGCCTCGCCACCTGCGCGGCAATTGCGCTGTTCATGCCGCTCTCGAAGTGAGCGTGCGGTCTATCTCTAGAAGTCGAAGATGCCCGCGAACGGGTTGTCCCCGCGCCGCGACCGCCTGGAAACACGCCGCTCACCGCCGCCGCTCGACGCCGTGACGTTGTCCGGCAGCCCGGCCGGGATCGGCCGGCCGTTGAGCGCGGCGATCATCCGCCGGTCGTGGCCATACAGGTCCTTGTATTGCTTCAACTCGCCGTTCTCGTCCGCGACCGCCGTGAAGTAGGTCAGGTACACCGGGATGCGGTTCTTGATGAAGACCTTGTTGGCATCCGCGCCGTTATGCATCGCAGACGACACCCGTGCCGCCGACCAGTCCTGATCGTGTCCGAGCAGAACCGTCGCAAGCTTGTCCGGGTTCTGGACCCGCACGCAGCCATGGCTGAAGGCGCGCACCGGATTGGAGAACAGATTCTTCTGCGTGGTGTCGTGCAGATAGACGTCGTGCGTGTTCGGGAAGCGGAACTTCACCAGTCCCAGCACGTTGCGCGGGCCCGGCGGCTGATAAAGCTCGTAGCGGCGAATATCGTTCCGGCTCCAGTCGATCCGATCTGGATCGATGTCGCGCCCGTTGGCGCCACGGATCCGCAAGCCCTGACGCCGCAGCACGGACGTGTCCCAGCCGCTGGAGAAGAAGCCGCCACCTCTGCGCAGATAGGGCGCAATCTCGTTCTGCTTGATCGAATTGGGTACGTACCAGTTCGGGCGGAACACGATCTCTTCCATCTCATCGGTGAAAATGGGCGTCTGCGTGTGCGTCTTGCCCACGATCACGCGCGTCTCGTGAATGGGCTCGTCTTCCTTGAAGACCCGCACTTTGAATTCCGGGATGTTCACGTCGACGTAGACGCGCCCAGGTCGTGCGGCAGCCAGCGATAACGCTCCATGTTCACAAGCAGCAGATCGATCTTCTGCTGGCCGGACACGACCGTTGTCGAGGTCTCGCCCCCGTTCAGCATGCGGCGCGTGCCCGAGCCGACCATGCCATCCGGCTTGCCGCCTTGCGCACGTTGAAAGGCTATGACTGCCTTCTGCAGGTCCTTGTCGAAGACGTACTCGTCGGCACCTTCTTGGGCCGGCGTCTCGAGCCGCTTACGCAGCAACGCCACCTGGCCGTGCTTGACGCCCAGCTTGAGCGTCGGGCCAGCGGGAATGTCGACGTCTTCGGGCTTGTCGGCGACGGGCGCCGGCGCCGCGCCGCCCTTGCGCTCGGCAATCAACTGCTTGCGCAGTGCCTCGAACTGGGGATGCGTCGGCTGAAAGCTCCGCAAGTAAGCGGCAGGATCGGAGCGGATGGCGATGAAGCCGATGACCTCGGCCGGGTCCGGCAGGTAAAGACTGGGATCGAGATTCTTGCTGAGGCTCTGCGGATTGATCCGGCCGCCCCGCGCGTCCCGTGCATACTCGATGACCGCCGCGCTGATCTTCAACTCGGCGTCCGCGAGCTTCGTCACCGCATCGGGCCCGCTCGCGTCGAAGCCGGCCAGGTTCGGCAGTTTGTAGTCCGAAGCGCGCAGCCCGTAATCGTCGGCCTTGGCGATCTCCTGGACGATGGCCTTGCCGCGTGCGCTCAGGCCGTTTTCGCCGACCCAGAGCAGCTTGCGGTCCGGGACGGAGTAGTACTCGGCCAGGGCGATCTGCTCGGCTGTGTCCTTCATGGGCACGGCGCCAACCTGATCCTGCACGGAAATCCGGATTGCTTCGGAACGCGTGACGAGTTCGGCCGGGCCGTCAGGCTCGGCGGCAAACCCCGGGGCAGCGAATGAGACCGCAGCCGCAATGCCGATGGCGGCTGATCTCAGACTGAATGTAGTCATTCTTGGCTCCCTCTGGACCCCTGTCCAACGTCCCCGCGTATCGGCTCCTCTTCCCCGCAAACTTGAACCGAATCTCTCAAAATCCAGCTGATTTGCGGGATTATGCGCATCATTCCGCCATTCGACCACCCAATTTCGGCCCAGAAGTGGCAGAAATCACTGGAAAGGACCGGCCGGCGGACGCCTCTAGCCCGCGAGCGCGGTGTCGAGGAACTCACTGAGCGATATAATTTTTCCACAGTCGATTTCAATGAAATCGGCCAGCTCCGTGGTGAAGGTCTCGCCGGATGTGATATTTTGGACACGGGCGCTCCAGCGGATCGCCGCTTTGTTCCCATCCATCAGCAAGTCTTCGATCGAGAATTCGTCCAGCCCGAAGCTGTCCGAGAGGGTTCTGAACAGGCTCATGATGCCCTCGCGTCCCTGGACCGATGTGGCCAACATACTGAACTCGGGTGAGCCGACAATCCGGAACCGGGCATCGTCTGCGAACATCGCGCCGACAGCTTCCACGTCTCCTTCGATGCGCGCGGCGTAGAACTTTTTCAGAAACGCCTCCAACTCGGTGCTGTCCATCGATCAGCTCTCCTCCCCCATCTTGCCGTTGGCCGCGGCCAGCCGGCTCTTGGCTGCACCCGTCTTCGCTCCACTTGTCTTGGCGGTGCTCGTTTTGGTCTGCGTCCGCTTCTTGGCCGGCGCACGCTTCTTCGCCGGGGCCTTCTTCTTGGCGAGCGCCGCTCTTTTCTTGGCCGGCGCCGCTTTGGCCGACGCACGGGCGGGTTTGGGAGCGTCCGCGACTGTGGCCGGCTCCTTGAGGTCACGGTCGGGCAGCATGACGAAGATCAAGACCGCGAGCGCCGTCATGTAAAAGCGGAAGGCCGACTCCTGGCCGTTCCAGGTCGCCGATTGCCACATGGCGTACCACTCCCCGGCAACGACCATGAAGCCGAAGAACCACACGAGAAAGGCGACCAGCGCGCCCATGACCGTCATGGCTTTGGCCCGGTCGAAGACGGCCCCCGGGGCACGCCGGACCATCAGGAGACGAATGGCGCCGGCGAGGAAGAGTACGCCCGCCACCGCTTCGCCGAAGATGATCAGCCGATAGGCGCTTGCCAGTACGCCGGCTCCGTGACCGCCCGGTACATCAGCTTGTTGCCCGGATAGGTCGTGTCCATGCTCATCACATGCTGCACGAACAGAAAATTGGACTGGTAGTCGGTGAGATTGCCGAACACGACCAGCAGGCAGAAGGCCGCGAGACACGCGACCATGACGATCTTGGCAATACGAGCGGTGTACATGGCGATCCCCCCTGCCCCGATAGCCCTCAAAACCTCGGGATGGTGTCCTGAAACTTCTGCGTCCGTATGACGATGGGGAACCTTAGAGCAAGACGCCGTGGAACGCGCCTGCCCAAACGAAAAATGGCCGGGACGAGCCCGGCCATTCGTTGTCTCTAAGAGAAGATCGCGAGGCGACTAGTTCTTGGACTTGTCGACCATCTTGCTCTCTGCGATCCACGGCATCATGGCACGCAGCTTCTCGCCAACCACTTCCATCTCGTGGCCGTCGCACTTGGCGCGCATGGCCTTGAAGCTCGGCTGGTTGATCTTGTTTTCGAGCATCCAGTTCTTCACGAAGGTGCCGTTCTGAATGTCGGTCAGCACGTCCTTCATGGCGGCCTTGCTGTCGCCGGTCACGACGCGCGGACCGGAGACGTACTCGCCGTACTCGGCCGTGTTGGACACGGAGTAGTTCATGTTGGCGATACCACCCTCGTAGATGAGGTCGACGATCAGCTTCACCTCATGGACGGTCTCGAAATAGGCCATCTCGGGAGCGTAGCCCGCCTCGACCAGCGTCTCGAAGCCGCTGCGCATCAGCTCGACGAGACCGCCGCAGAGCACGGCCTGCTCGCCGAACAGGTCGGTCTCGCACTCCTCGCGGAACGAGGTCTCGATGATGCCCGCGCGGCCGCCGCCGATGGCGGAGGCGTAGGAGAGCGACAGATCGTGGGCATTGCCCGTGGCGTCCTGGGCGATGGCCACGAGGCACGGCACGCCGGCGCCGCGCTTATATTCGGCGCGCACCGTGTGGCCGGGGCCCTTAGGCGCCACCATGCAGACATCCATGTCCGCGCGCGGTTCGATCAGGTTGAAGTGGATGTTGAGGCCATGGGCGAAGAAGAGCGCGGAGCCCTGCTTCATGTTGGGCTTGAGCTCTTTTTCCCAGATATCGGCCTGGAGCTCGTCCGGCGTCAGCATCATGACCACGTCGGCCCAGGCGGCCGCCTCGGAGACGCTCATGACCTTGAGCCCTTCGCCCTCGGCCTTGGCGGCGGAGCTGGAGCCGGGGCGCAGGCCGATGGCCACTTCGGCGACGCCGGAATCCTTCATGTTCAGAGCATGGGCGTGGCCCTGGCTGCCGTAGCCGATGATGGCGACCTTCTTGCCCTTGATCAGATTGAGATCGGCATCCCGATCGTAATAGACACGCATACCTCTTCCCCTACGTTCTACAATTTCAATGTCTTCAAAACTTGGCTGTGACGATTTGGTCCGGGTTTTGCCGCCGGACCCGCAAAAAGACAAGTGTCGGATGACCCCGTGAGAGCTACATCCGCTCCGGGCCCCGGCCGATGGCCGCGACGCCCGTCCGGCAGACCTCCACGAGACCGAGCGGCTGCATCAGCGCGATGAATTGTTCGATCTTGGATTGGCGCCCGGTGATTTCGAACACAAAATGCTCGAGCGAGGCATCCACAGCCTTCGCGCGGAAGGTTTCGGCAAGGCGAGCGCTTCGACGCGCTTCTCGCCGCGCCGCCACCTTCACCAGCGCCAATTCCCGCTCGATCGTCTCGCCGCAGACGGTGAGGTCCGTGACCGAGTGGATCGGCACCAGCCTGTCGAGCTGGTTCTTGATCTGCTCGATAACCATGGGCGTTCCCGTCGTCACGATGGTGATACGGGACAGATGCGCCTCGTGCTCGGTCTCGGACACGGTCAGCGACTCGATGTTGTAGCCGCGGCCCGAGAACAGGCCGATGACGCGCGCGAGCACGCCGGGCTCGTTGTCCACGAGCACGCTCATCGTATGCGTCTCGAGAGACTCTACGGGCTTTTCGAGCGAGTAAGCGGAACCAGGCTGCCCCATCAGACCATCACCTTGCCTTCTTCGGAGATGGCCTTCTCGATATCCTCTTCCGTCAGGTCGTCGCCCATCAGCATGTTGTTGTGCGCTTCACCGCTCGGAATCATCGGGAAGCAATTGGCGTGCTTGTCGACCATGCAGTCGAAGATGACGGGGCGCGGCGTCTTGATCATCTCGATGATCGCATCGTCGAGTTCGTCCGGCTTCTCGGCGCGAATGCCTACCGCGTGATAGGCCTCGGCCAGCTTCACGAAATCGGGCAACGCCTCACTGTAGGAGTGCGAATAGCGGCCGCCATGAAGCAGCTCCTGCCACTGGCGGACCATGCCCATGTACTCGTTGTTCAGGATGAAGATCTTGACCGGCAGGTTGTACTGAACCGCCGTCGAGATCTCCTGCATGGTCATCAGCACCGACGCCTCGCCCGCGATATCGATCACGAGCGACTCCGGATGGGCCATCTGCACGCCGACCGCGGCCGGAATGCCATAGCCCATCGTGCCGAGGCCGCCGGACGTCATCCAGCGGTTCGGCTCGTCGAAATGGAAATACTGAGCCGCCCACATCTGGTGCTGGCCCACTTCCGTGGTGATGTAGGTGTCGTGATCGCGTGTCAGCGCAAACAGCCTCTCGATGGCGTATTGCGGCATGATCACGTCGCTCTTGTTCCGGTAATGCAAGCATTTGCGCTTGCGCCAGGTCTCGATCTGATCCCACCAGCGCGCGTGCGCGTCCTTGTCGACGGACGGCTTCTTAGCCTTCCACGTCTCGATCATCTGATCGATCACGAAGGCGCAGTCGCCGACGATCGGAAGGTCCACATGGACATTCTTGTTGATCGAGGACGGATCGACATCTACGTGGATCTTCTTCGAGCCCGGCGAGAACGCGTCGAGCCTGCCGGTGATGCGGTCGTCGAAGCGCGCGCCGATGCAGATCATGACATCGCAGTCATGCATGGCGTTGTTGGCCTCGTAGGTGCCGTGCATGCCGAGCATGCCGAGCCACTGCTTGTCCGAAGCCGGATAGCTGCCAAGCCCCATCAGCGTCGAGGTGATCGGATAGCCGGTCATGCGCACGAGTTCGCGCAGGCTCTCGCTGGCCGCCGGTCCCGCGTTGATAACGCCGCCACCCGTGTAGAAGACCGGCTTCTTGGCATTGATCATCAACTCGACCGCCGCGTCGATCGCGTTCTGATCGCCCTTCTGCGGAGGGACATAGCTCTTGTGCTGAGAGTTCGAGACGCCCTTGTAGGTGCCCGTCATGAACTGGATGTCCTTGGGGATATCCACGACGACGGGACCCGGCCGGCCCGAACGGGCGACGTAAAACGCCTCGTGCAGCACCTCGGCGAGCTGATTGACGTCCTTCACCAGATAATTGTGTTTCGTGCAGGGGCGCGTGATGCCGACCGTGTCGCATTCCTGGAAGGCATCGTTACCGATCAGATGCGTCGGCACCTGTCCCGTGATGCAGACAACCGGAATCGAATCCATCAACGCATCGGTCAGCCCCGTCACCGCGTTGGTCGCGCCGGGACCAGACGTCACCAGCACGACGCCGACCTTGCCGGTCGAGCGCGCATAGCCTTCGGCCGCGTGGACCGCGCCCTGCTCGTGACGGACCAGCACGTGCTGCAGCCGGTCCTGTTGAAATAACTCGTCATAGATCGGCAGAACGGCGCCGCCCGGATAGCCGAAGATGTGATCCACACCCTGGTCGGCGAGCGCCTGAAGCACGATCTGCGCGCCGGTCATCGTGGCTGCGCCGTTTTCGTTGGCAGACATGTCTCTTTCCACTGACAAAACCGGGCCTCAGCGGCTGGACCAACCACTGCCCGGTTAATCTCGATCAAAATGGCAAAAGTGCCGGATTAGGCCGCGCACCCTAGGGCCTCGGTGTCACAGGGTCAACGACAAATGCGAATGTATGGTAAGTTTTTTCGGGCCAATCTTTGCATATATTACCTATCTGAGTTTGTTTTTGTAAATTAATTACACGATTGGGAAATATGATGACAAAGGGCCTCATCTTTTCCCACAAGCGTTCTAGACAATGGCCGACGATACGCCTAAGGCTCATACCGATTAGTGGGGCAACCTCGATCAGAGGGACAAAGCCACGCCGGCGCAGAGACGCTCTGGTGGGCCCGTAACTGAAAACGCTTTTCCAGTTCATCACATCCTGAATGCAGCAGACCGCATCGTCAGAACCGGCCGTTGCCAACGGCAATGGACACGGCCACGGCCATGAGCCGGCGAATGCGCCTATAACGAGCCGCGCGTTCTGGGCGCTGACGTTTGGGTCGATCGGCGTCGTCTATGGCGACATCGGCACGAGCCCCCTCTACGCGCTGCGCGAAGCCGTGCTCGCCGCGGGCGGTTCTTACGGCGCCGTGACGGAGGCCGCCGTTTTCGGCGTCCTGTCGCTGATCTTCTGGTCGCTGATTATCGTCGTCACGCTGAAATACGTGGTGCTGCTCCTCCGCGCGGACAACAACGGCGAAGGCGGCACTTTGGCGCTGACCGCGCTCGCGTTCACCGCACTGGGCAAACGCACGCCGCTCGTGCTGGGACTGGGCATTGTCGGCGCGGCCATGTTCTACGGCTCCACGTTGATCACCCCTGCCCTGTCGGTGCTTTCGGCCGTTGAAGGTCTCAACGTCGCGACGGACGCGTTCGAGCCTTATGTGCTCCCGATCACCGTGATCATTCTCGTCGCGCTGTTTTCCGTGCAGAGCCACGGGACGGCGCGCGTCTCGGCGCTGTTCGCGCCGATCACGACCGTCTGGTTCCTGGTGATAGCGATCGCTGGGGCGGTCGAGATCGCCGAATACCCGCGCATCTTTCTGGCGCTGAACCCCTATTACGGGCTGAAGTTTCTCTTCACCCACGGCATGATCGGCCTCATCACGCTCGGTGCGGTGTTCCTGGTCGTGACGGGGTCCGAGGCCCTCTACAACGATCTCGGCCATTTTGGACGGAAGCCAATTCAGACGGCATGGTTCATTCTGGTTCTCCCCGCCCTGCTCCTGAACTATTTCGGGCAAGGCGCGCTGGTGCTTGCACATCCAGACGCACTGTCGAACCCATTCTTCCTACTGTTCCCCGATTGGGCGCTCTATCCCATGGTTGCCTTGGCGACGATGGCCACTGCCATCGCGAGCCAGGCGGTGATCACGGGCGCCTACTCGATCACGCGGCAAGCCATGCACTTGGCCTTCTGCCGCGCATGGAAGTGCGGCACACATCGGAATCGCAGGCGGGTCAGATCTACATGCCGCGGGTCAACTGGGTCCTACTGACCGGCGTTCTGCTGCTGGTGTTCATGTTCCGGTCGTCGAGCGAGCTTGCCTCCGCCTATGTGCTGGCGGTGGCGGCGACGGAGTGGGTGGCAGGCATCCTCGGCTTCATCGTCATCTGGAAACTGTGGCGCTGGAAGCTGTACTGGGCGATCGCCCTGATGGCGCCGCTGACCTTCGTCGACACCGCCTTCGTCATGGCCAGCATGCTGAAGATCGTCGAGGGAGCTTGGCTGCCGGTGCTCGTCGGCATGATCCTGGTCCTCGTCATGCTCACCTGGAGGCGCGGCACGCGGCTCCTGGCACAGAAGACACGCCGCATCGAGGTGCCGTTCGAGCCTCTGATCAAGAGCCTCGAGACCAAACCGCCGCATCTCGTGCCCGGAACCGCCATGTTCCTGAGTGCCGATCCGGAGTTCGCGCCGACTGCACTCCTGCACAACCTCAAGCACAACAAGGTGCTGCACGAGCACAACGTCATCCTCACCATCAAGAACGAGGACATTCCGCGCGTCGCACCCCAGGACCGCGTTCAGTTGGAACCGATAAGCGACAAGTTCATGCGGATGACGCTGCATTTCGGTTTTGTGGAACGGCCGAACGTTCCGAAAGCTCTCGCGATCGCCCGCCGGAAAGGCTGGCAGTTCGACATCATGTCGACGTCGTTCTTCCTGTCGCAAAGGACGATACGGCCGGACCCGCGATCCGGCATGCCGCAATGGCAGGACCGTCTCTTTGTCTATCTTGCGCATAATGCGGACGATGCGTCGGCCTATTTCCAATTGCCGACCGACCGCGTCGTGGCTATCGGCACGCAGGTGACCGTCTAGCGTTTGTTTGGACCTGGCTCTGGGCCTACTAAGAGGGCGGCTTCGCTGTCCGGAACCCACGTCCAATCGGCCATGAAGCGCCGCGCCCACGTCATCTGGCGCTTCGCATAGCGCCGGCTCGACGTCTTCGCTTTCTCGGCCGCCTCGTCCAGGCTCATGGCGCCGCCCAAGTGGCCCGCGAGTTCGGGGACGCCGCAGGCCCGCATGATAGGAAGCCCCGGATCGAGGCCGAGCTTGGTCAGCGCTTCGACTTCAGCAAGCGCGCCATGCTCCAGCATGGAATCGAATCGGGCGTCGATGGCGGCGTAGATCACGTCCCGCTCCGGCGCGACCACAAGCTTCAGCAGCCCTTCGTCACGAAGAACAGGCTCCCCTTCTGTCTCCTGCCACTCGGCAAGCGACACGCCCGTAGCCTCGACGACTTCGAGGGCACGCACGAGACGCTGCGTATCCGTGGGATCGAGGCGAGCGGCCATGACCGGGTCCCGAGCGCCCAGTGCGGCGTGGAGGTCGCTAGCGGGCGCTGTGGCCGCAAAGCTGCGCCAGCGCTGTCTGACCTCGTCGGGAATGTCTGGGACCGGCGAGAGCCCCCGCAGCAGCGCCATGAAGTAGAGTCCGGTACCGCCGACAAGGATCGGCACGTGTCCGGCCGCGCGCGCCTCTTCGATGGCGGCGGCCGCTTCGCCAACCCATCGCCCGACCGAATAGCCCTCGCGTCCGGGCACGGTGCCGTACAGGTGGTGGGGCACGCCCGCCATCTCCGCCGCGCTGGGACGCGCAGTCAAGATCTGCAGCTCGCGATAGATCTGCATGGAATCGGCATTGATGACCGCACCGCCCAGGCGATCGGCCAGCGCCAGCGCCGCCGCGGACTTGCCGCTAGCAGTAGGTCCGGCGATGAGAACGGCTTCAAACACGATGGGCCATTGGGGTTCGCGCCGACGGCGACGAGCCACGTCAGCTGATCGGGACGTTGACGAGGCGCAGATCGCCATCCGCGTTGGCGAGAAGAAACAGGATCTTGCGGCGTCCTGATTTCTCCACGGCCCGCAGCCGGGCAACAACCTCCTCAGGCCGGTGGACGGCTTCCTGAGTCACTTCGACGATTACGTCGCCAACCTCTATGCGCTTCTTCGCCGCCGGACTGTCCGGGTCGACGGCCGTCACCACAACCCCGTCGACGGTCCCGCTGATTTCGAACTTGGCCCGCAGATCGGCGGTCAACGGCTCGATCGTAAGTCCAAGGAGTTCTTTCACACCGTCGGAATCCTCAGTCTCGATCGCCTCGTCATCCTCGGATGCAGGCAAGCGGCCGAGCGTCACGGTGAGATCCAAGAGCTCGCCGTCGCGAAGGACCTTGAGGAGCACGTCCGCTCCCACCGTGCCGTTAGCGACCGCGCGCGGCAGATCGCGCATGTTCCGGATGGATTGTCCGCCAAAGTCGAGAATGACGTCGCGCGGCTTGATCCCGGCGCTGCCCGCCGGCCCCTCGGGAGCGACGGAGGCTACCAAAGCGCCCATCGGCTCCTCCAGGCCAAGGGTTGAGGCCATCTCGTCGGTGACGTTTTGAACGTGCACGCCGAGCCAGCCGCGCCGCGTCTCGCCGAATTCTTTCAACTGGTTCAGGACGCGGACAGCCGTGTTGGACGGAACCGCAAAACCGATGCCGATCGATCCCCCCGTCGGCGAAATGATCGCGGTATTCACGCCCACGACCTGACCGTCCATGTTGAACAAGGGACCGCCGGAGTTACCCCGATTGATTGCCGCGTCGGTCTGAATGAAGTTGTCGTAGGGCCCCGCGTTGATGTCGCGCTTCACGGCGGAGACGACGCCAACGGTCAGGCTACCACCGAGGCCGAAGGGGTTCCCGATCGCCATCACCCAATCGCCCACGCGCAGGATGGAAGAATCTCCGAAGGTGATCGCCTTGAGCGGCTTGCGCGGCTTGACCTGCAGCAGAGCAAGATCGGTCTCGGGATCGTGGCCGAGGATTTTGATCACCTTGAGCTTCGACCCATCGGTGAAATTCACGATGATCTCGTCGGCGCCTTCGATCACGTGATTGTTGGTGACGATTAGTCCCGAGGGATCGATCACAAACCCCGATCCGAGCGAGCTGACTTTGCGCGGGGAACCGTCGGGTCCCTCCTCGTCGAAGAAGTCGTCGAACAACTCGTCGAAGGGGCTGGTCTTCGGTCCCTTCCGGCCGGGCGGACTCCCGTTCCGTTCCTTGAGGGTCTGCGTCGTCGATATATTGACGACAGCATCCTGGAGTCCCTCGGCTATGTCGGCGACCGATACGGGGCCCTTCGCAAAACCCGGCGCCGGCGCGAGGAGCGCGGCAAGCCCGAGACCGGCAGTTGCGGCATAGCGCAGAAGACAAGCACGGCGCATGCGCCCCGAAAACGACGAGCCCAGCTCTGGCCGTTGCGTCCGGACATCCTTCTGCGCACTCCTGTCATCGTACCAAGCTCAAGCGCGCCGAGGCCTCGGAGCGTTCCGCGCATTTTAACGAGAGTCGTAGGCCCTGAGGAAGCACGGTTTCACCCCAAGAGGTGCGCAGGAGCAGACCGGCGGTCCCCGCGGGCCGGCCCACGATCAGCCTCTTATCAGCCAAACGAGGAGGACACCCACCGCAACCGCGAGGGTGCCCGCCAGCCGCAGGGACTGTTCGGGTGTATCGGACGCCGCTTCCAGAAGCCGGCGCCCGAACCGGGGCGCAAGGGCCCAAACCAGGCCCTCGATCACCAGGACGAGACCGATGGCCACTCCCAGGTCTTCCATGCCCGTACAACCCGCCTAAGGGGTCGAACTCAAGGGCCGGCTTACGGCGCTCTTGTCCCCTTTCGGCATGCTGGAAGAAGCACCGCGACGGGCTCCCGAAGCGTCGTTGAAGTACTGGAAGAACTGCGAATCCGGGCTGAGCAGCATCCTGGTATCGCCCGACTGCAAGGCGCCTTCATAGGCCTGCATGGAGCGGTAGAAGGCGAAGAAGTCGGGGTCCTTGCCGAAGGCTTCGGCGAAGACGCGGTTCTTCTCCGCATCGCCCGCACCGCGAATCCGCTCGGATTCACCCGTCGCCTCGGCCTTCACCACCGTCACTTGGCGGTCAGCGTCTGCGCGAATGCGGCGGGACGCCTCCTCACCTTCGGCTCGGATCTCCGCGGCCTCGCGCTGACGTTCCGTCTGCATCCGGCGGAAGATGGCGAGGCTGTTGGCCTCGGGCAGGTCCGCCCGCTTGATCCGGACATCGACGACCGTCATGCCGAACTTCTGGGCGTTCTCGTTCATCTCGTTGGTGATCTTCCGCATCAGCTCGTTACGATCGTCCCGCACGACGCTCGAACTTGCCGAACCGAGGACGCGGCGAAGCGCGGCTTCAAGAAAGTCGCTGAGCCGTGTCCGTGCGTTGAACTCGTTGTTCACCGATTGGTAGAACAGCAGCGGATTGGTGATCCGCCAGCGCGCGAAGGCGTCGACCACAAGCCGCTTCTGATCGGCGGCGATGACTTCCTGAGGCGCCGAATCCAAATCCAACAGCCGCTTGTCGAAGAAGACCACGTTCTGGATGAACGGGATCTTGTAGTTCAGGCCCGGGTCATCGATGACCCGCTTCGCCTTACCGAACTCGAGAACCAGGGCCTGCTGCGTCTGGTAGACGCTAAACAGCGTCAGATAGGCGCCGATGGCCAGGATGCCGATCAGCAGCAGAATGAGCGTAAGGGTTGCCTTTTTCATTACTGCTGCCCTCCGGTCTGGAGCGAGGGAGCCGACGTGGACGATGCCGGCGATTGCGGCGGTTTCCTCTGCAATTCCGTGAGTGGCAGATAGGGCACCACGCCACCGCCGCCATCCTTGTCGATGATGATCTTGTCAGTCTTGGAAAAGACTTCCTTCATCGTGTCGATGAAGATGCGCTGACGCGTCACGTCCGGCGCCTTCTCGTATTCCTGCAGGACCTTCTCGAAGCGTTCCGCCTCACCCTTCGCCTCGGCGATGACCTGATCGCGATAGCCTTGTGCGTTCTGAAGGATCCGTTCGGCCTCACCGCGGGCTTCCGGGACGACCCGGTTCGCATAGGCTTGGGCCTCATTCTGCAGACGCTCCTCGTCGGCGCGAGCCGCCTGCACGTCGCGGAACGCGTCGATGACCTGAGCCGGCGGATCGACCTTCTGCAACTGAACCTGCGTGATCTCGATACCGGCCTTGTAGCCATCGAGCGTGCGCTGAATGAGCTGCTGCACCTTGCCTTCGGTCTGGGCGCGAGACGACGTCAAGATGGGCTCGATATCGCTTTGTCCGACGATTTCACGCATGGCGCTTTCGGAGACGTCCTTCACGGTGCCTTCGGGATTTTGGATGTTGAAGAGATAGTCGGGTGCGTCACTGATCTTCCAGACCACGACGAAGTCGATGTCGACGATGTTCTCGTCGCCCGTGAGCATCAGGCTTTCCTCGGGCACATCCCGCACCGAAAGCCCGCCGCCTTGAGCGGAGCGAATGCCGATCTCGATCCGGTTGGCGCGCGTCACCTTCGGGAGCATGACCTCCTCGATTGGATACGGCAGGCGGACATGCAGGCCAGGCGGAAGCTGGCGCACATATTCACCGAAGCGCAGCACGATGCCGACCTCGTCCGTGTTCACCCGAACGAAGAAGCCGAAGAAGCCGACCACAACGGCGACGAGCACGGCCAAGACGGCCGGAAGCAGCCAGCCGCCGCCACCGGGCATGGCCTGGCGCAGCTTGTCTTGGCTCTTGCGCAGTATGTCTTCCAGGTCAGGTTGCTGGCCGCCACCGCCGGAACCGCCCGGCCTGGGCCCCCAGGGCCCGTTGTTGCCGCCACCGCCGCTCTGATTGCTCCAAGGCATATTGTCTCTCGTCCTGATTGCTGAGGGGGCTTTCGCGCGAAGCCGCCACATTTGGGCCGCGCCAATCGCAGGGGAGATTAGGCGCACCAAGTGGCGGAACCGCGACAAGAATCCGGGAGGTTATAGGCCAGTACCAATGGGCGCGCAATCGAAGGCGGCCCTATTCGCTCAAACCCGCTCCAAGATCACGATGCTGAAATCGTGGTCGTCCTTTGGACCCGCCTCGAAGGCTTCCCGCGAGACCTCCCGCCACGCGTCCGGGTCGAGTTCCGGGAACCAGGTATCGGCTTCCGGAGCGGCATGGACTTCGGTGAGATAGATCCGGTCGGCTTGAGGCAGGACTTCGGCAAACACCGCCTCCCCGCCGATCACGGCGATTTCGTCGGCACCCTCCTTGGCGGCCCAGAGGCGCGCCTCTTCCAGCGCCGCCGCAAGATCGCGAACCACGACCACCCCAGGCGCCGTGACGTTGCGTTCCGGGTCATGACGATATTGAGGCGGCCGTCGAGAACGCGTGGCAGCGATTCGAAGGTGAACCGCCCCATGACCACCGGCTTGCCCATGGTCACGGCGCGAAACAACTTCATGTCGGACCGCAAGTGCCAGGGCAGCCCGCCGTCCAGGCCGATGGCGCGGTTCTCGCCCATGGCGACGACCAGGGCGATGGCGGGGGACCGTCCTCCGGACTCGTCGGTCACACAGCCACCTCGCGCGGATCGCCGGATAGGGGTCGTAGCCGACGATTTTGAAATCGTCGTAGACAAAGTCGAACAGCGAGGTCACTTCCGGGTTGATCTCGAGGCGCGGCCGCGTCCGGGGCGTGCGCGAAAGCTGCTCGTCGGCCTGATCCAGATGGTTCAGGTACAGATGCACATCCCCGAATGTGTGCACGAAGTCGCCGGGCTCCAGCCCCGTGACCTGCGCGACCATGTGCGTGAGAAGGGCATAGGACGCGATGTTGAACGGCACGCCGAGGAAGATATCCGCGGAGCGCTGATAGAGCTGGCAGGACAGCCGGCCGTCGCCGACATAGAACTGGAACAGGCAGTGGCAAGGCGGGAGCGCCATGTTGGGAATCTCGCCCACATTCCACGCGCTGACGATGTGACGCCGCGAATCGGGGTTCTGTTTGATGCCCTCGACCAGCGCCGTGATCTGGTCGACCTCGCCCCCCGACGCGGTTGGCCATGAGCGCCACTGCTTGCCGTAGACGGGCCCGAGATCGCCGTTCTCGTCGGCCCACTCGTCCCAAATCCTGACGCCATGTTCCTTGAGATAGTGGATATTCGTCGAGCCCTGCAGAAACCACAGAAGCTCATGGATGATCGATTTCACATGCAGCTTCTTGGTGGTCATGAGTGGGAACCCCTCGCTCAAGTCGAAGCGCATTTGCGCCCCGAATAGGCTGAGGGTGCCGGTGCCGGTCCGATCCTCCTTGCGGAGGCCCGCATGGCGGACATGAGAGAGGAGCTCGAGATATTGGCGCAACGTCAGAGTGTCCCTATATTCACCGAGGTCCGGAATGCCGAGACTCACAGGCCGGGCTCGCTACTTTGTCGATAGACTTGTAGAAGGAGCATTCAATGCGTCGTCTGACAGTTGTCCTCGGCCTTGCGGCCTGCACTACCCTTGGTTTCGTCTCCACCGCCGCCTATGCCCAGAGCATCGGCATCGAGCGGGTCCGGCAGATGGCCTTCGACCGGGGTATCGTCGACCTCGAAGACATCGAATACAAGCGCAGAAGGAATATCTGGAAAGTCGAGGGCGAAGATGCCCGCGGCGACGATATCGAGATGCACGTCGATGCCACGACCGGCCGCGTGCTCAAGATGGAACGCGACTAGCGCATCCGATCCGGCTCTGCCAACTCACTGTGCGACAAGCCTATTCAAGGGGTGAAGATTGGGGGTTATCTACCTCCCGATCTTTCAATTAACCTCTTTGGGGCTTATATATGTGGTGTCGGCTTCGGCCGACTATGGCGATAAACGGTTGACGTAATAAACCATTCGGACCCGGGGGCGGTACCCGGCGGCTCCACCAGGTTTCAGTCTCTCGAGCACGTGACGTGCGGGCCAGAGAGCTGTGGCATGGGACTTGCGGCGTTAAGTCGGTAACGACTGAAACGTGGCGGGGCCGAAATAGGATCGACGAGGGTGTAAAGGTCGTACTTTCGCTCGGCATGGTATCCGCCGTTATCGGGCCGAACCTTATAGTTGCCAATGACAACTATGCGGAGGCACGTCTCGCTGCGTAATGCGGCGCGATAGCCTAAATTAAAGCCCTAGCCTCCTCGCAGAGGTTAGGCGCGGTTTCGGAGGGCACCGGGCAACAGAAGCCCTCCACTTCTGACGGGGTGGACTGCCTACGTCGCCAAAAATGGAGCGGCGCCATTACATGGCAGACGATGGAATTCGATACGATCTTCTGACACAGGACGCGCTCCGCGGCGTGGTGCGCGAGGTCCTGACACAAGTCCAGCGCGATGGGCTCCCCGGCGAGCACCATCTGTACATCGCCTTCGACACCTGCGCCGAAGGCGTTTCCATTTCCAAACGCCTGAAGGAACAGTACCCGGAGGAGATGACAATCGTCCTCCAGTACCAGTTCTGGGACCTGTTCGTGTGGGACGAGCGCTTCGAGGTGAAGCTGTCCTTCGCCAATGTGCCCGAACGGCTGGTAATTCCCTTCAGCGCGGTGAAGGCCTTCTACGATCCGTCGGCGCAATTCGGTCTCCAGTTCGGAAAGCCGGGCGCCGCCAACGACTCGGCGCGCCAGCATATGGCCTCCGCTCTGCCCGATGTGGTGAGCGACCAGTCCGACGACCGTCCGGGTACGGAGCCACCGGCCGAAGAAACCAGCGAAACCGAACCGGTCGAAGTGGTGATGTCCCGGCCTCCGGCCGAAGTCGTGCAGCTCGACAACTTCCGCAAGAAGTAGCGCACCCCGAAGCAGCCGCTTTCTTGTGCGTCCGCGGCGACGGTATGCCCACACATTAGCCATCACGGCACGTGCGAAATGGCCCGTCCGCCCAATTGGCCGGATGGTCGACATGGCATGATTTCTGATTGATGCTCGCGGGATGCGGTGTCACGCATCGGCTGGGGAGACGCATACTTGAACAAACTCGATCTAATCCGCGGCGCGCCGAACGCGGACGGCGGGGCGCTTGCGCCCATTCAGGACTATCTGAACGAGATCCACGCACGCATCTCGAAAATCGAGGGTGGTGCGCCGGCGGCCTATATCCCCGAGCTGGGCAAGGTCGATCCAAAGCTGTTCGGTATCGCCATCGCCACCGTGGACGGTCAGCTCTACACGGTGGGCGATGCCCGCGTGCCGTTCACGATCCAATCGGTCTCCAAGCCGTTCATGTACGGGTACGCCCTACAGCACCACGGGCGTTCGCGCGTCCTGGAGAAGGTCGGCGTGGAGCCGACGGGTGAGGCCTTCAACTCCATCTTACTCGACGAGGCCGCCAACCGGCCCTTTAACCCCATGGTGAACGCGGGCGCGATCGCGGTCGCGGAGATGATGCAGGGCGACACGCTACAGCAGCGCACCAACAACATGCTCGAATTGTTCTCGAGCCTCGCCGCCCGCAAGATCGAGATCGACGAAGCGGTCTACAAGTCGGAGCTGGCGACGGGCCACCGCAACCGCGCCATCGCGTACATGATGCTCAACACCGCCATGATCGAGCACGACCCGGAGGAAGTCCTCGAACTCTACTTCCGTCAGTGTGCGCTCAGCGTCACCGCGTGCGACCTCGCTGTCATGGCGGCGACGCTGGCCAATGACGGGACGAACCCCGTGACCGATCACAAGATCTTCGACACCCAGTACGTGCGGGACGTACTCACGGTGATGAATTCTTGCGGCATGTACGACTATGCCGGCGAATGGGCCTACGAAGTCGGCATGCCGGCCAAGAGCGGCGTGTCGGGGTGCATCATCGCCGCGATCCCCGGACAGATCGGGATCTGCGTTTACGCGCCTCCGATCGATACGCAGGGAAACAGCGTGCGCGGCATCGCCGTGTGCCAGGACATGTCGAGGGAGTTCCAGCTCCACTCTTTCTACAATCACACCAACGTCCGCAGCGTTCTGCGCCGCGACTACCGCGCCGACATGGTCCGTTCGAACCGGCTGCGCACTTTGGAAGAGCGAACGCTCCTCGCGGAGGAAGGCCACAAGATCGCCGTGCTCGAAGCACAGGGCGCCCTCTTCTTCGGCTCGACCGAGCAACTCTTGCGCAAGCTGACCGAACTCGCCAAGGACTCGAAATATATCGTCGTCGACTTCAAGCGCGTACACCATGCCGACAACGCGGCCTGCAAACTGATCGGGCGGGCGGTGCGCGCGATGGCGAAGAGCGACACGGAGCTCGTCTTTGCGTCCATCGACAACGAGGGATCGCTCGACCGGCTCACGCGGGTGCTTGCCGAGACGGCGGAAGGTCACGCCCTGCGCCAGTTCCGCGATGCCGACGCCGCGCTGGAATGGTGCGAGGATCAGCTTCTCGCCGGCAAGGGCTCCAGCACCGGCACCAAGTTCTCGCTCAATCAGATCAACCTGTTCGACGGGCTCACGCCCGAGGAATGCCGATTGGTCGAAGGGATCGTGCGGCCCCTCGTCTTCGACAAGGGCGACGTCATCATGCGCGAGGGCGATCCCGCCAAGCTTTTCTTCGTGCTGGCGCGCGGCACGGTCAGTGTTGAGATCAAGCTCCACGACAAGCCCGGGCGGCACAAGCGCGTGCTCGATCGGGCCCGGCCTGACCTTCGGCGAGATGGCGCTGCTCGACGGCGGTACACGCTCCGCCGACGTGATCGCGAACGAGAAGGTGATCTGCTACGGGCTCGGCGTCGAAGAGTTGCACGAGTTGGCCGAAGAGCATCCCAACGTGATGATCACTATTCTCGGCAATCTGACGCGCGAATTCTCCGAGCGTCTCCGTCACGCCAACGAGGAAATCAGCGTTCTGGAATAGGACTCCAGGCGGGAGACCGTGCTCCTAGGCAGCCGGCGCGTGAACCTTGTCGGGAGCGGCGCGCGGCTCGTTGGATGGCGTCAGGGGTACGCTGAGTTCCACATAGAGTCCGGACTTGCGAAACTCGGTCTTGGTCTCGCCGCCGAGATTGTGGCGGATGCCCTGATCGATGAGCTGCGACCCGAACCCTTTCCGGGCCGTGGGCTTCTGCACCATGGGGGCGCCCTTCTCCTCCCAGACGAGGATGAGCCGGTTTCGCCGCTGCGTCTTCCAGGCGACGTTCAACTGGCCGTCGTTCTGCGACAGGGCGCCGTATTTGACCGCGTTGGTGGCGAGCTCGTGCAGCGTCATGGCGAGGATCGACGTGCATTGCGGCGGCAGCAGCACGTCGGACCCCTTGATCACGACCTTGGGTCCACCCTCCCGCTTGTAGGGCTCGAGTTCGCGTTCCACCATCGCCTTCAGGCTCGCGCCGGACCATTGGGATTCGAGCAGCAGATCGTGCGCCCGGTGCAAGGCGCGCAAGCGCTCGGCCAGTGTGCGGGCCATGGTTTGCGTGGTCGGGTCCTTGGCCTGGCGCAGGCTGGCCTGGACGAGCGACTGAACGATCGCCAGCGCGTTCTTCACCCGGTGGTTCAGTTCGCCGACCAGCATGGTTTGGCGCTGCGCCGTGCGCCGCCGCTCGGTGACGTCGCGGAACACGAGCACGGCGCCGGCGAGTGAGCCGTCCTGCCCGATGATCGGGGCGCCCGAATGCTCCACCGGGAGTTCGCGATCGTCGCGCGTCAGGAGCATGGCGCCGGACTCCATACGGGATACCTCGCGCTCGCGGAGCGCTCTCAGGGCCGGATCGTCGACGGGTTTGCGCGTCTCCTCATCCACGACACGGAATACGACCCAGATGGGCCGTCCGCGCGCTTCCGCCGCCGGCCAGCCCGTCAGTTCCTCGGCGACCCTGTTGAGCAGTAGCACGCTTCCGCTCGGGTCCGTCGCGATCACGCCGTCGCCGATCGATCCCAATGTCGTCGAGAGCCACTCGCGCTGTCCCCGCAAATCCATGAGCGCCACCTGCCTGCCGCTATCGGCCCGGCGCACGGCCCCAAGGGCCGTCCAGGCGAACAGGGCGAGCACGACAATGCTGGCCACGGCAAAGATGACCAGGGTCGCGGCGCTGTCGTAGAGCGCGTTGACCTCGCTTCCCGCGCGAACCATCCCAGCACCGGCGGAACGGTCAGAATGCCCGGCAGGAGCCGGCGCAGCATCTCGCCCGCGGGAGACTGCTCCAGAATCGCGGACGCAATGCCCCGTTCCGGGGACGCCAAGATCAGCCCTGTCGCCAGCAAGACGAACGCGATCACGCCATAGACCGTGAGCCGCATGAATGGGAAAGGATCGCCGTCCATGTCGACACCATAGGCCGCGCCCGTCACCACGAGCAGAACCTGGGCGAGCAAGACGAGCGTCAGCACTTGGCTGAGGACTGAGGGCGCCACGCGGTGATGCTCGGCATAGAACAGCGCCACGCCGAACAGGATGAGCGCCACCACGATACCGGTCGATGTCCCCTCGTGGACTGGGAGCGGCGCAGCCGGCGCGGCTTGAGCGAAGGAGAACTCATGGCTCAGCTGAGCCTGCGGGATAGCCTCGTCTGGGATCAGAAATGTATTCAGCCCGATATCGCCGAAAGCCGCCTGGCCGAGCATCAAGAGCCCGAACAAGGCCAGCACGAGGCCGATGGTTCTCGAGAGGAAGCGGATCCGCTTGTAGGTGAAACATAAGAGGCCGAGGCCTGCGAGGATGACGCCGATGGCCGCGATGGGGGGCATTCCGGCCAGGCTCGGCAGGAAGCGCTCTGGCAAGATGCCGATCCATGCGGCCAGCACCACCTCGCCGATGACGCAGACCAACACAGCCGCGAACCGGGCATAGGTTTCGCAAGCTTGCACTGTCTTCGACTGAGGCAGCACGATCTTACTGGACGCCGCCGTCACACATCCTCCTCGTCAGGCGCTTTGGCCTAGCCAGCCCTCGTGCCCCTACCGCCATTGTGGCAAACGCCGCCACATCCCAGGTTCTCTCATCCCTCGCCGCAATGGTATAGCGTTAGGTCAGATTGTCCGGTCGTTGGCAGGCCAAGGATTCCAGAAACCTGCTCCTCGACCAATCTCCAAGTTACAAAAAGGAAATCTCGCTCATGTCTGCAGCCGACGCCCCGAAATCCTCGTCCGCACCGCGTACGGAGACGGACGCCTTTGGGCCGATCGAGGTCCCCGGCGACCGCTATTGGGGCGCGCAGACCCAGCGTTCGCGCCAAAATTTCCAGATCGGCGACGAACGGATGCCCGAACCTATGATCCGCGCCATGGCCCTGGTCAAGAAGGCCGCGGCGCTCACGAATCAGGAGCTCGGACGCCTCGATTCCACGCTGGCCGAGGCCATCGCCACCGCGGCGACCGAGATCATCGACGGCAAGATGGAAGGGCATTTCCCGCTCGTGGTCTGGCAGACCGGGTCCGGTACCCAGACCAATATGAACCTCAACGAAGTCATCGCGAACAGGGCCAGCGAGATCCTCGGCGGGGAGTTGGGCACGAAAAAGCCGGTTCATCCGAATGACCACGTCAATATGGGCCAATCCTCGAACGACACGTTCCCGACGGCCATGCACGTGGCCGCCGCCGAGGAGATCGCCTACCGGCTGGACCCGGCCCTGTCTCGCCTCTATGCGGCCCTCAAAGACAAGGCCGAAGCCTTTCAGGACATTCTGAAGATCGGCCGGACGCATATGCAGGACGCGACCCCCCTCACCCTCGGCCAGGAGTTCGGCGGCTATGCGGCGCAGATCGATCTCGGCATCAGGCGGCTCAAGATGACCCTGCCGGGCCTTTACGCTCTGGCGCAGGGCGGCACGGCCGTCGGCACGGGGCTGAACAGCCATCCCGACTTCGCGGACATCTTCGCCCGCAAGATGGCGGAGCTCACGAAGCTTCCCTTCGTCCCGGCCGAGAACAAGTTCGAGGCGCTGGCCGGAAACGACGCCTATGTGTTCACCCATGGCGCCCTGACGGCCGTGGCAACCGCCATGTTCAAGATCGCCAACGACATTCGCTTGCTCGGATCGGGACCGCGCTCGGGTCTGGGCGAGCTGCTGTTGCCGGAAAACGAACCCGGCTCGTCGATCATGCCGGGCAAGGTCAACCCGACCCAGTGCGAGGCGGTGACCATGGTCTGCGCGCGCGTGTTCGGGAACGAGACTACCGTCGCCTTCGCGGGCAGCCAGGGGCATTTCGAACTCAACGTGTTCAAGCCGGTCCTGACCTACGCACTTCTGCAGTCGGTGCGGCTCCTGGCCGATGTGGCCGACAGCTTCAACAAGAACTGCGTGGTCGGCATCAAAGCCAACCGGGAGCGCATCACCGAGCATATGGAGCGGTCCCTGATGCTGGTGACCGCGCTTGCGCCTCATATCGGCTACGACAACGCCAGCGAAATCGCGAAGACCGCGCACAGGAACGGGACCACACTGAAAGAAGAGGCTGTGCGGCTCGGTCATGTCGAGGAGGAGGATTTCGACAGGCTCGTCCGCCCGGAGGAGATGGTCGCTCCGAAAAAGTAGCGGCTCCGCACCGATGGCCAATGCCCGCAACAAGCGCTCGCTCACCATCGCCCGGCACCGGACCAGTGTTTCGCTGGAAGAACCGTTCTGGGACGCGTTGGCGGAACTGGCACGAGACCAGGGCAAGTCGATTGCAGGACTCGTCGGCGAAATCGATCAGGAACGAACGGAACGGGGCGACGGGACCAGTCTCTCGGCCGCGCTGCGCCTCTACGTGCTGGCGCGCATGAAAGAGGCGCGCAAACGCGAGACCTCCTAGACGCTCCCGCCTAGCGGCCTCCGAACAGGCCGCCGAAGGGACCGTAGTTCCGGCGCCAATCGTCGCGACGAGACCGGCGGATCACCTTTCGGCGCTTGCGCTGAGGCGGCGCAGCGACGGGCGCTTCCTCCGCCTCGGCGTCTTCCGCTATCGTCCCGTCCTCGAGAAGATCCGCGATCGGATCGCCCGGCTCGGCATTGTCGTTGGCCGGCGCATGGGTCGGCAGAGGCGGCAGGAATTCGTCGGGGACGGATGCGGCCGCATTCGCTTCAGTCGCAGTACTGGCTGCGGCCGCGGCGCTGGCTGCGGCTTTCGCCTCAGCCTCGATACGCTGCCGCTCGGCGCGCTCCGCCGCAGCACGGGCCTCTGCTGCCACGCGCGCCGCGGCAGCCTCCTCCGCTGCCGCCCTCGCCTCCGCAGCGGCCTTCGCTTCCGCGGCCGCTCTTGCTTCGGCCGCCGCTCTTTCCTGGGCGGCTTTCTCGGCAGCGGCCTGGGCTTCCGCGGCGGCGCGTTTGGCAGCCTCCAATTCTGCCGCGGCTTTCGCTTCGGCGGCCGCACGGGCTTCGGCGGCGGCGCGGGCTTCCGCCTCGGCGCGCGCCTCATCGGCCGCACGCTTCTCCGCTGCGGCCCGCTCTTCTGCCGCCGCGCGTTGATCGGCTGCTTCAGCCGCCGCGGCCTTCTCTGCCACAGCTTGCTCGGCAGCTGCTTTCTGGGCAGCAGCGTCTGCTTCTCGCGCCGCCTGCTCCTGAGCTGCCCGTTCCGCGGCTGCCTTCTGTTCGGCGGCGCGGGCTTCGGCCTCGGCTCTTTCGCGCGCGGCTCTCTCCGCAGCCTCCTTTTCGGCGGCTATGCGGGCAGCTTCGGCGCGTTCGGCAGCGGCTTGCGCTGCGGCTTCCGCCGCCGCCTTTTCAGCGGCTTCCTTTTCAGCAGCTTCCTTGGCGGCGGCTTCTCGCGCTGCGGCTTCTTTTGCGGCTGCCTCCGCCTGAGCATTCGAGGGCGCACGGCCTCCCGAGACGTCGAGAGACTCGAGCCGCTCGACGTCTTCGCGCAAGCGATCGATGGTGAGCTTGCTCTCGATGGCGGCCGTGCCGACCGCCGGCGAGATGGTGCCCGCGTTGTCGAGCGGACCGGCAAAAACCACTGTCAGCGGCGGCACGTTCGCAGAGCGCGCAGAGGTCAGCCGCATCTGCCATTCGCTGTCGAGCTTGAGACCGACGAGATCCACATAGGTCTTGAGCGCCGTCTCGACGTCCTTGCTCACGAGGCTCGCCGGTGCGAAGCGCACGGTGCCGTTCTTCACCTCGAAGTTCAGCGTCGCAGGTTCGAAGGCGTAGCGCCCTTGTCTCAATTCGCTCTGAATGCTCTCGGCATCCGCGTCGATCTGTTCGGCGGTGGCGGCCACGTTGCTCGCCGCCGCCTTGGCGGCAATCTGCCGCAAGGGGGCTGCGGTGAACGACGTCAGCTCGCCCGCCCCAAGCGTCAGGACACCGGTGCCGCCGAGATCCGCGACAATGCCGGGTGGGCTCAGGCCGTCGCCCGCGACATCGAACGATAGATCGAATGCGCCTTTTGCAAGCGGCGCACCGGCAACTGCCTCGCTCAGCGCGGCAAGGCTGCCCTGCTTGAGATCGGCTCTTGCCGTCAGGGCCGCGCCGCTGCCACGGGGCGATAGCGTACCCGACCCTGTAAGCGTGCCGCCGTACAAGCCGCCATCGATGGACTCGATGGCCAGAGTGCCGCGATCGACCTTTGCCTTGAGCTTTCCGTCTGAAACTTGGAACGGCTCGCCGAGGGACAGAGTCTTGGCGCTGAGCGCGAGGCTCCCTTCCGCCTTCTCCAGAAGTCCAAGCGCGAGGCCGCGTGCGGGCCAGACGGTCGCCGCATCGCCATCGACGGCGCCCAGCATCTCCTCGGTGGACTCGGCCCTTTCCCAGGCCACGAGGAGGCCCATCAGCGCGGGAACAGAAATGCACTCCGCACGCGCCGTAATATCGAACGCCGTGACGTCGCCCGTGCGGTCGAAATGCGCGGCACCCTCGATCGGCTGCTCCATCACTGTCGCTGACCTGCTCGAGGTCCACCTTGCCGGACCGCAGCGGCGATGTTGGCCGTTGACCGACAGCCGGTACACCCAGCGCACTCGGCGGCGGGTCGAGGCCCAGCAAGGGCAGTGCCAGGCTCGCGTCCGAGGTCGCGACGGAGCCGAAGCCGTTCAGCGTCGTCCCGTCATCTTTCAGTGCCCCGATGCCCTCGAACGCGAGCTGCAGGGCGGTGGTTTCCAGGGCGGCACGGCCGGAGAGTTGCTGGCTCGGGATGCCGGCGGCCTTGATAGACAGCGTGCCCTCCCCACCTGCGGCCGCGGCGAGCCGGTCTTGGGGCAGGTCCGGGAACCAGAGGACGAGAAGCGCCTGCGGCCGCTCGCCCATGACGCTGCCCGAAATGTCGATCTCGGCGTCGCGGGGGTTCGCCAGCGTGCCTTTTGCCTTGGCCACGACCGCGAGATCAGACCCGCCGACCTGGCCGCTCAGTTCGAGCGATGCGTCCGTCGCCTCGCCCACGCGCGCGGCTACCAGTGCGGCCCTGACATCGAAGGGGGCCAGCGCGGAGAAATGTTCGGACTTCACGACACGGTTCCCAAAGCCGACAAGGCCCGCGAGCGCCCGCAGGTTGTCGGTGCTCTGCGCCTGCAGCGACAAATCGATCTGGCCGGACGGTGCCTCCACCACGCTGACGACCCGCCCTTTTGCGTCGAGGGTCATGGCGCCAGGCGCGATGAACGCCAGCGACCGGATGTCGAGATCCCCATCGGTGAGAGAGAGCTCCGCATCGAGCCGGCCCGGCGTGATGTCGGGCAGCAGGAGTTCGCCGATCTCCAAGCGCGCATGCACTTCGTCGCCGCGAAGCTGCCTGATAGGCCCGCGCCTTCGGAAGGGGTTTGCGGTTTGGCTTCGCCGCTCTGCGACGGCAGCCACGCGGACCAGATCGGTTCGCCACCGAGCGTTTCTCGCAAGTCAAGACGCTCGCTTCTGAGATCGATGTTGATGAGATTGGTCTCGCCGGACCGGTAGAGGAAGTTGCCTCCGAACGGCGTACCGCTTACGGCGCCGTTGGCATTCGAGAGGACGACCTCGCCCTCGCCGACCTTGGCATCCGCGGAAAGAGAAAAGTCGCCCACGAAGGACTGCCCGGTGATGGCGCGATCGCCGGCCGCCCAGCGCGTCAGCGCCCTCAAGCCGGAGCCGTCGATCGAGGCCGGTCCCTCGAAGAGCGGCCCGGACTCGCCTTTGCGCAAGGATCCGGACGCCGAGACCCGGTTCTCACCGGGCAGCGTCGCATTCAGCTTCTCGATAGCCACACCGCCGTCTGTGCTTGCGAGCTCGAGCGCGAGCCCGCCGGCGAGATCGCCGCCAAGGCCAGCCTGTTCCACGTCGAGGGAGAGCGTCCCCTGCCCGACCTTCGCAGCCTCGTCCAAGACCCAGTCGGCGAACATGCGCACGACCGCCGCGGGCGCAGGCCGATTGTCGGTCCCAGCCGCACCGAATAGCGCGTCGAAATCGATCCAGCGTGCCGCCAATGTCGCGTCCGCCTTGAACGGCGGCCGGAAGTCGAGCGCGACGTCGCCTTTCAGAATTTGCGGCCGTCCTGACGCATGGAGTGTGAGCTCGAAACCGGTCAGTTCGGCGCGGTCCGGCGTGGCGCTTAGAGGTCCCTTCACTTCGAGGAAGGAGGTGGCATCGCGGAGGCCGCGCGGCGCGGTCTCTTCCGTCACGACCTCCGGGTCCACTTCGCTTACCGGCTCCGTGGCCGGCTCAATGAAGATCTCGCCCTCTTCCAGCACCGGCTCCGGCTCGGCGTCGCCTTGTGCGGGTTCGTCCACGTTCAATGTCTCGAACTTCGAGACGCGCATGATGAAGGTGCCGTCATAGGCGGGCATGGCGCGCAGGCCCGAAATGCTGCCGTCCAATTGATACGAGGCCGAGCGCTCGGGATCCCGCAGCGCCGTCTTGACCCGGAACTTGCCGCTGTCATCGATGATGCCCGTCGAGAAACGGATGGACTGGGACCTGCCCTCGAAGTCGTAGTCCGCCAAGACCTTGTAGGGTCCCGCGAGAGACGAGGCGCTCGCCTCACCGTCGATATTCGTGAACACGAAAGCGGTGCTGCCGCCTCTCGATATCTCCAGCGTCCCGCCGGTCACGCGTACGGAGTCGAGAAGCACGTCGCTGGGCACGAACACCGCGCCCGGCTTGCGCTGACCGAGATCGCTCCAATTGCCGGCGCCCGTGCCATCGACCTGAAGCCTCACCGTGGGATTGATGATCGTGAGTTCATGCGCCTCGACCTTGCCGGTCAGCAATGTCCCCACGTTGAGCTTGGCCTCGAGGGACGAAGCCTCGAGAAAAGGCGTCTCAAGGCTGCCGTCGGCATTGGCAACCTTGATGTCATCGAACTTGAGATACGGCGCGGGAAGCACGATCAGTTGGACCTCGCCGTCCACCTTGACGTCGCGGCCCACGAGCTTCGTCATCTGCGCTTCGATCGCAGGACGATAGTCGTCCCAATCGACGAAGAGCGGCGCCGCGAAAAGCGCGCTCAGCACCAATATCAACAGTGCCGTGAGTGTCAGCAGAAACGAATTCACCGATCTCTCTGCCTAGGGCTGGGTGTGCCGGCGCATGGTCCCCGTGCAGAACAAAAGGCCAAGAGCCTTCGAAAGACACTGAGCCAATTGCCGCGTACGCCGTTCCTCTCAATAGTACCGCAAACCATTCAGGGCCATTGCGGGAAACACTTACAAATCTGCAGCAAAAATCTTGCCAGGATTCAGGATATTCAACGGATCGAGTGCCTTTTTTATGGCAACCATTACGTCCACCCCCTCGCCATGCTCCGCGACCAGGTAGCGGATCTTTCCCTGACCGACCCCATGCTCGCCGGTGCAGGTTCCCTCGTAACGGAGCGCCCGTTCGATCAGGCGATCCAGGAACTGCCGCGCCCGCTCCATCTCGTGCGCCGAGCTCATGTCGATCAGCGGCATCACGTGGAAATTGCCGTCGCCCACATGGCCGACGATCGGCGCGATCAGATCCAGTCTCTCGATATCCTGCTTCGTTTCCGTGACACAGGCCGCAAGCGCCGAGATCGGCACGCACACATCGGTCGCGATCAGATCGGTCCCCGGACGCAAATTCTTCGCTGCCCAATAGGCATCATGGCGCGCCTGCCAAAGCTTGCTCCGGTCCTCGGGCCGCGCGGCCCACTCCAGAGCACCGCCGCCCTCGCCTTGCGCGATCTCCGAGAAGATCTCGACCTGCTCGCGGGCGCCAGCCTCGCTCCCGTGGAACTCCAGGAACAAGGTTGGCTGCTCCGGCAGCGATAGTTTCGAATACGCATTGCAGCCGCGCACCTGCACCTCGTCCAGCAGCTCGATACGGGCCAGAGGCAGGCCCATCTGCAGCGCCGCGATGGTCGCGTTGCAGGCCCCTTCCAGCGTTTGGAAGGTCGAGACGCCAGCCAGGATGGTCTCGGGGATGCCGAACAATTTCAGCGTCAACTCGGTGATGACGCCCAGCGTGCCTTCCGACCCGACCAGGAGCCGCGTGAGATCGTAACCGGCCGAGGATTTCCGGGCCCGGCCGCCCGTCGTGACGATCCGTCCATCGGCGAGCACGGCGGTCAGGCCCAGCACGGCGTCGCGCATCGTGCCATAGCGCACCGCATTGGTGCCGGAGGCCCGCGTCGCGGCCATGCCGCCGAGGCTGGCGTCCGCGCCCGGATCGACGGGAAAGAACAGGCCTGTATCGCGCAAATGTTCGTTGAGCTGCTTGCGGGTGACGCCCGCCTGCACGGCGCAATCGAGATCGTTCTCGTGCACGGCGAGAATCGCGTTCATGCGGGACAGGTCCAGCGAGAGCCCGCCGAAGGGGGCGTTCAAGTGGCCTTCGAGCGAGCTGCCGGCCCCGAACGGGATCACGGGAACCCGCGCCGCCGCGCAGGCCGCCACGGCCTCGGAGACCTCTTCGGTGGTCTCGGCGAACAGGACCGCGTCGGGGGCCTGGACCTTAAGCCAGGTCAGGGTATTGGCGTGCTGCTCCCGCAAAGCCTCGCTGCGCGAGAAACGGTCGCCAAAACGGGCGGAAAACCGCGCAAAAAGGCTCTCCAAGGCCTCCGGGGAGGCCGGGTCGCCAAGCGCTTCGACTGCCGAGACTGTCGTCATGGCCCCAGTCTAGACCGAGATCCTGAACAAATTCAGTCTAGTTGTCGCTTTCAGGGACGGCTTTTGCGCCGGGTTTCGGGGGCTTGCTAGTTGCCGCAGGCCGTGGCGCCCGCCGTGCAGACATAGGGCACGACGACGCCCTTCCAGCACTGCGCATAGGTCTTGCGTGTCACCACATCGGGCTTCAGCAGCATGTCGGGCGTCACGACCGGCCGCACGGCCTTCCAGAACGGGTCGGGCTTTACCTTGCGAGGGCGCAGCGTGACGTATTTCCAGCCCCGGCGGCGGCGGATCTGCTCGGCCGTTTGAAGGGCGTTGGCATAGGCGGCCCTTGCGGCGGCGGCCTTCGAGTCCGCGCTGTTGGTGGCCTTTACGATTTCACAGCCGGCGTCGGCCGTTTGGACGGCCCCGAAAAACAGCACCGAGAACCCAAGCAAGGCGAAGCCCGCCTTCCAAACACGAAGCATTCCCACCTCCAAATCACAGCCCACAAGCGGTACACCCCATTTGCCACCGGTTGTTCCCCCCTTCAAGTCTTGCGGTGCAACATTTTGTGAGTGTGGCATTTCGTACGCACACGTAGCCCAGCCTTGGTCTGGCCCAGCAGGCGGTGGACATTGGTACGCACCGGCTGTTGCGGACGCGTGCGGTGCTATAGTCCCACGCCATGGGCAAGATTCGCACGGGCGCCGCCGAAAACGTCCCCCCTCCGGGTGACGGGTTCGAAGAGGCGCCACAGACACCTCCCGTCGAGACGCTTTCGATCTCGCAGCGCGCCATGCGGCGCGGCGCGGACCGCTATCTGGAGGCGCTCAATCCCGAGCAGCGGGAGGCTGTCGAGACGCTGGATGGACCGCTTCTTGTCCTGGCCGGCGCCGGCACGGGCAAGACGCGGGTTCTGACCACGCGCATTGGGCATCTGTTGCGCCTGGGACGCGCCCATCCGGGCCAGATACTCGCCGTTACCTTCACCAACAAGGCGGCGCGCGAGATGAAGCAGCGCGTGAGCGAACTGATCGGCGGTGCCGTCGAGGGTATGCCTTGGCTCGGCACGTTCCACGCCATCGGCGTGAAGATCCTCCGGCGCCACGCCGAACTCGTCGACCTCAAGCCCTCCTTCACGGTGCTCGACACCGACGACCAGATCCGGCTGATCAAGCAGCTTCTCGCGGCGGAGAACATCGATGAGAAGCGCTGGCCGGCACGCGTGCTCGCCAGCATGATCGACGGCTGGAAGAACCGTGGCCTGAGACCCGCGCGCGTCCCCGACGGCGAGAGCTACGGCTTCGCCAACGGTAAGGGGCGCGATCTGTATACGGCCTATCAGCGGCGTCTGAAGGATCTCAACGCCGTCGATTTCGGTGATCTGCTGTTGGAGAACCTGCGGCTGTTCCAGGACCATCCGGATGTGCTGGCCCGCTATCAGCAGCGCTTCCGCTATGTTCTGGTCGACGAGTACCAAGACACCAACGTGGCCCAGTATCTGTGGCTCCGTCTGCTCGCGCAGCGCGAGGACGGTGAACCGCAGAACGTCTGCTGCGTCGGCGACGACGATCAGTCAATCTATGGCTGGCGCGGCGCGGAGGTGGACAACATCCTTCGCTTCGAGACGGACTTTCCCGGCGCCAAGGTCATCCGGCTCGAACGCAATTACCGCTCGACGGCGCATATTCTGGGCGCGCGTCCGGGCTGATCGCGCACAATCAGGGACGGCTCGGCAAGACCCTGCACACCGAGGGCGACGACGGCGAGAAGGTCGTGGTGCAAGGGTGCTGGGACGACGAGGAAGAAGCGCGCGTCATCGGCGAGGACATCGAGCAGCTCCAGCGCCACGAGCATGCGCTGAACGAAATCGCGATCTTGGTGCGTGCCTCGTTCCAGATGCGCGCCTTCGAAGACCGCTTCATCACGCTCGGCCTCGACTACCGCGTCATCGGCGGTCCCCGGTTCTATGAGCGGCAGGAAATCCGCGACGCGATCGCCTATCTCGACGTGACGCTGAACCCGTCCAACGATCTGAAATTCGAGCGCATCGTCAACGTGCCCCGGCGCGGCCTTGGCGAGGCGACGCTGAAATCGCTGCATCAGCTCGCACGCGCCAACGAAATCCCCCTCACACAAGCGGCACGGCTCATCGTCGAGACCGAGGAGTTGAAACCGAAGCCGCGCCGCTCACTCGCGGGGCTTCTGGCCGATTTCGACCGCTGGCGCTCCATGGTCGACACGATGCGGCATACGGAGCTTGCGGAACTGATCCTGGATGAGTCCGGCTATACGTGCATGTGGCAGGCGGACCGCTCGCAGCAGGCCGAAGGGCGGCTCGAGAACCTGAAAGAGCTCATCCGCTTCATGGAAGAGTTCGATACGCTCGCGGGCTTCATGGAGCACGTGTCGCTGGTGATGGATGCGGCGACCGAGGAAGGTACCGACCGGGTCAATCTGATGACCTTGCACTCGGCCAAGGGGCTCGAGTTCGACACGGTGTTCCTGCCCGGCTGGGACGAAGGGCTCCTCCCCCACCAGCGTAGCCTCGACGACGCGGGCCGCTCCGGGCTCGAAGAAGAACGCCGCCTTGCTCACGTTGGCCTGACGCGCGCGCGGAAGAACGCGAAGATCACCTTCGCGCAGAACCGGCGGAACTATGGCATGTGGCAGACCGCCGTGCCCTCGCGCTTCATCGACGAGCTACCGCATGAGCACGTGCAGGTGGCCGAAGACGACGGACTGCGCGGCTACGGCCCCAGCCGCTTCGACAGCGAGGACATGTTCGCATCCGGCAACTACGAGACGCCGGGCTGGCAGCGGGCGCGCGCGAACCGGCAGCGCTCGGGAAGCGGGCCGCGGCGCGAGCCGATCACGATCGAGGGCACGCTCGTCGCCGCAAGTACCGCGGAAGGTTCAGGGCTCGAGTTGGGGCAACGTGTCTTCCATCAGAAGTTCGGCTATGGCCGCGTCTCCGCCATCGACGGCAACAAGCTGACCGTCGACTTCGAGAAGGCCGGCCGCAAGAAGGTGGTCGACAGCTTCGTCGAGCGGGTGTAACGCGCCACCATGTGGCTCTTCGGCTATGGCTCTCTGATGTGGGACGGATGGGAAGCCCGCTATGGCTGCCGCCGGCGCGTGCATGCTGTGGCGCCCGAACACCGCCGCGTCTCAACAAGAAGTCGCTGGAACGCTGGGGCACGTACGCGCAGCCGGGACTGACCCTCAATCTCGCGCCGGCGCGCGAGGACGCTCACCTCTGTAGAGGAATCGCCTTCGACTTTCCCGATGAGCACCAGACGGAGATCGAGGCCTATCTGTCGGAGCGGGAGACCTGTCACGCATCGGACATCGCCGTCCACCTGCCCGACGAGGCTGTCGCGGCGCGCACCTACATCTACGACGGACCGCGCCTGATCGAGGACGGCCTGACGCTTCATGCGCGCGCGGCCATGATCCTCGTGGCCGAGGGGATCGCCGGGTCCAGCTACGACTACATCGCCAATGTCCGCGAGCATCTGGATCAACTCGGCGTTTCCGACCCGGCCGTGGATGAATTGTGGCGCGCGGTTATTGCCGCCCAAAATGGAGAGCACAGTGAGTGAAGCCGCATCACCGCGGACCTATCGCGTAACCGTCGAGGCCGACGGGCCCGGCGCTGCGCGCATCGCCGAGCTTCTGGATGAGGCCCTGGACGAGGCCGGGGACCCTGAAGCCCTCTCCGTCAGCTATTTCGAGCTCGGCAACGGCCTCTACGAAGTCTCCGCGCTCTACCAGGCTGCTCCAGACGAAGCCCGTCTGCAGGCGCTGATCGACAAGAGCCGCACGAATGGCGGTCCTGCGTCGCCATTGCGCATCGAAGAGGTGCCCGACGCCAACTGGGTCACGATCAGCCAGGGGCAGCGGGGGCCGGTTCGCGCGGGACGGTTCTCGTCCATGGCAGCCACGACCGGGGGCGTGTCTCCCGGAATCGCTACACCATCGAGATCGACGCCGACCAAGCCTTCGGCACGGCGCACCATGCGACCACGCGCGGGTGTCTGCTGGCGCTGGACGAACTCGCGAAACGGGGGCGTCCGGACTTGGTTCTGGACATTGGCACGGGCACGGGCATCCTCGCCATCGCGGCGGCCCTGGCCTTCGATCGCCCCGTCATCGCCACCGACAACGACCCCATCGCCGTCGAGATCGCGGAGGAGAACGCGGCCAAGGCGGGCGTCAGCCAGTCCGTTCATGCCTTCGTCGCGGAGGGCCTGGCGCACCCGACCCTGCGGCGGCTCGCGCCCGACCTGATCGTTGCGAACATCCTCGCGCGCCCGCTCTACGACCTCGCCCCCGCCATGGCGCGCGCCGTCCAGCCGGGCGGCTACGTGCTCCTGTCCGGGATCACCGAAAACCAAGCCTGGGCGACCACGGCGCGCTATGCCTCGCTCGGCTTCGATCTGGAAAAGCGAATCCTTCTCGACGGTTGGGCGGCCCTGCTGCTAGGCCGTCGCAACGCAAGCACTTTGTTCGATTGATTGGCGGCGACGCTTCGGCTTACAAAGCTTCGCATGTATCAAGTGTTCGATGAGACCGGCGCTCCGGCGGAGAGCGGCGAGCGGGTCAAGGCATTGTTGCGGGAGCTGAAGCAGCGGCAGCTCAAAGGCTTCCTCGTTCCCCATAGCGATCAGCACCAAAACGAGTTTCTGCCGCCGTCTGAAGAGCGGCTCGCCTGGCTGACGGGCTTCACCGGCTCGGCCGGCGTCGCCGTGGTTACGGACAAGGGGTCGGCGCTGTTCGTAGACGGACGCTACATCCTGCAAGCGCCGAAACAGGTCGACACGGACATTTTCGAGGTCCTCCAAATCCCGAAGGCCAAGCCTTCCGAATGGCTGAAGGAGACGCTCGCGCGGGGCAGTCGGCTGGGCTACGACCCGAAGCTGCACACGATCAGAGAAATCGAGCGCCTGACCAAGACTCTCAGCGCCGTCGGTATTCGCCTCACGCCCCTCGACGAGAACCCTATCGATAAAATTTGGGGCAAGGATCGCCCCAGCCCGTCGCGCGCAGAGATCTTCATGCAGCCCCTGGAGCTCGCGGGCAAAGGCTCTGGCGAGAAACTCATGCAGGTACAGATGGACCTGGTGGAGGCCGAGCACGACGCGGTTCTTCTGACCGCGCCGGATTCGATCTGCTGGCTGTTCAACTTTCGCGGCGGCGACATCAAGCACACGCCGGTCGCGCTCGCCTATGCCGTCATCCCCGCCAAGGGGCGCCCGACGCTCTTTATCGATCCGCAAAAGGTCAGCGAGTCAGTGCGCATCGCGCTGAAGCCGTTCACCGAGATCGCCGCGCCCGACGCGCTGGACGAGGCCTTGACGGAGCTGGCGAAATCCGGCGCCAAAATCCGCCTCGATCCGGGCTCCGCGTCGATGCGCTTCGCCAGCGTGCTCCAAGCCGCTGGCGCCAAGCACGTGTCGGGCGAGGACCCCTGCACAATGCCCAAGGCAATCAAGACGGAAGCCGAACAGGCCGGCGCGCGTGCCGCGCATGTACGCGACGGGGCAGCCATGGCGCGCTTCCTCGCCTGGCTCGACGAGGTCGCCGAGACGGGGCGCGTGGACGAGGTCTCAGCCGCGATGAAGCTCGAGGACTTCCGCCGCGAGACCGGCCAACTCAAGGACATCAGCTTCGACACGATCGCGGCTTCCGGGCCCCACGGGGCCGTGGTGCATTACCGCCCGACCACCGAATCGAAGCGCGTGCTCGACAAGAACTCGCTCTTCCTGATCGACTCCGGCGGCCAGTATGCGGACGGCACTACGGACGTGACCCGCACGGTTGCCGTGGGCCAGCCGACAGCGGCGATGAAGCGCCATTACAGCCTCGTGCTCCAGTCCCATATCGCCATCGCGGCGGCGCGCTTTCCGGCCGGCTCGCGCGGGCAGGACCTGGACCCGTTCGCGCGCGGACCGCTCTGGGCGGCGGGGCTGGATTTCGATCACGGCACGGGCCACGGCGTCGGCAGCTATCTGTCGGTTCATGAAGGCCCGCAGCGCATCTCGCGGCTCGGCACCGAAGAGTTGGAGCCGGGCATGATCCTCTCCAACGAGCCGGGCTATTACCGTGAGGGCCAGTACGGCATCCGTCTCGAAAATCTCGTCCTCGTCACACCGGCCGAAGACATCGAAGGCGGCGAGCGCAAGATGCTCGGCTTCGAGACGCTGACGTTGGTGCCGTTCGACCGGCGTCTGATCGATCCCAAGCAGTTCATACCTTGGGAGCTTGCCTGGCTGAACGACTACCACGCGCGCGTCCGCGAGAAGATCGAACCGCTGATCGCGAGCGAAGACCGGCCCTGGCTCCGTCACGCCACTGCGCCGATCCGCTAGCGCCACACATGGAATTTCTTGTTTCGGCCATTGCGGCGACACTCACCACCATCGCGTTCGTGCCCCAGGCTCTGCACATCATCCGGCACAAGGAAACGCGGGCCATCTCGCTGCAGATGTATCTTGTGTTCGCAACAGGCGTGGCCTTCTGGCTGATCTTCGGTCTGATGCTCTGGAACTGGCCGATGATCCTGGCGAACATCGTCACGCTGGCGTTGGCTCTGACGATTGTGGCGATGAAGCTGCGCTACGGCTGACCTACCCGATCAGCTTCAGCCACTCTTCCTCGGTCAGAACCTCGACGCCGAGATCCTTCGCGTTCTTGAGCTTGGAACCGGCGCCCGGGCCCGCCACGACGTAGTCGGTGTTTTTCGACACTGAGCCCGCGACCTTTGCCCCGAGCCGTTCGGCCTGAGCTTTGGCTTCCGCCCGCGTCATGTGTTCCAGCGTGCCGGTGAACACCACGGTCTTGCCCGATACCGCCGACGACTTGGCGACCAGCTCGAGGGGTTGCGGCTTCACCTCCTCGAGGAGATCGTGGATCACTTCGGTGTTGTGCGGTTCGGCGAAGAAGTCGGCGATGGCGGACGCGGCCGTCGGGCCGATGCCGTCGATGTTGTCGAGATCCTTGAAGGCGTCGCCGTCGCGATCCTTGGCGGCTTCGCCCATGGCTTTGAGGAAGTTCTCGATGGTGCCGTAGCTGCGCGCGAGCAGCCGCCCCGTGATCTCCCCCACATGGCGGATGCCGAGCGCATAGATGAAACGGTCGAGCGACACGTTGCGCCGTGCCGTGATGGCATCGAACAATTTCTGCGCGGAGGTCGGGCCCCAGCCTTCCCGCTTTTCGAGCTTCTCTTCCGCGGCGGCGTCGCGCGCGGCCAGCGTGAAAATGTCCGGCGGGGATTGAATGAGGCCCTCGTCGTAGAAGGCCTGAATGTTCTTCTCGCCCAGGCCCTCGATGTCGAAGGCATTGCGCGAGACGAAGTGCTTCAGCCGTTCGACGCGTTGCGCCGGGCAGATCAAGCCGCCGGTGCAGCGGCGCACCGCGTCTTCCCTGCCCGTGTTGGGATTGATCTCGCGCACAGCGTGACTGCTGCAGGCGGGACACACGGTCGGAAACTTGAACGGCTTGGCGCTCTTGGGCCGCTTGTCGAGAACGGGCCCGAGAATCTGCGGGATCACGTCGCCCGCCCGCTGCAGGATGACCGTGTCGCCGATGCGGACGTCCTTGCGCGCGATCTCGTCTTCGTTGTGCAAGGTGGCATTCTGGACCACGACGCCGCCGACCGTCACCGGTTCCAGCTTGGCGACGGGGGTCAGCGCGCCCGTGCGACCGACCTGGATCTCGATGTCGCGCAGGATCGTGGTCGCCTTCTGGGCCGGAAACTTGTGCGCGATGGCCCAGCGCGGCGAGCGCGAAACGAAGCCGAGACGTTGCTGCAGATCGAGCCGGTCGAGCTTGTAGACCACGCCGTCGATATCGTAGTCCAGGCCAGCCCTGCCCTCCTCGATCTCGCGATAAATGCCGAGCATCTCGTCAAGGGAGTCCGTGAGCTTCGCCAGCGGATTGAGCGGAAAGCCCCATCTCGCAAAAGCTTCGTATACGCCCCATTGAGTGTCGGCCGGCAGGCTCGACGCCTCGCCCCAGGCATAGGCGAAGAACTGGAGCGGCCGCGAGGCGGTCACGCTAGAATCCAGCTGGCGCAGCGACCCGGCCGCGGCGTTGCGCGGATTGGCAAAGATCTTGGCCCCTGCCTTTTCCTGCTCCGCATTCAGTGCGGTGAAGGCGCTGTGGCTCATATAGATCTCGCCGCGCACTTCGAACGGATCGGGGAAGTCGCGCGCTTTGACCTGCTTGGGGATGTCGCCGATGGTCATGACATTGGCCGTGACGTTCTCGCCCACATAGCCATCGCCGCGCGTGGCCGCCTGCACGAGGCGGCCGCCTTCGTAGCGCAAGCCGATCGACAGCCCGTCGATCTTGGGCTCGGTGGTGAAGGCGAGCGGCGTGTCCGCATCGAGGCCGAGGAAGCGGCGGATGCGGTCCACGAAGTCACGCACGCCCTCATCGTCGAACACATTGCCGAGCGACAGCATCGGCACCGCGTGGGTGACCTTGCTGAAGCCGTCCGCCGGCGCGGCGCCGACTCTCTCTGCCGGACTGTCTTCGCGGATCAGTCCCGGGAAGCGCGCCTCGATGGCCTCGTTACGCAAGCGCAGCGCGTCGTAGTCCGCATCCGAAATCTCCGGATCGTCCTTCTGGTAATAGAGCGCATCGTGATGGGCGATTTCGGCTGCAAGCCGCGCCAGTTCCTTGGCCGCCTCGTCTTCGGTCACATCGTCGACGGGCCTCTCTGCAAGTTCGTCCTGTTTCGTGGACTTCGCTGTGGCTTTCTTCGCTGTTTTTTTTGGCCATGTCCTCGCGCCTCACGCCGACTTGCGCAGCAGACGGTCGGCGGCAGCGCGCGCTTCATCCGTGATGGTCTGGCCGGCCAGCATGCGCGCGACTTCCTCGCGCCGCTCCTCGTCGCCGAGCACGGCGACGCGTGTCGTCATGGCCTCGCCCTTTGCTGTCGGCACCGCTTCCTTCGCGATCCGCAGATGCCCGCGCGCCAGCGCCGCGACTTGGGGCGCATGGGTCACCGCGAGCACCTGAACGCTCTCGCCGAGCCCCGCGAGCCTTTCGCCGACCGCGGCCGCGGTCGCCCCGCCGACACCGGACTCCACCTCGTCGAAAATGAGTGTGGGCGCGGAGCCGCGCGAGGCCAGCACGACCTTCAGCGCCAGGATGAAGCGCGCCAGTTCGCCGCCGGAGGCAACCTTCATCATTGGCCCGGGCTCGGTGCCGGGATTGGCCGCTACGAAGAAAGCGATGCGATCGACACCCGAGGGTCCGCCTTCGCCGATGTCGACCGTGTCGACCTGGGTCACGAAGCGCGCCTTTTCGAGCTTCAGCGGGGCGAGTTCGCCCGCCACGTCCTTGTCCAGTTTCTTGGCCGGCTTGGCGCGGGCCTTGCTCAAGGCAAGCGCCGCCTGCTCGTAAGCCTCCCGGGCCTGCTCGGCGGCCTTGGCGAGCTCCGCCGCCTTGGACTCGCTCGTGGTGATCGCCGCGAGGTCGGCCTCGAGCTTCTCTTGGAGCGCGGGCAGCGCGTCGACCTGAACGCGATGCTTGCGGGCGAGCGCCCGCAGCGCGAACAGCCGCTCTTCGGTGCGCTCCAAGTCTCCAGGCTCGAACGCGGTGGCTGCGAGGGCTTCCTCTATCCGCCCTCGCGCATTCTCGGTCTCGCTCAGCACCCGCTCGAGTGCGTCCGCCACGGCGGCAAAGGGCGAACTTGCATCGGCCCCCGCCGTTGCGGCCTGACGCTCGATCCGCCGCAGCGCGGAGGCGAGCCGGGCGCCGGCCGTCCCCTCCCCCTGTAACGCGTCCATAGCCTCGTCGAGCTCGGACGCGATCTTCTCGGCGTTCATCATGAGCTGCCGGCGGGAAGACAGTGTCTCCTCTTCGCCGGTTTCCGGCGCGAGCTTCTGCAACTCGTCCAGAGCGTGCGCCAGGTAGTCCGCATTGGCGCGGGCCGCGGCGACTTCGCTTTCGTGGCGCAGGCGCGCGGCGTCGGCGTCGGCCCAGGCCTCGTAGCAGGCTGCGACCTTGACGGCATCGCGCTCCAACCCGCCGAAGGCATCGACCAAGTCGCGATGGCCGCTCGGATCGATCAGGGCGCGCTCGTCATGTTGGCCGTGGATCTCGACCAGCGCCCGCCCCACCTGCCGCAGAAGCTGCACGCTGACGCTCATGTCGTTGATGAAGGCGCGGCTGCGCCCATCGATGCCCTGAAGACGCCGGAGAATGAGCACGGAGTCTTCGATCGCGATTCCATTCTCCGACAGAAGCGCAAAGACGGGATGATCGGGCGCGAGTTCGAAGCTGGCGGTCACCTGCCCCTGTTCGGCGTCACGCCGGACCAGAGACGCATCGCCACGCCCGCCAAGGGCGAGCGACAAGGCATCGAGGAGGATGGATTTGCCGGCGCCCGTCTCGCCGGTCAGCGCGGACAGGCCCTCGCCGAACTCGAGATCGAGCTTGTCGATCAGGACGATGTCGCGGATCGACAGGGCCGCTAACACCGGTGGCCTATTAGGTTTGCCCGGCGCCGGTCCAGCTTCGGGTCTTCCACGCCCGGGTGATCCACGACCCCTGATATTGCTGAGGCTCGAGACCGCGCTGTCCTAGGAGTTTGTAAGCGTGCTTGTACCACTTACTGTCCGGGAAGTTATGGCCAAGCACGGCGGCCGCCGTCTGGGCCTCATTAACGATACCTAACGCCATATAGGCCTCGGTCAGCCGCATCAAGGCCTCTTCGACCTGCTCGGTGGTCTGGTACTCGGTGACCACCGTCTTAAAGCGATTGATGGCTGCAAGATAGTTGTTCCGGCGCAGATAGTAACGCCCGACCTGCATCTCGCTTGCGGCGATCAGATCCTGCAGGATTCGGATGCGGTTTGCAGCCTCGGCGGCGTACTCCGACGACGGGTAGCGCTGAACCAACTTTTCATAGGCGCCCAGCGACCGGCGCGCGAAGGTCTGATCCCGCTTGGGATCGAGGATCCGGTCGTAATAGGACTTCGCGATGATGTCCTGCGCGAAGGCGGCTTCCTGAGTGCCCGGATGCAGCGTCAGATACCGGTCGGCGGAAGAGATGGCCTCGTCGTACTTACCCGCACGATAATAGGAGTAAGAGGCCATGATGATGGCCCGGCGCGCTTCCCGCGAATAGGGATGGGCGATATCGACTTCTTCGTATTGGCGGGCGGCTTCCTTGAACTTGCCCTGATCGGCCATCTGATCGGCTTGGCCGTAGATGACTTCGGCCGGGTCGGTGTTGAGCGGCGGGACCTCGTCCTTCTTGCCGAACCACTTGCCCAGCGGGCCGCCGCCCGAGCCTAGGGAGTCGAAGCCTCCGAAGGAGCCACAACCGCCGACCAGCGGCACGGTGAGAAGAAGCGCAACCGACAGCAGCCCCGAGAGCAGCCGTCTGTTCCGTTCCACCTGTGCTGTCCCAAAAGACGGCCGAGCCGGTCCGGACATGTTCCCCCTCAAATCGCCGGTCATCAATGCGGTCAATGTCACGCAAAATCCGCCAAGGGCAAGCGCTAAGCGGACGAGGCCACAACAAACTCCTGTATTATGGTGTCTTTTGGGCCTCAGGCGCCTCAAACGGCAGACATCGTCCCGCTAGATTAGCGGCACGATGCCACAAATTTACTTCAAATCGTTTAGGAACGAGGCGCGCTAGCTGCGATCGGCCGCAAAGTGGGCTGCCGCCAGGCCGGGGGTAAGCTCGGCATGACGCACGTCGCGGTAGCGCGGGGCCTCGACCATGGTCCAGGCGTCCGGATCCGCGAACAGCTCCTTGAGAACCAGAGCATTGAGCCGATGGCCGCCGCGACGGCTGCGATAGGCGCCGAGGATCGGTGCACCAGCCAGAGCCAGATCGCCAACGGCGTCCAGGGCCTTGTGCCGCACGAACTCGTCGGCGTAACGCAGGCCTTCACGGTTGATGACGCGGTCCTCCGCCGATGGCGACGGTGTTGTCGAGGGAGGCACCGAGTGCAAGGCCGGCGGCCCAGAGCTGCTCGACGTCCTCATGAAGCCGAAAGTGCGGGCGCGGGAGATATCGCGGCGGAAAGCGCCCGGATTGAGCTCAATCGACAGGTTCTGCTTGCCGATCAGCGGGGTCTCGAAGTCGATCTCGACGTCGAGATGGAAGCCATTGTAGGGGGTCAGTTCGCCGACGGCGCCGTTTTCCTCGACGCAGATCGGCTTGAGAACCTTCAGGAAGCGGCGGGGTGCCTCGAGTTCGGCGATCCCGACCTCGTCGATCGCTTCGACGAACGGGGCGGCGCTGCCGTCCATGATCGGTACTTCGCCGCTGTCGATCTCGATCAGGGCGTTATCGACGCCGAGACCGCGGAGCGCGGCAAGCACGTGCTCGACAGTCGCGACCGAAGCACCGTTCCCGTCGCCGAGAACCGTACAGAGCGTAACGCCGGAGACACACTGCTGATCGGCAGCAATCTCAACGCCGTCCGCGTCGTCATCATTGGAAATTAGGAAGCGAAGGCCGGTGTCGCTGTCGGCCGGACACAGTGTCAAGGAAACAGGAGCGCCGCTATGGACCCCGATACCTGTGAGTGAAATCTCGTTGGCAAGCGTTGTTTGCCTTGCCCCGATGAAACCTTTCATGGCCCCCGTTGGCCCCCGCGCAGTCTTTAGGCCCCTACTCAAGCCCGGAGAAAGCTCCGGGCCCCCCAATCGATCGGCTGTCTTCGGCATTATCATCGATCCGTTTTCCCTATTTCTCGGATCGCGTCACCCTTTATTGTCGGTCTATCGGGTGTGCCTATTTGAGTCGGCCAATCAATCTATTAGGAACCATACCCCCTCGGTCAGACATGGGACAAATCACGGTTTCTTACACTCTATTACGGGCCTGTAATGCCCGTAACTTATTGATCTAGCGTATATTTTCTAAAACCGGAGTGACGGGGCAGGCATTATCGTTAACGCCCGCCCCCCGTATCAGTTCGCGCGGCGGCGCAGGAAAGCCGGAATCTCGAGGTCGTCGTCCCCGAGCGATTCTACCTGCGCGACGGCTGCTGCCGCCTGGGTGTGGACGACCCGCGGCTGGGTATCGAGACGCTGCGGCGGCCGGGCCTGCTGCACGGCGGGCCGTTGCACATTCAGGGGCCGCGGCGGCTGCGCCGGGGCGGCTTGAGCTTGTGCGGCGGCCGCAGGCGGTGCCGGGGGGACGCGGTGCCGGACGGCCCGCCACCGGGGTCGGCGCAAAGTCGGGCTCCATCTTGGGCGACATTTCCGCATCGTCATCCTTCTTGCCCCGCCCGACGTTCGCCAGGCGCTCCAAGAAGCCGACCTTTTTCTTGTGGGCATCCAGGCCAGCGGCATCGTTCTCGCCCGCCTTCGCCTGAAGGGCCTTCTGAGCCACCATGGGCAGTTCTTCGACACTCGGCATGCGGCGTACGGGCCGCTTGATGGCGGCCGGAGGCGCAGGCTGGAAATTGCGCGGCGCTTCCGACGGCTTCGGCGCGGCCGGCGGCCGCGGCAGGGCAACGCCGCCGACAGCCTGAGGCCGCTTCTCGATGGTCACGTCATTCGGCGCATGCCAGACCTGAGCATCCTTGGCCGGCTCCTGCGCAGGCACCATGAGGCTCTCGTCCAGATCAACCGGTTCGTCGGGGCTGCCGCCCGGGACCATCGTGAGCCCGGCCAGACGCTCCGTCAGACGCCCGCGATCGGCTTGCGGCTGTGCCGCCGTCTCCGGAGACTGCTCCTCGACCGAGAGTGTCCCGATCCCCGTGGCAACCACGGACACCCGGATCAAGCCGTCAAGCTCGTCATCATAGGTCGCGCCGACGATGATGTTGGCGTCCTCATCCGCCTCGGTACGGATGCGGCTGGCGGCCTCGTCGACTTCATAGAGCGTCAGATCGCTGCCGCCCGTGATCGAGACCAGAAGGCGGCTCGCGCCCTTCATGCAGACATCGTCGAGCAGCGGGTTCGAGATGGCAGCCTCGGCAGCGTCGATCGCGCGCCGGTCGCCGCTTGCCTCGCCCGTTCCCATCATGGCCTTGCCCATGCCGGCCATGATCGTCCGGACATCGGCGAAGTCGAGGTTGATGAGGCCTTCCTTGACCATCAGGTCGGTGATGCAGCCGACACCGGAGCGCAGCACGTCGTCGGCCATGCCGAAAGCGTCCGTGAAGGTCGTCTTCTCGTTGGCGATCCGGAACAGGTTCTGGTTCGGAATGATGAGCAGGGTATCGACGTATTTCTGCAGCTCCTCGATACCGGCCTCGGCAGCGCGCATGCGGCGCGCCCCTTCGAACTGGAATGGTTTGGTGACGACACCGACCGTCAGAATGCCTTCCTCCCGGGAGGCACGGGCAATAACGGGCGCAGCGCCTGTTCCGGTTCCACCACCCATACCGGCCGTGATGAAGGCCATATGGCAACCGACGAGGTGAGCTTTCACGTCCGCCATGGCTTCTTCGGCGGCGGCGGCGCCGATCTCCGGCTTGGACCCGGCACCGAGACCCTCGGTGACGTTGTTGCCCATCTGGATGCGGCGTTCGGCGCTTGAGCTTGCCAGGGCCTGCGCGTCGGTATTGGCGACGACGAATTCGACCCCGTTGAGCCCGCGCTCAATCATGTTGTTCACGGCGTTTCCGCCGGCGCCACCCACACCGAAAACGGTGATCCGCGGCTTGAGCTCGGTCAGATCTGGCACTTTGAGATTGATCGTCATGGTGGCTTCCAATCCTTGCGAATTGCCCCTTGCTATTGAGCCGACACCCACACCCCCATTTAACGCGCGGCGTCCGGCTTCGTGTCCGTTAGAAATTCTCCATGATCCACTCGCCCATCCGGGCGAAGTAGCCTGTCCCCGTACGCAAGAACCGTTGCCCGGTTTGGGTTCCGAGCCTTTCGTCACCGCGCGCCCAATGCAGAAGCAGACCGATCGCGGCGGAGAAATCCGGCGCGGCGGCGGCAGGCGGCAATCCCGTCATGACGCGCGGGCGGCCAAGCCGCGCCGGGCGCCAAACATGTTCGAGGCAAGCTCGACGAGGCCCGTAAGCTGGCTTCCGCCGCCGGTCAGCACCAGATGCTGGGCGACCTCTGCCGGGAAGCCGCTCGATGCGAGCCGGTGGCGCATGAGGTCGAGGATTTCCTCGACGCGCGGACGGATGACGCAGGCGAGTTGGGCCTTCGTGATTTGATTGATGTTCCCCTGCGCGACGCCGGTCACGCACGGATAGGTGATGATTTCGCGTTCGTCGGACAGCGTTGCGAACGCACTGCCATGCAGGGTCTTGAGCCGCTCGGCATGCTCCATCGGCGCGCCGAGCGTGCGCGCGATATCGACCGTCACGCCGTGACCGCCAAGCGCGATTGCATCGGCATGCAGGAAATGTCCATCGGCGATGACCGATAAGGTCGTCGTTCCGGCACCGAAGTCGATGACCGCCACGCCAAGCTTCGCTTCATCGGGCGTCACGACGGACAGTGCACTGGCATAGGGCGCCGCCACCAGACCGCCAACGCCGAGATGGCAGCGCTCGACGCTGAGCATCAGATTGCGGGTCGCGGCATCGTCCGCGGTAACGGTATGCAGATCGACGGACAGGCGTTCGCCGCACATGCCGTGCGGCTCGGAGATGCCGCCGTTGTCGTCGAGGCGAAAATCAGTGGGCAGAGCATGCAGGACCGTACGCCGGTCGCGGGCGGCGTATTGGCGGCCGCCGGCGAGCAGGCGCTGCACATCGTCTTCCCGCACGGAACCGGACGGAAGCCCAACGCCCGCCGAGAAGCTGTCGCTCTTGAGGCGTCCGGCCGTCACCGAGACGTGCACGTCCTCGACAATCACACCGGCCATGCGTTCGGCGGAATCGACGGCGGCACGGATGCAGCGCTCGGCGCTGTCCAGATGGGTCACCATGCCGGCCTTGAGACCTTCGGCGCGCGTATGACCGAAGCCGAGCACGTCGAACTGGACGGCGTCAGTGCCGCCCTCGGCCCAATCGGGCATGTCGGACGTCTTGCCGATCAGGCAGCACACTTTGCTCGTGCCGATATCGAGAGCGGTCACGATGCGCTGGCGCTTTCCTCTGATCGATGGGTTGTAGGTCATCCCCCTGCCCTCAAGCTCCCTCTTACGTTCTGCCGTTGGGTTGATGGATTGCGGGCTGATTGATCGTGCCGGTCGCCGATGTGGGCACGCCGGCAGGCGTCGTGGCGTCCTGAGCGGACGCGGCCGTGGTCTCGCGCAGACGCAGCGTGATCCGGTCCAGGAGGCGCATGTCGATGGCGGCGATATCCTGCTCGAATACTCCGCGTTCCCGCTCGAGCTTCTGAAGCGCATCCAGGGCCATCTCGATATTGCCGTCGGGCAGCATGATTTCGGTGCCCGTGCGCAGCTTCAGCGTCCAGCGGCGGTCGCCGACGCGCAAGGCCGCGAGCATCCGGCTTCTCAGATCCTTGTAGGGCTCAAGGGTCTGGTAGAGGGCTGCCGCGTGCTTACCGGCGCCCTCGCCGACGACGAGCGGCAGGTGCGGAAAGGCCTGCGGCAGCGCCGGCGCCAACACGACGCCTTCGCTGTCGACGACGAAGGTCTGTCTCTTGTTCTGCCAAATCGCGTATGGGTCGCGCTCTTCGATCTCGACCTGCAAGGTTGAAGGCAGAAGGCGCATCACGCGCGCATGGCGGATCCACGGAACCGCCTCCAGGCGGTCCTTGGCGGCGTCCGTATCGAAGGCCAGCATGAATGTCTCGGGCCCGGCGCCGAGAGTCGTCGTGATCGCATAGTCGGTGGCATTCTTCTGCCCCTCGACGACCACGCGCTTGACCCCGAAACCCATCGCGACGGCGGCGCGCTCGGCGCCTGTTACCGTCGCGTTAAAAATCTTTTCGATTTGACCGCCGACGATCGCGCCATAGAGGACCGCGCTGGCCACGAACGCAGCGCACAAGAGCTGCCACTTGGCGCCGAGGGGACCCCGGCGCGTGCGGCCGAGCTGTATCTGCCTCGGTCCCTTCGTCGCGACCGTCCGGCGTCCTTGCGGCACGGGGAGCTGGCGCTCGTAAGGGCTCGCCACGCGGTTCGCCACCGGCGCCCTGCGGGACCCTCCTTGTCTGCCGTAACCTCTTGACGTGCCTAGCGATTGCACGACGCATCCTCCACGATCCAACGGACCAGCTCACCAAACGATCGCCCTTTGTGGGCGGCAAGCTCCGGCACCAGCGACGTGGACGTCATGCCCGGTTGGGTGTTGACCTCAAGACAGATCAGTTCCCCCGTTCCATCCGGCCGGTCGTCGTAACGGAAGTCGCTCCGACTGACCCCACGGCAGCCCAGTGCCCTATGAGCCGCTACCGACAGCTTCTGTACCAATTGGTAAACATTTAGTTTAATTGGCGCCGGGAGGACGTGAATTGACCCTCCCGGGGCGTATTTCGACTCGTAGTCGTAGAAGGTGAGGCCCTCGGCCGGACGGATCTCGATCACGTCCAGCGCTTCGTCGCCCATTACGGCGCAGGTGAGCTCGCGGCCGGGGATGAAACGCTCCACCATCAGTTCCTCGCCCAGCGCCCAATCGGCGGACATCAGCTCCTGCGGCGGGTGCGCTTGGTCTTCACGGATGATGTAAACGCCGACGGATGAGCCCTCTGCCGGCGGCTTGATCACATAAGGCGGGTCGATGGGGTGCCCCTTCGCCGCTTCGGCCCGGCTTACGACCCGGCTTTCGGCCACCGGCACGCCAGCCTCGCGGAGAACAGCCTTCGCGCGTTCCTTGTGCATGGCGAGCGCCGAGGCCAGAACGCCCGAATGGGTGTAGGGCAGCCCCATGGTCTCGAGAACGCCCTGGATGCAGCCGTCTTCGCCGTACTTGCCGTGGAGCGCGTTGAAGCAGACATCCGGCTTGATCGCAGCCAAACGCTCGGCGACGTCCCGGCCCACATCGACCTTGGTGACCTTGTAGCCTTCGCCCTCGAGGGCCTCGGCACAGGCGGTGCCGGACCGGAGCGATATCTCGCGCTCGGAGGACAGACCTCCCATCAGGACGGCGACGTGGGTTTGTTTTTCGGTCATGGAACGGCCCTTGTGACTTGGACTGAAACGCGGAAAGAGCGCCTCGCGTCCTTCACTACGCAAGACACCCCGATTTGGTTAACGCTGCATTAACCGTAATTGCGCGACGGCGCACGCCGATTGATTTTGGGCGAAAAATGGGGAGCTGTAGCCCGTAGGCCACGCCGAAGAGGACCGAAGGATGGGCCGGCGGCTAGGCGGGCTTGCCGAGGCGCTTGATTTCCCATTCGAGCTGGACGCCGCTCGTTTCCTTGACGCGCTCCCGCACGGTCTCGCCGAGCGTTTCGAGATCGGCCGCCGAGGCATTGCCCTCGTTGATGAGGAAGTTGCAGTGCAATTCGGAGACCTTCGCATCCCCCACGGCGAGCCCCCGGCAGCCGGCCGCATCGATGAGCTGCCAGGATTTGTTGTCTTGCGGGTTCTTGAAGGTCGAGCCGCCCGTACGGCTCTTGATGGGCTGCACCTCTTCGCGATAGGCGGCGATCTCGTCCATCTCGGCGAGAATCTCTGCGGGATCGCCGGGGCGCCCCTGGAACAGCGCCTCCGTGAAGATGTAATCCTCCGGCGCCCCGCAATGCCGGTACGTGTAGCCCATGTCGCCCACGGAAAGGACGTGGATGTTACCCGAGCGGTCCGACGCCCGCGCCTCGACGAGGACATCGCAGGTCTCGGTTCCGTGCGCACCGCCATTCATGCGCAAGGCGCCGCCAATGCCGCCGGGGATGCCCCGGTAGAAGGCAAGCCCCGCGATCCCGGCATCTGCTGCAGCGCGCGCCACTTTCGTATCGGGCACAGCGGTGCCGACGCGAAGCCGACTCCCCTCCTCGACTTCGATTTGGTTGAAGCCGCGGCCGAGGCGAATGACAACACCGTCGATCCCGCCATCGCGCACGAGGAGATTGGAGCCGAGCCCGATCGTCGTCACGGGCACGTCAGCCGGCAGCGCCTTCATGAAATAAGCGAGATCCGCTTCGTCGGCGGGCGAGAACAGCACTTCGGCGGGACCCCCGACGCGAAACCACGTGTAGTCCTTGAGGACCGATCCGGCGCCGAGGCGGCCCCGCAAGTCCGGCATCGCCGCAACGAGTATTTCGTACAATTTCGTTCCGCTCACGAAGCGCCTCCCTGCGCGGCGAGCTTGGCCGGCAGCGCGTTGATCCAATCGGTGATCGTGCCGGCGCCGAGCCCCACCACGAGATCGCCGTCCTGCGCTACCGAGGCGACCGTGCTTACCAGCGACTCTCCGTCGTCGACCATGAGCACGTTCGCATGACCGTGACGCCGCAGGCTGCGGGCAAGTTCGTCCCGGTCGATGCCGGGGATCGGGGCTTCACCAGCCGAGTAGACCGGCGTGAGGATCACCACGTCGGCATCGTCGAAGCACGCCGAGAAATCGTTGAACAAAGCCTGGAGCCGCGTGTAGCGGTGCGGCTGCATGACCGCGACGATGCGGCCCTTCCCGGCGGCGTTCGCGCCGCGCAAGACCGCCGCGATCTCCACGGGGTGATGGGCATAGTCGTCATAGATCGCGACGCCCTGCCACTCACCGACGCGGGTGAAGCGGCGCTTCACACCGGAGAAGTTCGCCAGGGTCGCGCGGATCGCATCGTCGCTGATACCGGCTTCCGTGGCGACGGCCAGCGCGGCGATTGCGTTCAGCGCGTTGTAGTGGCCGAGCGCGGGAAGCATCAGATCGTTGATCTCGCGCGCGCCGCCGGCGACGCCGGACCCGAGGCGGACATCGAACGTCATGGTGGCGTGATCGGGGCGCACATTGAACAGCCGCAGATCAGCCGAGCGCGACACGCCATAGGTCAGCGTCCGCCGTCCGTTCTCCGCGCCGCCGAGCGCGGCCATCAGGGCTGCGCACGACCGGATGGTCGGTGCAAGCCATCGTGCCGTAGAACGGGATGCTCTCGATGAATTGCTCGAAGGTTGGTGGAGGACTTCCTCGGACTCCCAAAAGTCCATGTGCTCCGGATCGAGATTGGTGATGACGCCGATCTGGGTCGGCAGCTTGAGGAAGGTCCCGTCGGACTCGTCGGCCTCGACGACCATCCATTCGCCCTGGCCGATCCGGGCATTGGTGCCCCAGGCGTTGATGATGCCGCCGGTGATCACGGTCGGATCCGAGCCCGCCGCCATAAAGAGATCCGCCACCAACGACGTGGTGGTGGTCTTCCCGTGGGTTCCGGTCACCGACACGGTCGTGCACGGACGCATGAGCTCGGCCAACATCTCTGCGCGCCGGATAATCGGGATGCCGCGTTCCTGCGCCGCCTCGAACTCCGGGTTGCCCGGCTTCACCGCGCTGGAGATCACGAGGTAGGACGCGCCCTCGACATTGCCGGGGTCGTGCCCGATGAGGCACTCGATCCCATGGTCGCGAAGCCGCGCCAGGTTGGGCCCGTCCTTGAGATCGCTGCCTTGGACCCGGTAGCCGCGCGTGTGCATGACCTCGGCGATGGCGCTCATGCCGATGCCGCCAATGCCGACGATATGAAACAGGCCTGTGGTGTCAGGCGGTGGCAAATGCATGGTCGCCTACGCTCCGTCCGGTCCGGCCAGATCCGCCACGAGGTCGGCGAGCCTGTTCACCGCATAGACATTGCCCATGGCCTTGGATTTGGCGGCCGCCTGGGCCAGCCTGTCCGGATTAGCGAGCAATTCCTCCAGCCGACCGGCCAAGAACTCCGGCGAAATACTGGACTGGTGCATACACCAGCCGCCGCCGCTTTCTTCGAGGCGGCGCGCGTTCTCGAGCTGATCGTTGTCGATCGCATGGGGCAGCGGCACGAGAATGGCCGGACGCCCGATCGCGGTCACCTCGGCCACGGTCGACGCCCCTGCCCGTGAGATAACGAGATGGGAGTTCGCGATCCGCTCCGGCAAATCCTTGAAAAAAGGCGCCACGTGGGCCGTAATTTCCGCTTCACGATAGGCGTCGCGCACTTCAGCGACATCCTCGGGCCGCGCCTGCTGCACAACCGTCAAGCGCCAGCGCAGGGGCGACGGCAGCTTAGCCAAAGCTTCCGGCATCATCTCGGAGAAAAAGCGCGCGCCCTGGCTGCCGCCGAAGATGAGTAGCAGGAGCCGGCCCGCGGCCTCCGGCGGCGCATAGTCCTGATCGCGGAACCCCACGACCGCATCGCGCACCGGGTTGCCGGTCACGACCGAGCGCTTTTCGGCACTGCGCCGCAGATGCTTCGTGGTCCCGAACGATAAGGCGATGGCATCGGCAAAACGGGACAGCAGGCGATTGGCGCGCCCCATGACCGCATTCTGCTCATGCAGCACCGTCGGGATCGCCAGCGAGCGCGCGGCGAGCAAGGGCGGAAGCGTGGGATAGCCGCCAAAGCCGACCACCACATGCGGCTGCACCATCTCCAGCAGGCGCCGGGCCCGGAAATAGCCCTTCCCCAGCGTGGACAGCGTCTTCATCACCGCGCCCGGAGACCGCCCCGAGAATGTGGCCGAGGGCACCTCGTAGGTGGCGCGTGCGGGAAAGTCGGTGCCGTACTGCCCGGCCCGCTCGTCGGTCGCCAGCTCCACCGCGAAGCCGCGGCGCGTCAGTTCCTGGGCCAGTGCCGTCGCCGGGAAGAGATGTCCGCCCGTGCCTCCGGCGGCGAGTAGAATGGTCTGGGTCAAGCCGTCTGCCCCCTGGCCTTCGCAGGATCCCCATCATGCGCGGCGCTTGCCGAATACTCCAGTCGCCCCGCCCTCGGTCGTTTGCGGGTCAGCCCCAGCGTAAAGCCCATGGTGAGCGCCATGGCAAGCATGGATGAACCGCCGAAGGAAATGAAGGGCAGCGTCATCCCCTTGGCGGGCAGCAGACCGACGTTCACGGCCATATTGATCAAGGTCTGTAATCCAAACAGCATCACGAGCCCCGCGATGGCGTGCCGGATGAAGCCATCGGTCTCTTGAGAGGCCTTCGACAACCCCCGCAGGACGATAAAGGCGAACAGGATCAACAGGATCAGACAGGCGATCAGGCCATACTCCTCGGCCGCGACGGCGAAGATGAAGTCCGTATGGGAGTCCGGCAGGACATCCTTGACCGTCCCCTCGCCCGGTCCGCGCCCGAACCACCCGCCGCGCAGGAAGGACTCCAGCGAGCGATCCGACTGGTAGGTATCGCCGGAGGCCGGAAACAGGAACCGGTCGATACGCGAGGCCACATGAGGCAGCAGGAAATAGGCGGAGAGCAGCCCCAGCACGCCAAGGCCGATCAGGACCACGATCCAGATCATGTTGATCCCGGCCATGAAGAACAGTCCGCCCCAGACGATACTGACGAGCAGCGTCTGGCCGAAATCCGGCTGCAGAATGAGGAGCAGCGCGAACACGGCGTAAATCAGGATCGCAAGCTCCAGCCCGGGGACATCCTTGCGCTTCTGGCTCTCGTTGAAGAGCCAGGCGGTGAGCACGATGAAGGCGGGCTTCACGAATTCGGAGGGCTGGATGCCGATGGGACCCATGTGCAGCCAGCGTTTGGCGCCCTTCACCTCCGGCCCGACGAACAGAATGCCTATCATCAAGGCGATCCGATCAGGAGAGATGAGGCTCGCGCGCCGGATTTGCTTCGGCGTCAGGGTGGAAGCGGCGAACATGATCGCAAATGCCGGCAGAAGCATCGCCACATGGCGCCGAACGAAATGGAACTGATCAAGCCCGAGCTTCTCGGCAATGGGCGGGCTGGCGGCCAAAGACAGCACGACGCCCGCGCCCATCAGCAGCATCAAGGCGACAAGCATCAGCCGATCGACGGTGAACCACCAATCGGAAAGGACGCTTTTGTCGGCGCGCGTAATCCTCATGACACGCAACCCTACTCGCTAAGGCTTGTGACACCGTTACGCTGCATCACGAGTTCTTTGAAGGCGTCGCCGCGCTTGGCGAAATTCGGATACTGGTCGAACGACGCGCAGGCAGGGGACAATAGCACAACCGGCTCGTCCGCTTGCGATTGGCTTGCATCGGCGGCCGCCAGCTCCACGGCACGGTCGAGCGTCTCGCAGGCAATATGGGGGATGGCGTCCCCGAGTTGGCCCGCGAACGCGTCGGAGGCTTCGCCGATGAGATAGGCGCGCGCAATCCGAGGGTAGAAGAACTCGAGCCCCGCGAGACCGCCCTCCTTGGCCACGCCGCCGACGATCCAATAGATGGTGTCGAAGCTGCCCAGGGCCTTCCCGGCGGCATCCGCGTTGGTGGCCTTGGAGTCGTTCACGAACAGCACCTTGCCGGCTCGTCCCACCTGCTCCATGCGGTGGGCGAGGCCACCGAAACTCCGCAGGCCCTCTTGGAGCACGCCCGGCTCGACGCCTTGGCTACGGGCCAGCGCATAGGCGGTGGCGGCGTTCTGCCAGTTGTGAGCGCCACGCAGCGACCCGACGCCTGCAAGGGCGGCGCGCGCGACCTCCTTGCCGCCCTCCATTTCCATGAGCGTCGCATCGCTCGCCCAGACCCCGTTCTGCACGGTGCCGGAGATCGAGATGCGCTTGACCGCATAGGAGTCCTGAAGCGTTTCTGCGATGGCCCGGCACGGTACGTCGTCGACGCCGATCACGGCGGTCGCGTCGGGCGCAAGCTGCGCGAATATTCGCGCCTTGACGCTTGCATAGCCTTCGAGCGACCCGTGGCGATCCAGATGGTCGGGGGTGATGTTCAGGAGCGCCGCTGCGTCGGGCTTCAGCGAGGGCGTGAGGTCGATCTGGTAGGACGACAGTTCGAGGACGTAGATGCGCTCCTGCGCGAACGGGGCGAGGTCGAGAACGGCGTTACCGATATTGCCGCCGAGGGCGACGTCCCTCCCCGCCGATTCCAGAAGATGCGCCGTCAGCGCCGTCGTGGTGGACTTGCCGTTGGTACCGGTGATGGCGACGACCTTGCAGTCGACGCCGGAGGCCTCACGCGCTCGGAAGAATAGCTCCACGTCGCCGATGACTTCGATGCCGGCGCGCGCGCTCTTCACGCTCCAATGGGGTTCGGGGTGGGTCAACGGGATGCCGGGCGCGAGTACGAGCGCGGCAAACGCGCCCAAATCCGCCTCGGACAGATCCTCGACGGTAAAGCCGGCTGCGGCGGCCTGGGCACGGCCCGCGTCCTTATCGTCCCATAGGACGACGTCCGCGCCGCCCTCTTGCAGGGACCGCGCTGTCGCAAGACCGCTGAGGCCAGCGCCGACGACCGCCAGCTTGCGCCCAGCGAAGATCGTAACGGGAATCATGATGGACGAAGTCTACCGCAATTTCAGGGTCGCCAGACCGGCGAGCGCGAGCACACGGAGATGATCCAGAAGCGGATGACGACGGTCGATTCCGGCCAGCCCTTCTGTTCGAAGTGATGGTGCAGCGGCGCCATACGGAATACGCGCTTGCCGAACATCTTGAAGGACGCGACCTGCACGATCACCGAGACGGCCTCGAGAACAAAAAGACCGCCGACGATCGCCAGCACCAGTTCGTGCTTCGTCGCCACCGCGATCGTGCCGAGCGCGCCGCCAAGCGCGAGCGAGCCGGTATCGCCCATGAAGATGAGCGCGGGTGGCGCATTGAACCAGAGGAAGCCGAGCCCCGCTCCTACCAGCGCGCCGCAGATGATGGCCAGCTCGCCGGTGCCGTTCACGAAATGGATCTGGAGGTAGTCGGCGAAGAGCGAGTTGCCGACCACATAGGCGATGAAGCCGAAGGTCGCGGCGGCGATCATGACGGGAACGATCGCGAGACCGTCCAGACCGTCGGTGAGGTTCACCGCGTTGCCGGCGCCCACGATGATGAAAGTCCCGAAGATCACGAACAGCCACATCCCTAGCGGGATTACGGTGTCCTTGAAAAAGGGAATAGTCAGAGTCGTCGAGAGCGGCGGCTCTCCGACAGAGGCGATGATGTAGGTCGCGATGATGGCCGCGCCCGCCTCGATGACGATCTTGATGCGGCCCGCGAAACCCAGCACCGACTGCTTCGTGACCTTGAGATAGTCGTCGTACAAACCGACCGCGCCGTAGACCAGCGTCAGCAGCAGCACGACCCAGACGTAGGGGTTGGAGAGGTTGCCCCACAGCAGCACCGAAACCACGAGGCCCGAAAGGATCATCAGGCCGCCCATGGTCGGTGTGCCCTGCTTCTGGATGATGTGGCTCTGGGGGCCTTCGGTGCGGATCGGCTGCCCCTTGCCCTGGCGCACGCGCAAGGAGCGGATCACGCGCGGCCCGAAGAAGAACACGAACAGCAACGCGGTGACGATGGCCCCGCCGGTGCGGAACGTTATGTAGCGGAAGATATTGAGAACGGCGACGTCAGGCGCAAGTTCCGCCAACCAGTAAAACATCGCGTTTCTACCCCCCTTGTTCGACGGCCCTGCGGGCCCCGCGGCTCCAGCGGCCGGAATTAACGGTATTCGAACTCGCGCTTGAGCCCCTCGACAAGCGGCGCCATGCGGCTGCCCAGCGAGCCCTTCACCATCACGATGTCGCCGGGCTGCACACTCGACAATAGCACCGGCGCCAGTTCCTCAGACGTTTTGGCGTAAGCCCCACGGCGCTCTTTCGGCACCGCTTCGAACAACGAGGCCATATCCGTGCCGGACGCAAAGACAACATCTATACCAGCCGCGTCAACGGCTTCCGCCAGTTCTTTATGAAGTCTTGGGCCTTCCGTGCCGAGTTCGAGCATGTCGCCAAGCACGGCAACCCGCCGCTTGTATTCGCTGCGGGGCGTGAGCCCCAGGGTTGCGAGCGCCGCGCGCATGGATGCCGGATTGGCGTTGTAGGACTCATCAACGATGCAGACGGGTCCTCGTTCCGTCGCAATGACAAACCGCTGGCCGCGGCCCGCCGGCGGCTGAAGCGCGCCGAGTGCGTCGGCGGCAGCCTTGAGATCGGCGCCGGCGAGTTTCACCGCAGCCAGAACGCCAAGCGTGTTCTGAACCACATGGCGTCCCGGCGCGCCAACACGGTAGGTCAGTGTTTCGCCGAGGATGTCCGAGGTGACCGTCGAGCCGTCCGGCCCGAGATCGCAGTGCATGACCCGAACCTTCGACTGCTCATGCTCGCCGAACGACACAACCTCCGCGCCCTCACTGCGCGCGACCGCAGCCAGGCGTTCGAAATGTGGGTTGTCGCGATTGATTACGGCGGACCCGCCCGGTACCAGCCCCTCGAAGATCTCCGCCTTGGCATCCGCGATCTCCTCCACCGAAGCGAAGAAGCCGAGATGGACCGGCGCCACGGTCGTGACGATCGCGATATGGGGGCGCACAAGCCGCGTGAGCGCCGCAATTTCCCCGGCGTGGTTCATGCCCACTTCGAACACGCCGTAATCGATATCGCGCGGCATGTTCGCGAGGGTGAGTGGCACGCCCCAATGATTGTTGAAGGACTTCGCCGAGGCATGAACGCTGCCGCTCGGCTGCAGCGCGACGCGCAGCGCTTCCTTCGTTCCCGTCTTGCCCGCACTGCCGGTCACCGCGATTACGACAGCCATGGTCGGTGCGGTCGCGGCCCGCCCGGCCGAGATCGTTGAGCGCATCGAACGTGTCGCGCACCCGGACCAGACGCGTCTCGTCGAACTCGGTTGGTGCATCGGCGTCGCGCGGCGCGATTGAAGTGTCCGCCGGAAACGTCTCCTCGACCACGGCGCAGCGGCGTCCGCCTCCAGGGCCTTCGGAACGAAGTCGTGACCGTCGCGGTTCGGTCCGCGGATCGCGATGAAGCCTTCGCCCGGTTCGATGGCGCGGCTGTCGATGGAGAACCCGGCAATCGGCGCGGCGGGGTCTCCCTCGCAACGGCCATCCGTGGCGCTCACAACCTCACCCAACGTCCAGAGTGGATCAGCCAAGTCGAGCCCCCTTGGTCAGCGCAGCGGCGACCGCGTCGTGATCGGAAAACGGGATGACGGTCGTTCCAACGGTCTGGCCGGTCTCGTGCCCCTTGCCAGCCACGAGCAAGACGTCGCCCGCGCGGATCATGCGGATCGCCTCGGAGATCGCCGTGGCGCGGTCGCCGATCTCGCGGCCGCCCGGAACGGCGACCAGAATCTCGTCGCGAATGGCGGCGGGGTCTTCGCTGCGCGGATTGTCGTCCGTGACGATGACCACATCGGACTTGGCCGCCGCGGCCGCGCCCATCTGCGGGCGGCCGCGATCGCGATCGCCGCCGCAGCCGAAGACCACGAAGAGCCGTTTGTCTGCGTAAGGCCGCAAAGAGTCGAGCGCTTTGGTGAGCGCGTCGGGCGTGTGGGCGTAGTCGATGAAGATCGGTGCGCCGTAGTGAGACGTTCCCGCAAGTTCCAAACGTCCCGTCGCACCCTGCAATTGTCCGAGACGCGGCAGCACCTCTTCCGCGCTCGCGCCCGTCGCCATGACGAGACCGGCGGCCACCAGCGCATTGCTCGCCTGAAACTCGCCGACAAGCGGCAACAGCACCGCGTAGATTTTGCCTGCGTGTTCGATCTCGAGCCGCTGCGCGAAGCCTTCGATCTCCGCCGAGACGAGGCGCAGCGTCTCGCCCGCCCGCCCCACGCTGAGAATTTCCAGGCCGCGTTGTTTGGCGGCATCGGCAACACGCGCGCTCTCCGCGCTGTCCATGTCGATGACCGCGGTCGCGCCAGGCTGCAGGAGTTCGGTGAACAGTCGCAGCTTCTGCGCGAAATAGTCTTCGAAGCTTGCGTGATAGTCCAAATGGTCGCGCGAGATATTGGTGAACGCGCCCGCCTTCAGGACGGCGCCGTCGAGCCGCCGTTGCTGCAGCCCGTGACTGGAGGCTTCCAGCGCGAGATGCGTTACGCCATCCCCCGCGAGGCCGGCGAGAAGACCATGCAGTTCGATCGGATCGGGGGTGGTGTGCCGTAGAACCTTGGTGCCGCTTGGCGATACGACGCCGACCGTGCCGAGGCTCGCCGCCGCGTGGCCTCCATCGCTCCAGAGTTGGCGCGTGAAGGCAGCGACCGATGTCTTGCCGTTGGTGCCTGTAACGGCCACCGTCGTCTCGGGCTGTGCGCCGAAGAAGCGCGCCGCGATCAATGAAAGGGTTCGGCGGGGATCAGGGACCGCGATGACCGGCGCGCCCACATCCATCGGCTCGGATGCCAAGACGGCGACGGCTCCCCTCGCCACGGCGTCGGCCGCAAACCGGGCTCCGTCCGTGTTGACGCCTGGCAGGGCCGCGAAGAGAAAGCCCGGCTTCACCTCCCGGCTGTCGGCGGCAATGCCTGCAATCGGGAGTGCCGCAACCGCCGCGCTCAGCTTCGCCTCCGGTCCTACCAATTCACCGAGGGTCATGTCGGATTGCCCGCAACCGGCTCATATCAAAAGAAAAACTCAGGGCCGCGACGGCTGGTTTTGCGCCCCGGCCGTCTTCTAATAGGTGGCCGATGTCTTGGCGTCAAACCGCGATGCCGTCTCGCTGAGCCTGGGCTGAACCCCGAGGATCGGTGCGATCCGTGCCACGACCTTCCCGACGGTCGGGGCCGCGTTCACGCCGGCCGTCGAATTCCAGTTCGTGGCTTCGACGCGCTGAGGCTCGTCCAAGGTCACGAGGACAACGTATTGCGGATCGTCGGAGGGGAAGACGGACAGAAAACTGTTCAGCAGCGAGTGCCGCGCATAGCGCCCGTTGACCACCTTCTCCGCCGTTCCGGTCTTGCCGCCGACGCGGTAGCCTTCCGCGTTCGCGCGCTTGCCCGAACCGCGCAGCACATTCTCCCGCATCAGCTTCACCATCGCGGCGCTGGTCTCCGGCGAGACGACACGTTTCGCCTCCGCCATCGCTTCGGTGCGGGTGCGCGGCAGGAACGTGGGCGGAATGGCAAGACCGCCATTCATAAGCGGTACGGTCGCCGTCGCCAACTGAAGCGGCGTCACCGAAAGTCCGTGCCCGAAGGCGATCGTCATCGTGTTCAGCTTCTTCCAATGCTTGGGCACGATCGGTGCGGCGCTCGGACCGAGTTCGGTGACGACGGGATCGAGCAGACCGAGCTTCCTGAGAAACGCTTGATGGGCCGGCACACCCATATGCACCGCCATTTTCGCCGAGGCGATATTCGAGGAGTAAATGAAGGCCTCGGTGACGGTGAGCGGGCGGCGCTTGCCGTGGAAGTCGCTGATCGAGAAGCGGCCGAAATAGATGGGGCTGGTAGCGTCGTAGACGGAATTGAGGTTCGCCAAACCGGAATCGAGGATGCCGGCGACCGTGATGGTCTTGAAGACCGAGCCCAATTCGTAGACGCCGAAGCCGACGCGGTTGATCCGGTTCTTGTCCAGCGCCTCCTCGCGGCGATGAGGATCGAAATCGGGAAGCGATGCGAGGGCGACGACTTCTCCAGTATTCACATCCATGACGATGCCCGACGCGGCCTTGGCCTCATAGAGCTTCATTGCGTTCGCGAGCTCTTCCCGCAGGACGTGCTGTGCACCAACGTCGAGCGACACCGCCACGGTCTCGCCGCCCGACTCGGTCTGCGGGTTCATCATGGTCAGCTGCGGGTTGTTGTCGATGAACTTCTCGATGCCGCCGAGACCGCGATTGTCCACGTCGACCAGCCCGACAACATGACTTGCGGTCGGTCCGACCGGATAGAAGCGGCGGTACTCCTGAATGAAGCCTAGGCCCGGAAGCCCCAGATCGTGCACCCGCTGCTGCTGGCTGGGCGCCAGCTCGCGCGCGATGCGCACGAAGCGCCCGCGTCCTGAGAGTTGCTTGCGGAGCTTGGCCCGGTTGATGTCCGGCAGCACGCTCGCGACGCCATTCACCACTTCATCGGCATCGAGGATGCGCTTGGGATCGGCGAAGAGCGTCGCGCCGCGAATGTCGGTCGCCAGCAATTGACCGTTGCGGTCGAGGATGTCCGGGCGATGGATGGTGGTCGAGATGTCGTAGGCGCCGCCGCGTCCCGGCCCGCTGCCGGCAAGGCCGAGCGATACGAGCCGTCCGCCAATCAAGACGAACGCCAAGGCGAAGCCCAGGCAGGCCAGCCGGAACCTTGTACGGCAGCGTGCGTGATAGGCGCGCGCCGCGCGCGCTTCGGCTGGGGTTGGAGTCTGGTTTTCGGGCTGTGCCATTCGGATCCGTGCCTAGTTCGCCGCCTTGTAGTTTGCGGCTTTGGCATCACCCGTCTTGGCAGACTGCGCCAACTGGCGAACCCGCGCAAAATCGTTCTCGGTGACTTCGTCGAGAATGACGATCTGCTGCGGATTAGCAGGGTTGAGTTCGAGGTACTTCTTGGCGAGGCGCTCGATGCGCTCCGGGCTGTTGAGAAGGCTCCATTCGGCCCGGGCCACGGCCAGCGAATCGCGCTCTTCCTCGATCTGCCGCTTCAGCAGTACGATCTTCTCGTCGAGGCTCCGTGCCTCGTATTTCACTTGGTAGATCACGGTGGCCAAGGCGGCGAGGCCGAGGACCAGGCAGATATTCACAAAACGCAACATCACGACACCGCGTCCAATCAGCGACGCGCCCCCTCAACGCAAATTTTCAAGCGCTCCCCGTTCGGCGCAGTTCGGGCACCCCAAGCCCGGCGAAGTCCGGTTTTTTGGCCGGAGCCTCGGTCCTGCGCCCGGCTCTGAGCCGGGCTGACCGGGCCCGCGGGTTGCTTCGGACCTCATCCTCACTCGGTTCTACGGGGCGACGGTTAAGAAGCTGGAAGCTTGGCAAAAATTCTTTGCCTTCGTGATCGGGCAGATGCCGCGACCCTTTTTGGGGCGGCGCGCTGCGGCTGGTGAAGAAACGCTTAACGATCCGGTCTTCCAGAGAGTGAAACGTCACCACCACCAGGCGTCCGCCGGGCTTCAAGAGCCGTTCGGCGGCGCTAAGCCCCTCGGCGAGTTGCTCCAATTCCGCATTCACATAAAGCCGAAGGGCCTGAAACGTCCGCGTGGCGGGGTGTTTCGTGTGGTCCCGGCCGCGGCCGAGGACACCGGCCACGATGTCCGCCAGCGTGCCGGTCCGCGCGATCGGCGCCTCCGCGCGGGCCCTGACAATGGCCTTGGCGATGGCGCGCGAGCGGCGCTCTTCTCCAAAAACATAAATGATTTCAGCAATCTGAGCTTCTTCAAAGGTGTTGACGACGTCGGCCGCCGAGAGCCCATCCGCGCCCATGCGCATGTCGAGCGGACCGTCTTTGGCGAAGGAGAAGCCGCGTTCCGGCTCATCGAGCTGCATCGACGACACCCCGATATCGAGCACGATGCCGTCGGCAGCCTCGATGCCGTTTTCAGTAGCGAGGCTTTCCATGTCGCTGTAGCGGCCGAGCACGGCCTCGAAGCGACCCGGGAAGTCCGTTGCGAGCGCCGGCGCGTTGGCCAGCGCCTCCGTATCGCGATCGATCGCGAACATACGGCAGTCGGCCGCTTCGAGAATGGCTCTCGAATAGCCCCCCGCTCCAAACGTGCCGTCGATGATGATGTCGCCGTCTTCAGGCCCGAGCGCCGTCAGAACCTCGGAAAGCAACACGGGAATGTGACGGACCAGTCCGCCAGCGACAGACGATGGCCTGCCGCGGTCCGTCATCATTCCCGTGTTCCCTCTGCACCGCCGCTTCCGCGCGCCCCGCGCCGAGTAACTTGCGAAGGTCGCGGACTTTGTCCCGCGCCTCCGCCAAATGCGCTTCAAAACGTTTCGGCTCCCAGAGCTGAAATTTTTCCCCCAGCCCCACAAAGGTGATGTGGCTGGTGATGCCGGCGTGTTCGCGCAGGCGCTCGGGAAGAATCGTACGACCGTCTTGATCGATTGAGAGAATTTCGGATGTGCCGAAGAGGGCCGTGGCGAGCTGATCGCGCTCATCGGAGTACGGCGCGATGTCTTCGACGAGAGAATTGATTTTATCCACGAGGCGCTGGCCGCCGGCGTCGAGCGCGGGCGCATCAAGCGATGGATAGCAGTAGATGCCGTCGAGCCCGTCCTTGGCGAGAACCGTGCGGAAGGATGCGGGAACCGAGACACGGCCCTTGGCGTCGATCCTATTGGTGAATGATGAGACAAACTGATCCATCTCCCCCTCACGCGCTACGAAGCCGACTGGATGAACACGGAACTAAAAACTGCGCTTCGGCGCTGGCCTTCCGCGAATTCGGTAACGGGTGGAGGAAGCGGCGCGGATCCCCCCGTGGCCTCAAAGGAAGCGCTGCCTTGCTTCCTCCACCCCACTCACCGAACGGGCATTTATGGGATAGCATGGGATATCATGGGCGTCAATGGAAACGGCCGGGATTTACTGCGATTTCATGGGAAATGGGTGCTCATCAGCCTTTCGCGCAATGAAACGTGTGCGCCCGCCGATTGTCGGCAAGCCGCGAACCGCGCTAGATGTGCTTCAGGGGCGCGACCGACGTGAGTTCGAGGACGCCCGGCGAGGCTGATCTTCATGGTCACATAGCCGGCGCAATTGCGACGCCTACTGACGGCCTGAGACAAGCCATTGACGGGATGGCGATGCGCGATTGGCGGCTATGCAGGGAAGAACTCTCCACCGCATTTTAGGCCTGACGGCTGTCACGATTTTCGTGCTGGCCGCGAGCGTTCCGGCCGTGCGTGCCGCCGCCGTCTCGATGATGGCCGACGGTCCCGCCTTCATGCGGCTCGGACCGCCCGAGGCACCGGTCAAGCTGTTCTACGAGACCAAGGGCAGAGGCTCGCCCATTCTTCTGATCCACGGGTTCGGATCGAGCACGTACACCTGGCGACGGATCGCGCCGGCGCTGGCCGAAAACCACAAGGTGATCGCCGTCGACCTGAAAGGCTTTGGACAATCCGACAAGCCGCTCGACGAGCACTACTCGATCTTCGACCAAGCCGAACTCATCAAGCAGCTCATCCTCGATAACGACCTCAAGAACCTGACCCTCATCGGCCATTCTTATGGTGGCGGCATTTCGTTGATGCTTGCGCTCGACGACGACCCACGGCTCGCGGGACGGATCGAAAGGCTCGTACTGCTGGACACGATCGCGTACCCGCAAAACATCCCCGTCGCCTTCAAGATGATGGACATGCCGTTGATGTCTCATCTCGGCGTCCGGATGGTGCCGCCAGAGGTGCAGGCCCGTGTCGCGCTCAAGCTCGCCTACTTCGACGACACCAAGATCGGCGAGGATACGGTCGAGATGTATGCGGCCCCGTTGCGCACCACGGCGGGCAAGCACGCGGTGATCCACAGCGCCCGCCAAATCGTGCCACAAGGCCTCGACGAGATTTCGAAGCGCTATCCGACGATCAAGCAGCCGACGCTCATCGCCTGGTGCGACAGCGACAAGATCGTGCCGCTCGACATCGGCCTCGAGCTTCGGCGCAACATGCCGACCTCCCGGCTCGAAATCATTGAGCAGTGCGGACACATGCCTCAGGAAGAGCAGCCCGAGGCGACGCTCCGGCTCATCCAGGACTTCCTGGGAGGCTGAATCAAACCTGTCTTGGGACGCCGCTAGGGTCGTTTTGCGCTCAAGTCTTCGGGCCTTGGCTGACGCGCGTCAGTATTAGTTTTTCTTATGATCGCAATAAGGAAATACGATTTGCCCTTATCGCACTCAGCGCGCACTGTGCCCTCAACCGGCGCATGCCCTTGGGGCACCCCAATACCAAGCAAATAAAAGTAGGAGATGAGGAAATGGACGCGAAAGTCGAGAAATCGGGCGGCTGCCCCGTGATGCACGGAGCGGTTACCGAAAGCGGCAGTTCCGTCATGGAATGGTGGCCGAATGCTCTCAACCTGGACATCCTGAGTCAGCACGACACGAAGACCAACCCGATGGGCAAGGACTTCGACTATCGCGAGGAAGTAAAGACCCTCGACTTCGATGCGCTCAAGAAAGACATGACCGCGCTGATGACCGAGAGCCAGGAATGGTGGCCCGCCGACTGGGGCCACTATGGCGGTCTGATGATCCGCATGGCCTGGCACGCGGCCGGCTCCTACCGTCTGGCAGACGGCCGTGGCGGTGGCGGTACCGGCAACCAGCGTTTCGCGCCGCTGAACAGCTGGCCGGACAATGTCAGCCTCGACAAGGCCCGCCGTCTGCTGTGGCCGATCAAGAAGAAGTACGGCAACAAGGTCTCCTGGGCCGACCTCATCATCCTGGCGGGCACCATCGCTTACGATTCCATGGGGCTGAAGACCTTCGGCTTCGGTTTCGGCCGCGAGGACATCTGGCATCCGGAGATCGACACCTATTGGGGTGCCGAGAAGGAATGGCTGGCGCCGAGCGACGGTCGTTACGGGGACCTCGAAGATCCGATGACGATGGAGAACCCGCTGGCGGCCGTGCAGATGGGCTTGATCTACGTGAACCCGGAAGGCGTGAACGGCAAGCCGGACCCGCTGAAGACCGCCGCGCAGGTGCGCGAGACCTTCAAGCGCATGGCCATGGATGACGAAGAAACCGTCGCGCTAACCGCTGGCGGTCATACGGTCGGCAAGACCCACGGCAATGGCGATGCGGACGAGTCGTCGGATCCGGAGAGCGCGGGCCCCGAGATGCAGGGCCTCGGCTGGGCCAATCCGCACATGGAAGGCAAGGCTGCCAACGCCGTCACGTCCGGCCTCGAAGGCGCGTGGACCACGCACCCGACCGTGTTCGACATGGGCTATTTCGATCTGCTGTTCGGCTACGACTGGTGGCTGAACAAGAGCCCGGCCGGCGCCTATCAGTGGGAGCCGATCGGCATCAAGGAAGAGGACAAGCCGGTCGACGCAACGGACCCATCCAAGCGCCACAACCCGATGATGACCGATGCCGACATGGCCATGCGGTTCGACCCGACCTACAAGGCGATCTGCGAAAAGTTCATGGCGGATCCCGAGTACTTCAAGGACGTGTTCGCGCGGGCTTGGTTCAAGCTGACCCACCGCGACATGGGTCCGAAGCCTCGTTACATCGGTCCGGACGTACCTGCGGAAGATCTCATCTGGCAGGACCCGATCCCAGCCGGCTCCACCGACTACGACGTGGACGCCGTCAAGGCCAAGATCGCAGCATCCGGTCTCAGCCTCTCCGACATGGTCTCCACCGCGTGGGACAGCGCCCGCACCTATCGTGGGTCTGACATGCGCGGCGGCGCCAACGGTGCCCGTATTCGCCTCGCCCCGCAGAAGGACTGGGAAGGCAACGAGCCGGAGCGTCTGGCGAAAGTGTTGTCCGTCCTCGAGCCGATCGCCAAGGAATCCGGCGCCAGCATCGCCGACGTCATCGTGCTTGCCGGCAATCTCGGTGTCGAGCAGGCCGCGAAAGCCGCGGGCTTCGACGTCACCGTGCCGTTCGAGCCCGGACGTGGCGACGCCACCGACGAGATGACCGACGCGGAGTCCTTCAACGCGATGGAGCCGCTCGCCGACGGCTACCGCAACTGGCTGAAGGAGGACTACGTCGTCACGCCGGAAGAGCTGATGCTCGACCGTACCCAGCTCATGCGCCTGACTGCGCCTGAGATGACGGTTCTGGTCGGCGGCATGCGCGCCATGGGGACCAACCATGGCGGCACCAAGCACGGCATCTTCACCGACCGTGAGGGCGCGCTGACGCCGGACTTCTTCGTCAACCTGACCGACATGGCCTACAAGTGGGTGCCCGTGGACGACGGCATCTATGAGATCCGCGACCGCAAGACCGACGAGGTCAAATGGACCGCGACGCGCATGGACTTGGTCTTCGGATCGAACTCGATCCTGCGCGCCTACGCCGAGGTCTATGCCCAGGACGACAACAAGGAGAAGTTCGTCCGGGACTTCGTCGCGGCTTGGGCCAAGGTCATGAACGCGGATCGGTTCGACCTGGCGTAAGAGACAGGGCGACGCGCGTCGCCACTGAGCCAAAGCTGAAGCGCCCCTCCCCCCATCGCGGCGCTTCCTAAGAGAACGGCCGGCGTGATTCCACCGCCGGCCGTTCTTCTATTCTGTCGGCTGATATGCCCGCGCGTCAGCGCGCTGCGCCTCGCACCACATGCATGATCAGCGATGCGACGAGGAGGACGAGGAAAATAAAGAACAAAATCTTGGCGATACCAGCCGATGCACCGGCGATGCCGCCAAAGCCAAGTAGTCCTGCGATCAAAGCGATTACGAGAAATGTCAAAGCCCATCCAAGCATGACGATCTCCTTTCGTTGAGTTTACAGTCTACTCGAATAAACACGGAAACGGGAGCGTTGTTCCCAAAGACGCCGCATCAGTACGCTCAAGGGGCTGGAAATTGGAGGCCGGCGTGAGGTTTTCCTCACGCCGGCCCTAAACATGTCACCAAGCCTGTAAGCCGGGTTCTGTACCTCGCATGGTGCGAGGTGATGGCCATTCATCTGGGGCGCGTCTTGCGAGGCGCCTCGTGCAACCAACCCGGGCCGCCGGTCTGGAAACAGACTTGGACGAAAATTCGCCCCTGCGGCCCCTATTCGGTCTTGCTCCCGGTGGGGTTTGCCCTGCCGCCTTTGTTACCAAAGACGCGGTGCGCTCTTACCGCACCCTTTCACCCTTACCCTTGTCCGGCCTTGCAGCCGTCGAACGGCGGTTTGCTTTCTGTGGCACTTTCCCTGGGGTCGCCCCCGCCGGACGTTATCCGGCACCGTGCTTCCATGGAGCCCGGACTTTCCTCTCCTCAGGCTTGAGGAGCGGCCATCCGGCCTGCTGACTGCCCGACATAAGGGGGAACGGGAGCCTATCGTCAAGTGCTCTGGCTGTTGCGATTTCTCGCTCGAAACCCGGCGACGTCCCGGTTGCAAACCTTCCGAACTCGTCACGGCTTTTTGATCCCCGGGTTACCAATGTTCCCATATGCTCGCGTCAACTTGCCGCATAATGGCAAAAACAGAGCGTTTCCGCCGCGCGCGGACACGCTGCAACCCTGGGCAACACGACTTCGAGCAATGACCAATCAGGTTCTCATCGCACGCTGGCTCACCGTCTTTCCGGAACTGGCAGAGCTTGAGGCGGAGACGAAAGACACCCTGTTCGACGTCACGCAGTTCCAACGGCTGCGGCGCGGCGACGTGGCCTACTATCAGGGTCAGCTTTGCCTGAACTACCTCATGTGCATTGAGGGGCAGACGCGCGTCTTCAAGACCTCGGAGACCGGCCGGGAGATCATGCTCTACCAGGTCGGGGCCGGCGAAACCTGCGTCCTGACGACGTCCTGTTTGATCGCCGGGAACCCCTTCCCCGCCGAAAGCACTGTCCAGGCCGACCTCTTGCTCGCAGCCATACCCGCCGACGTGTTTCATCGGCTCATGTCCGCCTCGCCGAAGTTCCGGAACTACGTCCTGTCGAACTACGGAGACTTGTTGTCGAGCCTGATCATGCTGGTGGACGAGGTGGCCTTCGCAAGCCTCGATCTTCGCCTGGCCCGGCGCCTGCTCGCGGAGGCGGAGGACGCGAGCGTTATTTCGAAAACGCATCAACAACTGGCTCTGGATCTCGGGAGCGTACGCGAAGTCATCAGCCGCTACATCTCCGAATGGGAGCGCATGGGCTGGGTGCGCTCCTCGCGCGGATCGATCGAAGTTCTGAACCGAAGCGCCCTCGCCGCTTACGGTGCGGGCGATAGCGCCTCCCACGGCGCGACGCTGCAATCGGGCTCGCAAGCGTGACGCGCGCGCAACGTAACTCAGGTCACAGACGAGCGCCGTGATCAGGACCTAAGGAGGTTGAGGACCAACGCTCCTCAAAAACGAACAAACACCAACGCGTGGCCAACGAGACGAAACGCCCAAGGACTCATGACAATGACAGACACGACACCGACACGGTTTATTACCCGGCTGACATTGCGAGCGCTCTTGGCGGGCATGCTTGCAACTGGCCTCCCGGCGATTGCGGTCGCCATGGATGGTCACGGAGACACCGACGCAGAGTTCGACGAGAGCTGTGCCATGGGACTTGCCGACGGGCAGATGGTGAAGACGGATTGCTCGGTCAGTTGGACCGACGAGGACGGCAAGGTCTACTGCTTCTCGTCCGAGAATTCGAAGTCCGCGTTCCTGAAGGACCCGAAAGGCAATATCGCCAAGGCCAAGATGTTTCTCGACGAGCAGGAGGCCAAGGCGGCCTCCGGCCAGAAGGTTTTCACCGACAAGGACGTGAATGCGCGGGTCGAGGAAGTCATCAAGGAACGCTCTGACGGTGGCGCCTTCGTGTTCCATGACCCCAAGCTTAACACCGACCTCAATCTGAAGTTCGACGAGATCAAGATTGTGCGCGGCATGGAAGGGTACGGCTGGTTCGCCAATGTCATCTTCAGCGATATCGAAGAGCCGAAGAAGCAATACGCCCTCGACTTTTGGTTCAAGCCCGAAGGACAGCAGCTCACGCTCCAGGACATCCGCGTGCAAAAGGGCCCCAAGCGCGACGGCGACGGCTACTTCATGATCACGCGCCTCCCCGTGGCCTGGTGGTGGCTGCCGGTGCAGGAACATCCGGGCAGCATCGAAGGCACGCGGGCGTGGGAAGTGATGGCTTCGATCCACGACTACATCCTCGAGAACAAGGACGAAGATGGGAACATCACCGTCAAGGATGACAAGACCGGCGAGGATCTGACACTGCAATTCGTCGAGATGCACCGGCCGGTGCGCCGCCTCAAAGGCGAGGACAAATACTTTGCCTGCACCGACTTCCGCAAACCCGGCAGCAAGGACGAGTATTACGATCTCGACTTCTGGGTCGACGAGAAGGACGGCTCGCTAAAGGTCGGCAATGTGAAGGTTCACAAGGTCCCGGTCCAAGAGGACGGCATCTGGACCCAGGTCGACCGTTACACGTTCGAAGGCATGGACTTCGACGAAACGCTTTAGTGGTGCGGGCCCGTCTTCGGACGGCCCGCCAGAAACGATCCGCCGCCCCTCATGCCAACGGGGCGGCTTTTCTTTGCCAAAGTTCCGGCTGGAAATCGCGAAGTTGTGATGGTCTCTGCGTGATCCCAGTCACACTTCCGGCGCGTTATCCCTCTGTAACATTGTCAAACGCTCGCGGTAGGCGGGACCAACTCGGCCTGCCCGGAAAGCGGAGACATGGAACAGACAGAATAGTGGAGGAAACCATGACGAAATTTCTGACCCCCGTCCTTATCACAGGCGTTCTTCTCTTCACCGGCTCGGCGATCGCCGCGACCGGCGAGTACGACAACATGTGCGCCATGGGTCTGGCGCTCGACAAGAAGGTCGAGACCGATTGCTCGGTAAACGCGGAGATCGACGGCAAGACCTATTGCTTCGGCAACGAGACGGCCAAGACCCTGTTCATGAAGGACACCGAGGGGAACCTCAAAAAGGCGCAGAGCTTCTACGACGACAATCAGTAGGCCCTGCCCCCTTTCCAAGGCGCATGCCGACAACGTTCGCAATGACGTGTCGCGGGAAGATCCGGTGCGCGGCGCCGGACCTTCCCGCCGTCTTGCTGACCGACCTTGAGTTGGCAGAGCAATTGTCCATTGACGGCGCGGGCATTTCTGACGATTCAATGCCGTCTCATCGGCCGAATACGCCAGATACACGAAAGTCTCGTACGCAAAGTCTTGGAGGAAAAATTTATGAAGAAGGTTGTTCTTGCCGCTGCGGTTGCCGGCACCGTGATTGCTCTTTCCGGTTCCGCTGCTCTTGCCGCCGGTGCTCTCGGTGAATTCGGCAACAACTGCGCCTGGGGCCTGACCCAGGGCACGAAGAAATACACGGACTGCTCGGTCCACGAAAAGGTCGGCGACAAGCTCTACTGCTTCAGCAAGCAGGAAGCCAAAGAGGAGTTCATGAAGGACCCCGAAGGCAACGTGGCCAAGGCCGAGAGCTTCTACAACGACAACTAGTTAGGCCTACGGCGCTTTCAGCGCCGAACGGCACGGCTGCGAAGGCTCGCCCAACTCTTGGGCGGGCCTTTTTCGTGGCGGCCAAGGCTAAGACAGCGCGGCAGGCTCAGACGGCAGCGCCCGCGCGGATCACAAGCAGCTTCTTCAGCGTCTCGCACGTGGAGCGGTCCGCCCGGCCATCGACGCGCTCCGGCCGATAGTGCCGCTGAAACGCTTCCACGACGCTCTCGGTGCCGCGGCCGTAGGTCGAGGTGGCCTCCACCCCGTAGCCGAAGTCCAAGAGGTCCTGCTGCAGTTCGGCGACCGCCGCGCTCTCGTCGCCAAGACCAAGGCCGGAATCCTCGCCGGCCGGTACCGGCTCGGTCCAGAGGCCGATGCCGGCGCGGGCGAGCCGCGCCCAATCGAAGCGCTCGCCCGGGTCGCGCTTGCGTCCTGGTGCGATGTCCGAATGAGCCAGTATGCGTGCGGCCGGAATCGCATGGCGGCACAAAATGTCCTGGCACAATGCCTCGACCGCCTGCATCTGCACGTCCGGAAACGGCGGATAGTCGAAATCATGACCGGGATTGTGAATCTCGATGCCGATCGATGCGGAGTTCAGATCCGTCTCGCCGGCCCAGTGGCTTTGTCCCGCGTGCCAGGCCCGTTCGGACTCCGGCACCATCTGGGTGATCGTCCCATCTTCGTCGACGACATAGTGCGCGGACACCTTGGACTCCTCCGATGCGAGCCAATCGCGCGCGGCATCGTGGGTTTCCATGCCCGTGTAATGGAGGATCAGCATGTCGGGCCGCCGTCCCTCGCGACGCGGCTCGAAATTGGGCGACGGAACCCAGTGCGCGGCGAGCTTACTGTCGGGCGAAGACGTCATCCCACCGGGTCCTCATGCAAGATAGTCCACGATGCAAGTCGGTCCCTGCACTGGCGCTGAGCCGGCCCCAGGATTCCCGCACGCGTGGCAGCAGCGGAATACGCAGGCCTAGAGACCGCGCTCTTTCGCAATCTGCTGATAGGCCTCGTTGATAGCGGCGACCTTGTCCGTGGCGATGGCGATGAACTCTTCCGGTACGCCGCGGGCAATCAGCTTGTCCGGGTGGTTGTCCGCGATCAGCTTGCGGTACTGGGCCTTGAGCTCATCGTTGGAGATGGTCGGCTGGACCTCGAGCACCTCGTAGGGATTGCGCTTCGACGCCACCACGTGCCGCGCCTTGATGTAGCTGAATTCGGTGTCGGTGAACCCGAAACGCTTGGCAACCTGATGCAGGAACTGTTCTTCGCTGGGATCGAACTCATCGTCGGCCTTGGCGATGTGGAACAGACCGTCCAGGACATCTTCAAGCAGTTTGCGGTTGCCCTTGAACATCCCTGCGAGCTGGTCGGCATAGGCCTCGTAGCCGGAGACCTCTTGCTTGGCGAGGTTGAACACCCGCGCCACGTTCTTCATTTCACCGTCGGGGACCTTGAAGACCTCTTTGAAGGCATTCACCTCGTCCATGGTGACGACGCCGTCCGCCTTGGCCATTTTGGCGCCGAGGGCGATGACACCGACTGTGAAGGCCACCTGGTCCTCACCGTCGCCGGCGCCCTTCTGTTCACCGTCCCGGTCGATCACATAGTGTCCGGCGACACCGCCGACCAGCGCACCGATCGGCCCTCCGACCGCGAGACCTGCGGCTGCACCTGCGAGCTTTCCCCAAACCGACATAGTGGACCCCCTTGAAACTCTTGATCCTATTAAACCATACGGGCTTTTCAGCTGCACCGCATGGGATATTCGTCCCCGTAGCGCCTCGCTACCGGGTGCGTTGCCTGCTGCTATCCTCGCAGATTGGCCAGTATCGACATTTTCGGCTCATCGACCTCGAGGCCGGCCCCAAGGCGCCGCTCCACATGCCACGACCGGACGAAGGTCCAGACGGCGAACCACAGCGCCAGAAGGGCGTTGGCGCCGCTCGCGACCCAGACAAAAGTCGATCCCAGTTCGAAGAGATTGGCTGCGGCAAGGATAAAGGCCTCGATCACAATCGCGAAGCCGCCTGCCATCACGATGGCGGCGCAAAGCGAAACGATAAAGATCGTCAGCGGATTTCCGCCCTTTTTGGTGTCTTCGGTGCTCATCAGCTCGCTCAAACCCTTGAGAATCTTCTAGGGGCGCTTTTCCTTACCGGGGCGATCCCCTTGTTACAAGAGGTTCAAGCACGCCGGGCGGCCTGAAGTCCGTCCCGAACTTGCATGACAAGGATGCCTCAGAATTGTATCCACGGCAGCGAAACGGCGAAAGGAGTAACGATGGCGGTCTACGAGCTTGACGGGCAGGCACCCGAATTTCCGGAAGACGGGCTTTATTGGGTCGCCGAAACAGCCGTGCTGACGGGCAAGGTGCGGCTGAAGTCGGACGCCAGCGTCTGGTATGGCTCGGTGCTGCGCGGCGACAACGAGTGGATCGAGATCGGGACGCGCTCGCAGGTTCAGGACAACTCCACGCTCCACACCGATCCAGGCCTCCCGCTGACCATCGGCCAGGACTGCGTCATCGGGCATAACGTTATCCTTCATGGCTGCACGATCGGCGACAATACGCTGATCGGTATGGGCGCGATCGTGCTCAACGGTGCCAAGATCGGCTCCAACTGTCTTGTCGGGGCTGGCGCCGTGGTTACCGAGGGCAAGGAGTTCCCCGACAACTCCATGATCATAGGATCGCCCGCCAAGACCGTGCGCGAGGTGGACGACAAGATGCGCGCCATGATCGCCCGGGGCGCCGACGTCTATGTCCGGCGCTGGAAGCAATACGCGGCAGGCTTGAAGCGGATCGCGTGACAGGCGGATACACCGCGGCATGACCGGCAAGTGGCAGTTCTTTATCGACCGGGGCGGCACGTTCACCGACATTGTCGGGCGCGCCCGACGGCACGCTGCTTACCGCGAAACTGCTCTCGGAGAATCCGGAGTCGTATGAGGACGCCGCCATTGCCGGGATCGCCGATCTGATCGGAGTGCCGCGCGACACACGCCTACCCCCTCACCTCATCGAAACCGTGCGCATGGGCACGACCGTCGCCACCAATGCGCTGCTCGAGCGCAAGGGCGACCGCGTTCTCCTGATCGTGAGCGAGGGCTTTCGCGACGCATTGGAGATCGGTTACCAGGCGCGGCCGAAAATCTTCGCGCGACATATCGAGAAACCGTCGATGCTCTATGAGCGCGTCGTCGAGGTGCCCGAGCGCGTGCGCACCGACGGCGCGGTCGAGGTTGCCCTCGACCTCGATGCCACGCGTGCGGTTCTCGGAGATGCCCGCAAGGACGGCATCGAGTCCGTCGCCATCGTCTTCATGCATGCCTACGCCCATCCCGGTCACGAGCACGCGGCGGCAAAGCTCGCCCGCGAGATGGGCTTCGCGCAGGTCTCCGTGAGCCACGAAGTCAGTCCCTTGGTGAAGTTCGTCGGCCGGGGCGACACCACCGTGGTGGATGCGTATCTGTCGCCCCTGCTCAGCCGCTATGTGGACCGCGTGGCGGGTGCGCTGTCCGCCCACGGCAGCGAAGACGCCAACGGGGCACGCGCCGCGCTGCTGTTCATGCAGTCCTCGGGTGGGCTCACATCCGCGCATTTGTTCCGCGGCAAGGACGCGATCCTGTCGGGCCCCGCCGGTGGCGTCGTCGGCGCCGTGGAGACGGCGGAAGCGGCCGGCTTCGGCAGAGTCATCGGCTTCGACATGGGCGGCACCTCGACCGATGTGTGCCACTACGACGGCCAGTTGGAGCGCACCTTCGAAAGCGTCGTGGCGGGCGCGCGCGTCCGCGCACCGATGATGCTCATCCATACGGTCGCAGCGGGCGGCGGATCGATCCTTCATTGCGACGAGTCCCGGTTCCGGGTGGGGCCGGACTCGGCCGGCGCCGACCCTGGACCGTGCGCCTACCGCCGTGGCGGTCCCCTGACCGTCACGGACGCCAATGTGATGACGGGCAAGCTCCAGCCTGACCTGTTCCCGCGCATCTTCGGTCCCGAGCAAGACCAGCCTCTCGACCGCCGCGCGGTGGTGAAGGCGTTTCATGGACTTGCCCGGCAGCTCGGCGACGGGCGCCAACCGGAAGAGATCGCCGAAGGCTTCATCAAGATCGCTGTCGCCAACATGGCCAACGCCATCAAGACGATTTCCGTGCAGCGGGGCTACGACGTCGCCGGCTACGTGCTGAACTGTTTCGGCGGCGCGGGCGGGCAGCACGCCTGCCTCGTTGCCGACGCGCTCGGTATCGAAAACGTGCTGCTGCATCCGTTCTCGGGCGTGTTGTCCGCCTATGGCATGGGGCTCGCGAGCGTCCGCGCGACGCGCACGCAGGCGGTGCTCGCACCGCTCGACGCCGAGGGACTTGACGAACTCGCCGAGACCCAAGCTCCCATGGAGCGCGACGCCCGGCACGAACTTTCCCTTCAGGGCATCGATGCCGACAAGGCCACGGTCGAGGCGCAGGCGCATCTGCGGTACGCGGGCACGGACAGTTCATTGCCCATTCCCGTCGCTTCGCTGGCAGCGATGCGGTCGGCGTTCGAGGCGGCCCATCAGAAGCGCTTCGGCTTCATCAGCCCCGAAAAGGAAATCGAGATCGAAGCCGTCGAAGTGGAAGCCATTGGCGGCGGCGTCCCCATCACCGAGACCGACATCTCACTTCCCGGCGAGCGCTCCGAGCCTGCCCCACACACGCGGGCCGACATGTTCACCCATGGGAACTGGCACGACGTTCCCGTCTACACCCGCACCGATCTGACGCCGGGCGCCGCTATCGAGGGTCCCGCCCTTCTGATCGAGGACCACCAGACCGTCGTGGTCGAACCCGCGTGGCGCGCGGCCGTTACGGTGAAGAACCACCTCCTGCTGACGCGCACGCGCGAGAAGCAGACCAAAGAGGCCGTCGGCGCCGAAGCCGATCCGGTCATGCTGGAAGTATTCAACAGCCTCTTCGTCTCGATCGCCGAACAGATGGGCTATGCGCTGCAGAACACGGCGCGCTCGGTCAACATCAAGGAACGGCTCGACTTCTCCTGCGCCATATTCGATGCGAGCGGCGCGCTGATCGCGAACGCGCCGCACATCCCCGTGCATCTCGGCTCCATGGACAAGAGCGTGGAAACCATCGTGCGGGAGGTGGGCCGCGAACTTCGCCCCGGGGACGTGTGGATGCTGAACGCGCCCTACAACGGCGGCACGCATCTGCCCGACATCACCGTCGTGACGCCCGTGTTCGACGAGGCGGGCGTGGAGATACTCTTCTTCGTCGCCGCGCGCGGCCACCACGCCGATGTCGGGGGCATCGCGCCGGGATCCATGAGCCCGCAAGCCGCAACGATCGAAGAGGAAGGCATTTATATCGATCCCTTCCGGCTTGTGGGCGGGGGACGCTTTCAGGAAGACGCCGTGCGGCGCCTCTTCACCGACGCGCCCTACCCGGCCCGGAACGTCGAGCAGAATATCGCGGACCTGAAAGCGCAGGTCGCTGCCAACGAGAAAGGCGTCATCGAGCTGCGCAAGATGGTCCGCCAGTACGGGCTCGCGACGGTCGCGGCTTATATGGGTCACGTCCAGGACAACGCGGCCGAGGCGGTGCGCCAGGTCATCGGCACGCTGAAGGATTCGCGTTTCTCGCTCGAGACGGATCAGGGGAGCCGAATCGCGGTGGCCATCACGGTCGACCGCGAGACCAACAAGGCACTCGTCGATTTCACCGGCACGAGCGGACAGACGGAGACGACCTTCAACGCGCCCGAGCCATCAACGCGGGCCTGTGTGCTTTACGTGTTCCGCACCCTGGTGGATGAGGACATTCCGCTGAATGCGGGCTGCCTCCGGCATATCGACATCGTCGTGCCTGAAGGGTCGCTCCTGAAACCGCGCTATCCGGCACCGGTCGCGGGCGGGAATGTGGAGACGAGCCAAACTGTCGTGAACTGCCTTTACGGTGCGCTGGGTGTCCTTGGGTCGGCGCAAGGCACGATGAACAATCTGACCTTCGGCAACGCGCGGGTGCAGTATTACGAGACCATCTGCTCCGGCGCGCCGGCAGGACCCGGCTTCGACGGCGCCTCGGCGGTCCAGACGCATATGACAAATTCCCGTCTGACAGACCCGGAGGTCCTCGAACTACGCTACCCGGTGTTGCTGGAGCGCTTCGAGATCGAACGCGGCTCGGGCGGCGCGGGGCGTTGGCGCGCGGGCGACGGGACGGTCCGGACGCTGAGATTTTTGGAGGAGATGGACTGCGCGATCCTGTCGGGCTTTCGCAAGCAGCAGCCATTTGGCACAAAGGGTGGCGCACCAGGCCGCACCGGGGAGAACTCGGTGCGCCGGCACACGGGAACTCTGGAGCGGCTCAAAGGGTCCGATCAAACCTCAATCGCTGCCGGCGAAGCCGTGATAATCAGAACACCGACCGGCGGCGGGTATGGTAAGCCGTCCGGGGATAAGTCCGCCTAGATGATAAGCGTTGGCGCGAGGTGTGGGCGCGCCGATGCCTGGGGCAATTGGCAAGAACGTTCGCGCGTGAAGGGCAAGAGTGCATGGCGATCAACGGCAGGGTCTTAATTTCCGGCGCAGGGATCGCTGGGCTCACGCTTGCCATTTGCCTCAAAGAGTACGGCGAGGACCCCGTCGTGGTGGAGCAGAGTCCCGAACTGCCCGACCAAGGCTACATGATGGACTTCTTCGGCTCCGGCTGGGATGTGGCTGAGCGGATGGGTCTCACCGACAAGCTCCGTGCACTGCGCTATCCCATCGACAAGCTTCAGTTCGTGAATGCGGAGGGGAAGCCGTACACATCGGTGCCGATCAAGCGCATCAAGCGCGCGTTGGACGGGAAGTACGTCTATCTGCGACGCCCCGATCTCGTGCGCATTCTTTTCGACCGCGCCGAGGCCCTCGGTGTTCAAGTCCGGTTCGGCAAAGAGATCGCGGACCTGAGAGAGCGTGAAGAGCATGTCGACGTCAAGTTCGACGACGGCAGCTCCGACGAATTCGCGCTCGTGTTCGGGGCCGACGGCGTACACTCGGGCGTTCGCCGCCTGATGTTCGGCGAGGAGAGCCAGTTCGCGCGTTTTCTCGGGGCCTATGTCGCGGCGTTCCATATCGAGGACCACGATCTGCCGGTGCGCCGGACGGCACAAATCCACGAAGAGCCGAACCGCGTCGCCTTCTATTATCCGCTCGGCGACCGCTCGCTCGACGCGACCTTCGTGTTCCGGCTCGACGAGGTGGACGTCCCGCCTAACCAGCAGCTTTCGTTCGTTCGGCGCTCCTTCAAAGGCTCTGGCTGGATCGGTGAGGCGCTGCTCGACGCGTACAAGGGGACCGCGCCGCTCTATTTCGACACGCTGACACAGATCGCGATACCGCGCTGGTCGCGCGGCCGGGTCACGTTGCTCGGCGATGCATGCGGATGCCTGACGCTGCTGGCCGGACAGGGCTCGCACATGGCGATGGCAGGCGCGTATCTGCTTGCGCAGGAGCTGCAGCGTTATGACGGCAACCATGTTGCCGCCTTCACCTCCTACGAGGCGATGATGAAGCCCGAGATCGCTAGACGGCAGGAGGACGCCGCGGCCTTCGCCAAGATCTTCATGCCCACGGCGCAGTCGAAGCCTTGGCTGCGGCGCCTCGTCATCCAGGCCGGCTTCAACCCGCTCGTCCTGCCGTTCGCCCTTCGCTACTTCGGATCGAAGAGCATCCTCGAGAACGAAAACGATGAAAATGAAGAGGCCTAGGCACGCCGAAAATGCGTTCGCCTAGAAGCTGACCTTCGCGGTCTTGGCGTTGAAGATAACGACTTCTTTGTCCGGCTCGATCACGCCGGACACCGAGTAGGAGTGCGGTTCGAAGGTGACCGTCGCTTCGCATTTTCCACCCGCGCAGTCATCGGCAAACTTTTCCTTCGCCTCGTCCGGGGTGATGTCGTCCGTGTCGAGATAGACGCCGTCCTTTGTCGTGCACTCATAGCCCAACACGTCGCCCGACCGGCCGCCCTTGGTGCAGTGCGCCTTCATCTCGACTTGCTGCCCGAGATATTTCTGGGGGCTCTTGACGAGATCCTCGATCTCGCTGGCCTGGACCTGCGTGACGCATGCGAACAAGCCTACGCCGGCAACAAGAGAAGCCGCGTGGCGACTCATGAAATTAGTCATCGCTTCCTACCTCGAACGCTTACGGGTTTCAGTGCCGCGCCCCTTGCGCGAGCGCGTTGGGCCGCATCCTACAAGGCACCTTGGCGATGAAAAGACCGGACTGCACACAAAATTAAAGGCGCGGGGGAAAAGCCCCGCGCCTTCCAGCGCCCGTTCGCAGGGGACGAACGCGCCTAGCTTGTCTGGACTGGTTGAACCTGCTTCCGCTCGGCCATGAACTGGTCGAACTCCGCCTTGTCCTTGGCATCGCGAAGCCGTTTCAGAAAAGCCTGAAACTCATCGGCTTCTTCTTCGAGCCGCTTCAGGGTTTCCTCACGGTAGGCGTCGAAGGCACGGTTGCCGGTCGAGCCGAAACCACTTTGGAACCGCTGCGCCTCTTCCTTGAAGTACGAGCGCCAAGCCTTCTTATTTCCGCATCCCATTCGTCCACTCCAGATTAGATAAGCCAAAACACCAAGGCCGATTGGCCACCAGACGATAAAGCCGAGGATCGTCGCGGCGAACCAAGCGGGCTTTCCGTACTCGTCGAGGGTCGCAGCTAGCTGCATCGGGGTCCTTTCAGGGGGTAAGTGAATGTTATTCACATTCACATATATGGGCCCTGCTGACAAGCCGTTCAACGCCCCCGCGCCTGATTCTCGTCTACCTTTTGCGGTTTTCGGAGGCCACCGGTGCGACTCAAGGTGCGCCACCGGCCAAGAGAAAATTAACCGCAAGTCGCGAGAGTTCCCCGTCAATTCGCCGAAAAATGTACGGTTATCGGGCGTTTTCTGGGGGTGTCACTATGAGTTCTGCGTATCGCCAAGTCATCAGTTTTGCCGTCGCGGTAGCCGTTGCTGCCGGCGCGTTCGGGAGCGGCACGGCCGTTGCCCGGTCGCTGAAGGACCACAAGCCGCATGCGGGCGTGAAGCGCGCCCATTCCATGCCGGTCCAAGGAATCGACGTCTCCTACTGGCAGGGCGACATCGACTGGAACCGGGTCCGCCAGGCGGGCATCGAGTTCGCCTATATCAAAGCGACCGAGGGCGGCGACCACCTCGATCCGAAGTTTCGTCAGAACTGGTATGCGGCCAAGCGCGCAGGCGTCGCGCGCGGCGCTATCACTTCATCTATTGGTGCCGCTATGCCTCGGAGCAGGCCGACTGGTTCGTCCGGAACGTTCCGGCCGATCCCGATGCGCTGCCGCCGGTTTTGGATCTCGAGTGGCACCCGGATTCGAAGACCTGCCCCAAGAAGGTCTCACGGGAACTCGCGCTCAAGAAGATCAAGATCATTCTCGAGGCCATGGAGCGCCATACCGGCAAGCGGCCGATCATCTACACCGACCCGAGATTTCACAGGGACATCCTCCAGGGCCAATTCGAGGACTATCATTCTGGCTCCGGTCGGTCGCTGCGGAACCACACAAGAGATATCCCGGCCGCAAATGGGCCTTCTGGCAGTTCACCGCAACGGGAAGCGTGCCGGGCGTGCCGGGCAAGTGCGACCGCAACATCTACAACGGGTCGCGGGCGGACTGGAATCAGGTCCTAAGATGGCTCGAGGCGAGCGCCACGCAAGCGGGCCAGGTCTCCAGAACCGCCAGCCGCTAGCGCTACTCCGCGGACGCGCCCTCGTCCGGCGACTCGGGCAGCACACCAAGCCCCTTCAAATAGATGAGCAGGCCGCTCTCCAGTACCTCTTCAGCCGAGAGCGGGACCTTCTTGGCCGCACTGCCCTCCTGAATGAAGAGCGAGGCGACACCATGGGACATCGTCCAGATGTGCATAGCGACGAGTTTCAGCGGCGGGCGTTCGCTCTCCGGCAACTGCCGGCATAGCGCGGCGGCCGCCTCGAGAAGCACGTTGAAGGCCTTTTCGGCAGCCGGCGACGAGGAGGCCGCTTGGATCGCATCACCGCCCTCGTCCGCCGACGCGCCTGTCTCGAACATGACCGCATAGCTGGCCGGCTCATCGCGGGCGAAGGTGAGATACGCGCGGCCCAAAGCCTCGAATGCCGATAGCGGCGTCGGGATACCGTTATTCCAGGCTGCGTCCAAACGCGCCGCGAAACGCTCGAACCCGCTGCGGGCGACTTCCGCAAGCAAGGCGTCCCTGTCACGGAAATGCCGATAAGGCGCCGCCGGGCTGACGCCGGCCAGCCGCGCCGCTTCGGTAAGGCTGAAGCCGAAGGCGCCGTGCTCTTCGATGAGTTTGCGCGCGGCTTCCACCAACACCTCTTTGAGGTTGCCGTGGTGATAGGAGCGCCGCTGCCAACGGCGGCTGGGATCGGTCATGTAAACGGCTATTACATAAAAGCCGGTCACTCGGCTAGCTTCACCGTCACCTCCCCCCTGTTATACCGGTACCAGAATCAGTCCAAAGTCGTTCCCGCAAGCCATTCCAAGGGGCGGACCTTCCCGCAGGCCCCGTCTCATAGAGCAGTCATGAACAAGCACATCCTGTTGCACGCAATCGCGCCGACAGTGGTCGGCGGCCTTACGGCCGTAATCTTCGTCCTGTTTGGCGCCGACCTCCTGTCGAACCTCGAAAACCACCTGAAGTCCACCCTGCTCTTCGTTTGGCTGTTTCCGGTCATGATGTGGTGCGCCTATGCCGTGATGCAGCAGGGCGAGGCCGTGGCCGAGGAACTCGGCGAACCCTACGGCACGCTGATCCTGACGTTCTCGGTGATCATCATCGAGGTCGCGATGCTCGCCTCGATCATGCTGCAAGGCGAGAACAACCCGACGCTGGCGCGCGACGCCATGTTCGCCACGCTGATGATCGTGCTCAACGGCATGGTGGGCCTTGCCCTGATCATGGGGGCGCTACGCTATTGGGAGCAGGACTACAACCTCGCCGGTGCGCGCGCCTTCCTCGTGGTGCTCACAGCACTGTCCGTGTTCGCTCTGGTCGTTCCCAATTATACGGAGACGGCGCCGGATCCGGTGAATGCTCCCGGAAAGGCGATCCTGTTCGGGGCGATCACCCTTCTCTTCTACGCGGCCTTCGTGGTCATTCAGACCATGCGTCACCGCTCGTTTTTCGACGAGCCGGAGCAGAACGGGACAGCAGCCTCGGCGAGCAAGGTCGGTTCGGATACCGGCGAGGAAGGGAAGACATCCCATTCCCTGGCCTTCCACACGATCATGCTGATCCTCTGTCTTCTGCCGGTGGTGATCCTCGCCGAGTATCTCGGTGAAATCGTCAACTACGGCATCGAGGACTTGGGGCTGCCGGACCAACTCGGCGGCGTGCTGATCGCAGTGCTGGTCTTAACGCCGGAGGGCCTGAGCGCCTTCTCCGCCGCCCTGGCGAACCGGCTGCAGCGATCGATCAATATCTGCCTCGGATCGGCACTCTCGACGATCGGGCTGACAGTGCCGGCGGTTCTGGCCATCGGCATGATCACCGGGCGCGACGCGGAACTCGGGCTGACGCAGCTGGAAACGGTCCTGCTGGTCCTGACCCTGTTCGTGAGCGGCATGACCTTCGGCGGCGGCCGGACCAACGTGATCAATGGCGTGGTGCACCTGCTGCTATTCTTGGTCTACGTGATCCTGATCTTCAGCCCGTAGCGTCAGGCGTGGCGGTTGCCCCCTCAAATTCCCTCATTTTCTGCCATTCCGCACAAAATGGAGTTAGGTTATGCTGCGCAAAATTGCCTAGGGAGCCCAGACAAAATGCAAGATCGTGGCAGCGGAATTGCAATGCGTTGGCGCAAATGGTTGGTCGCTGGCATTGCAGCCACCGCCTTGGTCGGCACGTCCGCCATTGCGCAGGCGGAGGATGCCGAGACGGCTGATCCGTCGAAGGCGCCCTGCACGGACGACGCCATGATCGTCTTCGACGCTTCGGGCTCCATGTCGGGAAACCAGGAACTCGGCATTCCCAATTCCAAGCCCCGCATCGATGAAGTGCGCTGGGCGCTGGCGCAGGTCCTTCCAAGCGCGACACGCTACCGCCGCGTCGGTCTCGTGACATACGGTCCCGGACCCTACAATCAGTGCAACGTGTCGCTCGCCCTGAAACCGACCGCTAACGCGGCCAAGAAAATCATGCGGGCCGTCAACCGGATCATCCCGGCGGGTAAAACGCCCCTCACGTCCGGGGTCGAGCAGGCGGCCGAGGCACTGGACTATCGCAACAATCCCGGCGTGATCGTCGTCGTGACGGACGGCGAGGAGACCTGCGGCCGGGCCCCGTGCGAGCTCGCCAAGCGGCTTCACGACAACGCGGCGCGGCTCACCATCCATGTGATCGGCTTTCGCTACTCGGGCTATTCCTGGACGGGCCAGAACAGCGTCATGGATCTGATGTGTCTCGCGAATGAGAACAACGGGCTCTACATCAAGGCCAACAACGAGGAAGAGCTCGCCGACGCCCTCGAGAAGACGCTGGACTGCCCGATGATTTCGCAGGCGCCATTGTCTATGGGCGCAGTCCGCTAGGGCGCCAAGGCTCCCTCGCTTTTCATCGCCGATCTTTTCATTGACGCGTGCCGGCAAACCGGCTCAAGAAGCCGTCGATCGGGTTCTTTGGGGATGGGCGGCAATGGTTCTGTGCAGGCGGGCATTCGGCGGCCTTGGCATCCTGATAGCCGGACTGTCGCTTGCCGTGGCGGACGATCGTGTCCCCACAGCGGCGGACCCGGAAGACAGCCTCCTCTCTCACTGCTGGAGCAGCGACGCGCTTACAGGCACCGACAAGGAGCGCGCTTCCACCTTCGACCGACGCGCGTGGACCTCGAGGCCTTGCGCAAGGTGGCACGGCCCGAGCGGTCGCCGGTGGCCAAACCGTTGCGCGGTTCGATCCGCAGCGTGAAGGTCCCCACCGACGACAAGATCATCGCCCTCACCTTCGACCTTTGCGAAAGCAATGGGCATCGGACGGGTTATGACGGGCATGTCATCGACTATCTGCGCGCGGAGGATGTCAAAGCCACGCTGTTCGTGAGCGGCAAATGGTTCGAGTCCCACCCCGAGCGGGCCGGCCAGCTCATCGCCGACAGCCGCTTCGAGATCGGCGGCCATGGTCTCGCCCACCGCGATTTCACGAAAGCGAGCGCGGCCACAATCGACGATGAAATTCACCTAACGGAGCTGCCTTCCTCCGCGCCCGCGATCAGCTCATGGCGAAGAGCTGCGCCGCGAACCTCGCGGAGCATGCCACGCCGCAAGAGGACCTGACCCTGATGCGGTTCCCGTACGGCTGGTGCAACGCCAAGTCTTTGTCCGCCGTCGCCGATGCGGGACAGCTCGCCATACAATGGGACATCGTGACCGGCGATCCGGATCCCGGCCTCTCCGCCAAGCGCATCGCCAAGGCCATCGTCGACCAGGCCCATTCCGGCGCCATCGTGATCGGTCACGCGAACGGGCATGGCCGCAATACGGCCGAGGCCCTCAAGATCGCCATCCCCAAGCTGAAAGAGGACGGCTATCGCTTCGTGACCGTGAGCGAGTTACTCGCGGCCGGCGACCCGGTGATCGCGCAGAGCTGCTACACCGAACATCCGGGCGACCAGCACCGCTACGCGCAAGTCAAGAAGCGCCGCCGGGCGCAAAGCAAGTGACGGCCTCCGCCTTCCCGCCAACGGCCGATCTCGGGTCCGCGTGGTTGTGCCCCATCACGGACGACGCGCGGCGGACGTTAGCTGCGGTTCTCGCGACAATGGCGCCGTGGTCGACCCTGGCAATTCCGGAAGACGGCCTTTCCCGCTTTCTGGCTGGCGGGGACGAAGGCACGCGGCAATACGCCATCACCGTCGACGGCGCGACGGCAGGCGTCGTCTGCACGCGCTTTCCCTGGCTCAAAGGTCCTTATGTCGAGCTCCTTGCCGTCCTTCCCGGTCATCAAGGACACGGGCTCGGGACCAAGGCTCTGACGTTCGTCGAGGCCGAAGCCAAGCGGGCCGGGGCACGCAATGTCTGGGTCTGCGCCTCTGAGTTCAACGGCCTCGCACGGCGCTTCTACGAACGCCGCGGATTCGTCGAAGTCGGGACGCTGCCCGATCTCGTCACGGACGGTTTTGCCGAAGTGCTGTTCAGAAAGGCGCTCGCCTAACACCGCCGTTTTTGGGCGCGAGCAAGGCCTCGAGCCCGATTCGCCGGGCTAATTGTCCACACGCTATGCACCGGCCCGCGCGCAACGATGTCGCACCGGCCAGCCCTCTGCACGGCGCTCAATCCAGCGCCGAAAATCAAAAAAAATGCATCACGCGCGAACCGAATTGCACTTGACGCGTTGAATGGCAACGCTTGCGGCGTTCATTCATTTGTGCGGCGCAACAAGAAAACAGCTTGGCACGTAATTCGGGGAGTTTGTAAAATGACGACCTTGCAGAACGGGCACCCCTCCAATCGGAAAGGAGAACTTCCGATGGAATTCACAGCCAAACTGACCGTGGCTTCGGTCGTATTATCGTTCAGCTTTCTCGCCCTCGTCATTCTGGGAATGATCTAAGGGGAGTTATTGGCCCAAAGGGCCGCCAACATCAAGCCAACAGAGAACAAACGCCGTAGACGGACGATCCCGTCTTGGCGCCTCCTCTGTTGTGTTGGCTTTTACGCCGCCGCGTCGGTGACCCGCTTCGGATCGTAGTTGAGGATCGGCCCGAGCCACTTCTCGGCCTCGTCCAGCGACCAGCCCTTGCGCGCCGCGTAATCGGCGACCTGGTCGCGGCCGATCTTACCGACGCCGAAATACCGGGCGTCCGGGTGCGAGAAGTACATGCCGGACACGGCTGCTCCCGGCCACATGGCGCAGGACTCCGTGAGCTTGATGCCGATCTCCTTCTCAGCATCCAGCGTGCGGAAGAGCGTACGCTTCTCCGTGTGGTCAGGCTGGGCCGGATAGCCGGGCGCTGGGCGAATGCCCGCATAGTCCTCTGCGATCAGCGCGTCGTTCGACAGCTTCTCGTCCGGCGCGTAGCCCCAGAGTTCACGACGCACCTTTTCATGCATAGCTTCTGCGAAAGCCTCGGCCAGACGGTCTGCAAGCGCCTTCACCAGGATCTTCGAATAGTCGTCATTGGCGAGTTCGAAGCGGCGCGCGACCTCGTCCTCGCCGATGCCGGTCGTCACGGCGAAGCCGCCCAAATAGTCGGGGAGTCCCGTCTCCTTCGGCGCGACAAAATCGGCCAAGGCCAGGTTCGGCTTGCCCGTATCGCGCGCCATTTGCTGGCGTAGCGTATGGAAGGTCGCGAACGGCTTCTCCCGGCTCTCGTCCGTATAGAGTTCGATATCGTCGCCGACGCTGTTTGCAGGCCAGAAGCCCACCACGGCATTTGCCGTCAGCCATTTCTCCTCGATCAGCTGCTTCAGCATGGCTTGCGCGTCTTCGAAGAGCGGCCGCGCGGCCTCGCCATATTTGTCGTCGTCGAGAATGCGCGGATACGTCCCCTTCAGTTCCCAGGCATGGAAGAACGGCGTCCAGTCGATGTAACGCGCAAGCTCCGCGAGGTCGTAGGCCTCGAAAGTCCGGGTTCCCACGAACGATGGCTTTGGCGGCGTATAGTCTTTCCAGTCGAGCTTGAGCGCATTGGCGCGCGCCTGCGCGATGCTCGCCCGTGACTTCTCCGCCTGGCCGCGAGCGTACTTCTCGGCCATCTGAACGTATTCCGCGCGAACCTTTGCGATGTGGGCATCCCGGTGCTCCTTCGAGATCAAGCCGGAGACAACGCCCACCGCGCGGCTTGCGTCCGTAACGTAGATCGCCTGGTTGCGTTGGTAGTTGGGGCTGATTTTGACGGCGGTATGGACCTTGCTCGTTGTCGCGCCGCCGATGAGCAGTGGAATATCGAAACCCTCCCGCTCCATCTCGGACGCGACATGACACATCTCGTCGAGAGACGGCGTGATCAAGCCCGACAGGCCAATAATGTCGACGTTCTTTTCCTTCGCGGTATCGAGGATGACCTGGGAGTGCACCATGACGCCCAGGTCGATGACCTCGTAATTGTTGCACTGGAGTACGACGCCCACGATGTTCTTGCCGATGTCGTGGACATCGCCCTTCACGGTCGCGAGGAGGACCTTGCCGGCCGCGGGCCGGTCGACGATGCCGAGTTCCTCCTTTTCCTTCTCCATGAAGGGCATGAGATAGGCGACAGCCTGCTTCATCACGCGCGCGGACTTCACGACCTGCGGCAGGAACATTTTCCCTGCGCCGAACAGATCACCCACCACGTTCATGCCGTCCATCAGCGGGGCCTCGATCACGTGCAGGGGGCGCTCGGCGCGCTGCCGCGCTTCTTCTGTGTCTTCCTCGACATAGGTGCCGATCCCGTGCACGAGCGCGTAAGTCAGCCGCTCCTCGACCGGCTTCTCGCGCCAGGACAGATCCGCTTCTTTCTTCTGCGACGCGCCACCCTTGTAGCGCTCGGCAGCCTCCAGCAGACGATCCGTGGCGTCGTCGCGGCGATTGAGGATCACATCCTCGGCAAGCTCGCGCAGTTCCGGCTCGATGTCGTCGTACTGGCCGAGCTGACCCGCATTGACGATGCCCATGTCCCATGCCGCTGATGCGTGGTAAAGAAACACCGTGTGCATGGCCTCGCGCACGCGCTCGTTGCCGCGGAACGCGAACGACAGATTCGAGACGCCGCCCGAAATATGCACGTACGGCAGTTCAGCCTTGATCCGCCGCGTGGCCTCGATGAAGGCGCGGCCGTAATCATTGTGTTCCTCGATGCCGGTCGCAACGGCGAAGATGTTGGGATCGAAGATGATGTCCTCGGGCGGAAAACCGACCTCTTTCGTCAACAGATCGTAGGCCCGCTTGCAAATCTTGAATTTGCGCTCCGCCGTTTCCGCCTGACCCGTTTCGTCGAACGCCATCACGACCACGGCCGCGCCGTAGCGCAAAACCTTGCGCGCGTGTTCCAGGAACGGCGCCTCGCCTTCCTTCATGCTGATGGAGTTCACCACCGCCTTGCCTTGCACGCATTTGAGCCCCGTCTCGATCACGGACCATTTGGACGAATCCAGCATGATGGGAACGCGCGAGATATCGGGCTCCGACGCGATCAGATTGAGGAAGGTCTGCATGGCCTCCTCAGAGTTCAACATGCCCTCGTCCATGTTGATGTCGATCATGTTCGCGCCATTCTCGACCTGCTGGCGCGCGACTTCGAGCGCGGTTGCGTAGTCGTTGGCCTCGATCAATTTGCGGAAGCGGGCGGACCCCGTGACATTGGTCCGCTCACCAACCATCACAAAACTTTGCGCTGCTGAGGAAGTCATTCAGTCGGTTCCCAGTTCTTGTTAGCCGTGACGGACGAAAGAGATTGCATCATGCGAAGGCTAGCCAGCCCTTGATGGCAAGGCCGCGGAAGATCGGCGTCAGGCGTTCGAACCCGGCGCCCTTGAGCAGTTCTTCCTCGCGTTCCGCCGAGACGACCGCGACCTTCTTGAAATTGTCCGCATTGCGCGCGGCGGTTTCTTCCGCCACGCCCTTCAGGACGGCATGGCGCATCCAAATGCGGCGCAGTAACTCGGTCTCAGGATCTCCCGCAACACCGACACCATCGACAATCGCGAGCGGCGCTCCCGGCTTCAAACGCAGATGCATCGCCTTGAAGAAAGCGAGCTTGGCTCCATCGTCCGGGACAAAATGTGCTGTGAGGACACAAGTGGCGGCGTCGAAGTCCCTGTCCTCGAGTTCCTCGATTGTCACTGCCTCCACGCGTGCGCGTGCGCCGACCGGGGTTTCGACCAAGCGGCGGCGCGCCAACTCGACCATGGGCGGATGCGTGTCGAATCCGACAAAAGACCAGTCCGGATTGTTGCTCCCGAGACGTAGGATTTCCTCGCCGCCGCCGGCACCGGCCACCAAGATATTCGCAGGACCTTTGGGGACGAGTTCCAGCAGCGAGGCCTCGACAATGGCGAAGATCGCCTGCCGGCCCGGAATAAATTTCTCGGCGAGCGAGGCATACTCATCCAGATCAGGAAGCTCCTGATCCTCAAACTTCAGGGCTGTCATCTGCTCACCCATGCACAAAGGGCTCGAGACCGGAGAGACGCAGCTTGTGCTCGACCTCCGGAATTTTCCGGGGCGGGTACGGCGCCACGGCTTCCGCAATCGCCCGGATGTGCTCGGGCGTCGTGCCGCAGCAGCCGCCGACGATATTGATCAGCCCGTTCTTGGCCCAATCCTCCAGTAGCCCCGCCATGTGTCCGGGGGTCTCGTCATACGCGCCCATCTCGTTGGGGAGCCCCGCATTGGGATAGATGCTGACATAGGTGTCGGTCACGTTCGAGATCTCGTCCACGGACGGCCGCAACTGTTCGGCGCCGAACGAGCAATTGAAGCCGATGGAGAACGGCCGCAAATGGCGCATGGAATACCAGAACGCTTCCGGCGTCTGGCCGGACAGGTTGCGCCCGGACAGGTCCGTGATCGTCCCCGAAATCATGATGGGCAAATGCACACCCATCTCGTCGAACACCTCCTCGACCGCGAAGCCCGCGGCCTTTGCGTTCAAGGTATCGAACACGGTCTCAATCAGGATCAGATCAACGCCGCCTTCGATCAGCCCGCGCACCTGCGTCGAGTAGGCCTCCACCAACTCGTCGAAGCTCACATTGCGGAATCCGGGATTGTTGACGTCGGGTGAGATGGACGCGGTGCGGTTGGTCGGGCCCATGGCACCGGCGACGTAACGCGGCCGGTCCGGCGTCTTGGCCTCCCACTCGTCGGCCGCTTCGCGCGCGAGCTTCGCGGCCGCGACGTTCATTTCGTAGCTCTGATCCTCCAGACCGTAGTCGGACTGGCTGATAGCTTGCGCATTGAACGTGTTCGTCCCGATGATATCCGCGCCCGCTTCCAAGTAAGCACTATGGATATCGCGGATGATATCGGGCTGGGTGAGGACCAGGAGGTCGTTGTTGCCCTTCAGATCGCGGTCGAAATCCTTGAAGCGCTCGCCCCGATAGCCGTCCTCGTCCAACTTGTGGCGCTGGATCATGGTGCCCATGGCGCCATCCAAGATGAGGATGCGTTCTTTGACGGCTTCGTAGAGACGCTTGATACGTTCTTCGCGGGTCATGACGCCACCTTTGCGATCTTTGTCGGCTCCGAACTCTCGTCCGCCTTATGCGCGAACGCCTTGGCCGGCCGCAAGCCAAGCAGATGGCAGATCGCATAGACGAGATCGGCCCGGTTCAGCGTATAGAAGTGGAACGAGGTGATGCCCTGGTCGACGAGACCAAGTACCTGCTCCGCCGCAACCGCGGCGGCCACGAGATGGCGCGTTTCGGCATCGTCCTCCAACCCTTCGAAGCGCCGCTCCAGCCAATCGGGGACGCTCGCACCCGATCGTTTCGCGAAACTGGCAGCTTGCTTGAAATTGTTGATGGGGATGAGGCCTGGGATGATCGGAATGTCGATGCCCGCGGCCCGCACCCTGTCGAGATAGCGGAAATAAACTTCGTTATCGAAGAAGAACTGCGTGATGGCTCCATCCGCACCGGCATCGACTTTGGCTTTCAGCATGTCGATGTCGGCTTCGACCGACGGCGACTCCGGGTGCTTCTCGGGGTAGCAGGCCACGGACGTCACAAAGGGCGCAATGTTCTTGATGCCGGCAACCAGCCCCGCAGCGTTTTCATAGCCGCCCGGGGTCGGAACATAGCGTTCGCCGACGCCCTCCGGCGGGTCGCCGCGCAAGGCCACAAGGTTGCGAACCCCAAGGTCCCAATACTCACGAATGATCTCGTCGATCTCTTGCTTGGTCGCGTTTACGCACGTGAGATGTGCCGCCGGAATGAGTGTCGTTTCGCTCAAGAGGCGCGCCACGGTGGCATGCGTGCGTTCGCGCGTCGACCCCCCGGCCCCGTAGGTCACAGAGACGTATTTCGGGCGCAGCGGCTCCAGCCGCCTGATCGCGCGCCAGAGCGTCTCCTCCATCGCCGGGTTCTTCGGCGGGAAGAACTCGAACGAAACCTCAATGTCACCGCGACCGAGAAACCGGCGCTTCGGCGGTTGCTGTCCTTGCGTGTCTTTAGTCCCGGACATTATGCGGCGACCTCCACCTTGCCATTCCGTCTTCTTGTCTTGCCCGTCGCGGCCGGCTTTTCGCCGAGCCACAGAGAGACCGTCAACTTGCCTTCCGGAGACGCCTTGTCCGGCGACGCGGAACCAAGCGGGTTCATATCCTGGAAGCTCAAAAGCTTGAGCCCCGTTGTCTCCATCATGCGGCCGAGCTGCGCGCGGCCAAATCCCAACCGTCGATGTGCCGATTGCTCCCGCAAGAACTCGAGCTCGTGCGGCGCGAAATCGACCACGAGCAGCCGGCCGCCAGGCGCGAGCAGACGCGCGGCTTCCGCAACGGCGGCCGCCGGATCGTCGAGAAAGTGCAGCACCTGATGGACGACGACCGCATCGGCCGCGCCGTCGGGCAGCGGAATGTTGTAGAGGTCGCCGTGGCGCACCTGGGCCTGGGCAAGCCCCTCGCGTTCCAGCTTCGCCCGTGCGTAGGCCAGCATGTCGTGGTTGAGGTCGAACCCCAACGCCTTATCCGCGCGGGGACCGAACAGCTCGAGAATGCGGCCCGTGCCGGTCCCGAGATCGACCAGGAGCTCGAACGGCCCGGGGCCCAGCGCCTGTTCCATCGCCTCTTCGACCTGGCTCTCGGCCACGTGCAGAGCCCGGATCGAGTCCCATTCGGCGGCATGGGCTTTGAAGTAGTCCTGTGCGGCCTCGGCCCGCGCTTTCTGAACCGCCTCCGCCCGCGCCCGGTCGCGTGCCAGCGTCAGGTCGGACGGATCGAGGCTGTCGACGATGCGCGTGCGAGCGCGCCTGGGCCCTATCGGCGATGCGGAAGAAAACCCACGAGCCTCGCGGAAACGCGTGATGATCCCGGCCTCGGCCATCAGTTTCAAATGCCGGCTGATACGGGGCTGGCTCTGCACCAGAATCTGGGTGAGGTCCTTCACGTTATGCTCGGTCGCCGCCAGCAGCGCTAGAATGCGCAAGCGCGTGGCCTCGCCCGCACCGCGCAGAGCCGCAAGCACTTGCGCGCTGGACAGCCCCTGCCCCGAGTCCAGGCCTTGCGCAGCCGTGCGTTTCCCGGCCACGGCCGACGGTGCCTCGGGCGATTGAGCGGTATGCTGGAGACCATCTGACATAAAGATATGTTTATGTCAGCACTGAGCGATGCGCAATAGCGAAAGCCGCCGCCCGGATTGATATCTACCTATACGTGTATAGTTATGTTATTGTTCGTATACCGGGCATTGCATCCATGCCGTCAGGCAAGTGGAAGCTTCCAAGGAGACCGAGCATGATTCCGATCGATGGACAGCTTATGTACGACGTCGCCCCCCGATTCAGCGGCGCAAGGGCCAGGCGTCAGAAGGAGATCATCGACGAGATCAGCCCGGTATTGGCCTCGACGCTCGACGAGTACGACATCAACAATCGACTCCGGATTGCCCATTTCATCGGCCAGACCTGCCATGAGGCGGCAGGATTCAGGACGACGGAGGAGTTTGCCAGCGGCGAGGCCTACGAGGGCCGGCTCGATCTCGGGAATGACAAGAAGCGCGACGGACCCAAATACAAGGGCCGGGGCCTAATTCAGCTCACCGGCAAATTCAACTACCGCAAGTTCGGGAAGGCTCTGGGGATTGACCTCGAGAGTGATCCCTACCAAGCCGCCGAGCCTAGACTTTCGCTGCGGATCGCTTGCGAATATTGGAAGGACCGTAAGATCAACCCGGATTGCGACCGCGACGACATCATCACGGTTACCAGGAAGATCAACGGTGGCCTGAGGGGACTTGAGGACCGGCGCCATTATACCGCCAAGGCCAAGGCCGCCGTTGCACGCATCGAGGGCTTCATCATCGCCGGTGGTAATCCCGACAAGCGCCCCGTCTTGCATCGGGGCTCGGTGGGAGAGGCCGTGGGCGACCTCCAGGAACAACTGCACGAGCTGGGCTATCCTCTCGCCATCGACGGCGACTTCGGGCCTGCCACAGAACTCGCCGTGATGGAGTTCCAGTCGGCGCACCGGCTTAAGGCCGATGGCATTGTCGGCAAGAAGACGTGGACGGCGCTGGAGAGGACCGCCAAAAAGAAGGCGGCCTGATCCTGCCATACCCCCCGCGCGGGGGGTATGCCTGACGATGACTGCGCAGCCGACGGCGCGCTGCCTTCTCCTGGTCTTGAATCGGTGCGACGGTCCCTGCGGGATCGCAGACTGCATCCCCACGCACAATTCAAGGGCTCACCAGCCAAGGGAAGATCATGATCTCAGGACGCACCAGAACCACCCTTCTGTCCCTAATCGCCGGATGCTTGGCGCTTGTGTCTACAGGCGCAAGCGCGGAACAGTCGCCGGCAGAAGACAGTCACTTGAAGGAGGTGATTGCTGGTGATCACAGATCCGCCGACAACACGGCACGCGATGCGTACCGCCACCCATACGAGACGCTGACTTTCTTTGGAATCAAGCCGGACATGACGGTCGTCGAGATCTATCCCGGCCGCGGCTGGTACACGGAAATTCTCGCGCCCTACCTCAAGGACAGCGGCACGTTCTATGCCGCCCAACGCCCGAGCGACCCCTCCTACGCGCCGGGTCAGAGAGCGGTCGAGGCTTTCGACCAGAAAATGAAGGACGCGCCCGAGCTTTACGGCAACGTGAAACGCACAACGCTCACCAACGAGGGGGACATGGAGCTTTCGGAACCGGCCGATCTCGTCCTCACCTTTCGCAACACCCATAGTCTCATGAGAAGGGGTGCTGAGGATGCGACCTTCACCGCCATGTTCAATGCATTGAAGCCCGGCGGCGTGCTCGGCGTCGTCCAGCATCGTGGCGATCCCGACGTGGAGCAGGACCCCAAAGGCGGCAAAGGGTACGTAACCGAAGACTACGTGATCGCGATTGCCGAGAAGGCGGGCTTCGAACTCGCTGAGAAATCCGAGATCAACGCCAATCCGAAGGATACGAAAGACTACGACAAGGGCGTGTGGACTCTGCCCCCTTCGCTAACTCTCGGCGACGAGGATCGCGAGAAATATATGGCGATCGGCGAGAGCGACCGGATGACGCTGAAATTCGTCAAGCCCGCGAGCTAGGCCATAAAGACGCCCGGGCACACTCAGGTCCGGGCGAACTTCTTGTACTTGATCCGCTTCGGCACGATCGAGTCCTCACCGAGGCGGCGCTTCTTGTCTTCCTCGTAGTCCTCGAAGTTGCCTTCGAACCATTCCACATGGCTGTCGCCCTCGAAGGCTAGTATGTGGGTGGCGATGCGATCGAGGAAGAAGCGATCATGGCTGATGATGACGGCGCAGCCTGCGAAGTCTTCCAGTGCGGCTTCCAGCGACGATAGCGTCTCGACGTCGAGGTCGTTGGTCGGTTCGTCGAGTAGGATCAGGTTGGCGCCGGACTTCAGCATCTTGGCGAGGTGAACGCGGTTGCGCTCGCGCCCGAAAGCTGGCCGACCTTCTTCTGCTGATCGCCGCCCTTGAAGTTGAACCAACCCACATAGGCGCGCGACGGCACTTCGCGCTTGCCAAGCGTCACCACTTCGGCGCCTTCGGAGATTTCTTCATAGACCGACTTTTTCTCGTCGAGCGCGTCGCGGGACTGATCCACATAGCCGAGCTTGACGGTATCGCCGACACGGATGGCGCCGTTGTCCGGCGTCTCCTGCCCCACGATCATGCGGAACAGGGTAGTCTTGCCCGCGCCATTCGGCCCGATCACGCCCACGATGCCGCCGGGTGGCAGCTTGAAGGACAGATCATCCACGAGCAGCCGGTCGCCGAAAGCCTTCTCCAGGCCCTCGGCCTCGATCACGACGTCGCCCAGCCGCGGGCCCGGCGGAATGGTAATCTGCGCCTTCGTCGTTTTGTCTGCGCCGGCCTCCGCGAGCAGTTCGTCATAAGCCTTGATGCGGGCCTTGGACTTGGCTTGCCGCGCCTTGGGGCTCGCCCGGATCCAGTCGAGCTCACGGGCGAGCGTGCGCTGCTTGGCCTCTTCCTGCTTGCCCTCGACCTCCAGCCGCTTCTGCTTCTGCTCGAGCCAGGACGAGTAGTTGCCCTTGTAGGGGACGCCCTGCCCGCGATCGAGTTCGAGCGTCCAATCGGTGATGTTGTCCAGGAAGTAGCGATCATGGGTCACCATCACGATCGTGCCGGGATAGTCGCGTAAGTGATGTTCGAGCCAGGCGACGCTCTCCGCATCCAAATGGTTGGTCGGCTCGTCGAGCAACAGGATGTCGGGCTTCGCGAGCAGCAGCTTGCACAAGGCCACGCGGCGGCGCTCACCGCCCGACAGCTTGCTCACATCCGCATCGCCGGGCGGGCAGCGCAACGCATCCATGGCCTGTTCGACCTGGGTATCGAGATCCCACAGATCCTGGGCATCGATCTCGTCCTGGAGCTGCGCCATCTCGTCGGCCGTCTCGTCGGAGTAGTTCACCGCGAGCTCGTTGTAGCGGTCGAGCTTGGCCTTCTTCTCGGCCACGCCTTCCATGACATTGCCCATCACGTCCTTGGCCGGATCGAGCTGGGGCTCCTGCGGCAGATAGCCGACGCGCACGCCCTCCGCGGCCCAAGCCTCGCCCGTGAACTCCTTCTCGTCGCCGGCCATGATCCGCAGCAGCGTGGACTTACCGGCGCCGTTCACGCCCACCACGCCAATCTTCGCGCCGGGGAGAAAAGCGAGGGTCACATCCTTCAAGACCTGCTTCCCGCCGGGATAGGTCTTGTTGAGTTTGGTCATGACGTAGACGTATTGGGGATTGGCCATTCGGGGTCCCTTGGCGTGTGTCTCGAATTGAGGAAATTTGCCCGCAGCTTTAGCGGGTCGTGCGCGCGAACTCAATGTCGTAGCGGCCTATCAGAGTCGAAACATGTTTCCCTCATCACAGGGTTGAAATGGCTCGGGGGCAGGATGATAGTTCCGCCAGCTCCCGGCAGCTGGCGCGGTCAAGAGGCCGACGACAGAGCCAAGACCGGAGCCCAGGGAGGAAAGCTTGAAAAATGCTGTATTGGGGCTGCTTGCCCTATGCCTGCTCGCGCTGCCCGCAGGGCGCGCCGAGGCTGACTACACCGTCGTGGAAGTCAACTTCATCCTGGCCGACAAGGATGGGGACTTGCTCCTCAGCAAGACCGAATATCTGCTCGCGCCCATCGAGGTTTTCCAAAAGCTCGATACGAACGCCAACAACGCGCTTGAGCCTGAGGAACTGGGTGACCTGGCCAAGGATGCCGAATTCGCCGACGGCGATAGCGACAAGAGCGGGAGCCTGTCGCTTGAGGAAGTCATCGCGGAGAAGCTCGCCGATTTCGAGGCGGCCGACACCAACAAGGACGGCGCGTTGAACGTCGACGAAGTCACCAAGTACGAAACGAAGAAGAGCGAGGGGAACTAGCCATGACCGTTTCCAAGTTTCACAAACGTGCTCTCGCCCTCTTGGCTGGTGTGGCGATCACCACCATGGCGATGACCGCTCCTCGTCCCGCAGTGCTCAAGAGGGGGCGCTGGTCGGTGGCGCGATCGGCATTGGCGTCGGCGCCGCGCTCACGCGCGGCAGCGCGGTGGGCGTGATTGGAGGGGCGCTGGTCGGCGGCGTGGTCGGCAACGAAATCCAGAAGGACAGGCGCCGTCAGCGCCGCAACTACGACAAGCGCCACAGGCGCTAGCCGGACCCCAATACGGTTGGCACGGCTCGAACACGCGGGCCCCGCGCGGCAGGGCCCGCGCCTTGCCGCTTATTTGGCCGCCTAGAATCCCCAGGTCTGGAAGAAGCCCTTTGAACCGCTCAGGGAGTCCGACTGAGTGTCCGCGGATTCTCCGGCCTCTAGCTCAGCCGCGATGTCATCCACCTTCTGCTGCGCCGTCAGTTTTGAATCCCGCGTTATCGCTTCGACCTCTTCGACAATCTTACTCGCTTCGTCCTCGGCCTCGGGGCTCTGCGCATGGGCAGACCCGAACAGCGAAAACGACGCGGTTTGTGTACGTGCATGGACGATCTGCTGACCGGCCGCATTGGAGCCCATGGCGACGCAAAAGATGATCAGCGTGTTGATCACGAAAAATGCACACCTCTGCCAAACGGGGGCGGTTGCCGTCACGGCCAAAATCACAACACCGAACAGTGCGCTCACGCCTAGCGCGACATATCCAAGCGGCAGATGAAAAACATTCCCCACGGTGTTGGTGATGGTCAACGTCAGCCCGCCTGCGGCACCAGGCGTTATCATCGACTGCGTATGCAGGAAGTCACTCAGTCCACCCTCGCCGTTTGCCATATCAATACCTCTAGAGCCAAATGCACACTTAAAAAGTGTATATCATTGTCTAGGTAACTAAAAGGCGAATCGTGGCGGTCAGAATAGTTCGGGCAATCGGGCTTTCAGCTTCTGCGCCAGGGCATCGAGCGGGTTTTCCTGCAAGGGCTCGATCGTGGACAGAACCTCTGCGAAGTGCTCCGGAGTGAGGTCGGCGATGGGGATCGTGCGCGACCAGCCCTTGCCCATCAGGAAGTCCCGGTAGAGCTGCTCGTCCTCGGTGAAGCGGGCGGCACGCGGCGACACGCCAATGACGGGCAGCCGCGCCGACACCGCCTCGGAGATCATCGAGCTGGAATCTTCGGTGCAGACGATGGCGTCCGACTTGGCGAAGATTTGCGGCAGGGTGCCTGGCCCCGCGGCGCGGAAATCAATGAACTTTTCCACCACGCTTTCATCGTGCGCCATCTCGGCGATCCGGTCGGCCACGCTGTCCGGCGTGCGCCGGGAGGTAGAGATCAGCACCGCGTACCCCAGGACTTCGACACGGCCGCGACAAAGGCGAGCAATGCGGCCCACTCGCTGTCGCGATACCGGAAGCTCCCTGCCTGACCGCCGACAAGCAAGCCCAAAGTCTTCGGCAGGTTGTCCGGTCCATAGCGCGGCACGGTCGCAGGCCGCCCAAGCTCGTCCGGATCGATTGAGGATGGCTTCAGCACGACCAGATGCTTGTCGCTGCCCTCATCGCGCTCGTAGGAAGAGATGATCAAGCTGAAATTGTCCGGCTCAAGCCCCCGCAGGAGCGAGCCGCAAAAGATGTTGGGCACGTCCAATAACCGCGTGACGCAAATATTCGGCATATGCGTCTCACCGCCCGCGGAGACCACAAGGTCGGCTTCGGGGAGCGTGTCCGCGTCGATGCGGTAGGCCATGCGCAGCATGCGCGGCGGATAGAAGCTGTCGGCGTTGATGCGCGCCCGCAGCCACCGTGTCGGGACGATCCATTTGCGTTTCACCTCGATCCGGGTGACGTCGACGGGCCGCAGCCGCGCCAGGGCCGCGATCACGCCCTGGGCGATGTGGTAGTGCCCGGGCCGCGTGTCGGCGAGGAAGATGACCCGAAGGGGCGTTGTGTCTGACATCGATGCGGCAACCCTTCTGGACCGGCGGCAGGTTGATACCGCACCCTGGCGGCCTCTTCAAAGCCCTTCAAGTGTGCTTGGCAAACCGGACGCGTTTCAGCACAATCCGCCCAGCCGCTACGCGGCCGAGCCGTGACGCGAGAAAAGGAGCCCTCCGTGAGCGACGAAATTGGCAGCTGCGACGTGATCTTGAAAGCCATGGTGGCCATGGCGAGCGCCGACGGGCACCTGGATTCGCGCGAGGTCGGCCTCATTCAAGATATCTTCAAGGACTGCACCGGAAAGACGCTGGGGGCGGATGCGGTCGCGCGCGCGGCCCACCAGAACGAAGCCGAGGATATCCGCAACGTTCTCGCGGATCTGGCTCCCTCCCTAGACCTGACCACGAAGGACGAGATCCTGTGCGCCGCCTATCGCGTGCTGCTGGCGGACAACCGGGTGGCCGGCGAAGAGCGCAAGGAGCTGCATGAGATGGCCAGGGCCCTTCATATCTCGGAGATTCACCTCAGCGCGCTCCTCGAGGAACTCGCCGCCTCGCTCCACGAGTAAGCGCCAATCCGGCTTGCGAAGGCGCCCCGGAACCGACTAGGGTCCCGCCCGCACGTCTCGCGGCACACGGACCCATGATCCTCTCACACAAGCACAAATTCATCTTCATCAAGACGAAGAAGACGGCCGGAACGGCGATCGAAGCCGCGATCTCGCAGCTCTGCGGGCCGGACGACGTCATCACGCCCTATCGCGCGGCGAGCGAGAAAGACCGCAAGGGTCTCGGCCCGCAAAATTACCGGATCGAGCATCCGCTCAAGCCGCAGCGGCCGCTCTGGCGCAAGCTCCTCGGCCGCCCCGAACGTTATTGGCATCCCACCATCGGCTACTACGAGCACATGCCCGCCTGGCGCATCCGCAACTATGTGGGCGAGGATATCTGGAACAGCTACTTCAAGTTCGCGTTCGACCGGAATCCGTGGGACCGGCAGGTGTCCTGGTACAACTACAAGACCAAGTCGAAGAAAACCCGTCCAAGCTTCGAGCGCTACATGCAGCGGCCCACGGCCTATGTGGACAATCACGAACTCTACATGCTGGACGGAGCGTTGGCCGTCGACTTCCTCGGCCGCTATGAGAATTTGGAAGAGGATCTGAACACGGCGCTCCGCCAAGCCGGTGTCGAGACGAAGGTCAGCGTGCCGAAAGTCAATGTGACGCCGAACAAGGATTCGGAACGCAGCTACCGCAGCTACTACACGCCGGCGCTCCAAGAGCAGGTGGCGAACTGGTATCAGCCGGAAATCGAGCTGCTGGGTTACGATTTCTGATCAGTGGTCTGATGGTGTCGTGGGCGCGTGCGGCAGGCCGCGTCCGGCCCGCCGCTCCGCGCGACGACCTACTCCGTGCAGGAGCTGCTGTCGGCGTTCCACGTACCGCCAGCGGCCTCACAGTCGGCCTGGTTGTCCGGGCCGGCGAAAGCCGGTGCAGCGGCGGCAAGCGTGGTAGCGAGAGCGAGCATGGTGACGAAATACTTCATGGTCTTTTCCTCCGTTTGAACGCACCTGCGATTGCTGCAGGCGGACGAAAAAACGCCGGTCTGGAGGTTGGTTCCCTCGCGGGCGAACTAAGGCAGCGTGCCCTGAAATGACCTGAATTGTGCCTCCGATGCCCGGCGCCGATCTCACGCCAAGCCAACTCCCCCGCGTTGCGAAGCTGGCCTCGCCGCCCGATGACCGTGGCCTCTAGGGCGCGCCAATCGCGACCTTGGTCTCCTCGCCCCGCAGCCGCGCAATAATGGTGGCGCAGCACGCATCGCCCCAGACATTCACGCTGGTGCGGCACATATCGAGCACCCGATCAAAGACCATGAGCACGCCGATGGCTTCCACCGGCAAGCCAACGGCGGCGAGAATGATCGCGATCGCAACCAGCGATGCGGACGGGACCCCGGCAACGCCGATCGATGTCAGGAGCGCAATCGTGACGATCGTGAACTGCACGCCGAAGCTAAGTTCCAGCCCATAAGCCTGAGCCAGGAACATCGCCGCCGCGCATTCATAAAGCGCCGTCCCGTTCATGTTCACCGTGGCGCCCAGCGGCAAAACAAAGCTCGACACTTGGTTCGACACACCGACCTTCTCTTCGACCGTATCCATTGTGACCGGCAAGGTTGCCGAGGACGACGAGGTCGAGAAGGCTGTGAGCAAGGCCGGCGACATCGCCCGCATCGTCGCAAACGGTTTGACCCGGCCGACGAACCGCAAGAGCAGCGGCAACGTGATCAGCGAATGCAGAAGCAGCGCTGCGACAACCGCCAGCGCGAAATTGGCCAGCGGTCTCGCAGCCGCAAACCTGTTTGAGAGATCACCGCAGCGATGAGGGCAAACACGCCAATCGGTGCGAACTTCATGATGAACTCGGTCATGTGCATCATGACGTGAAAGACGCCATTCCAGAACTTGAACAAGGGCTCGGCATAGTCGTGCTGGAGCCTCGTCATGAAGAAACCGAACAGAATGGCAAAGAAGATCAGCCCGAGCATCTGCCCCTCGGCCGCCGCCATGACGATATTCGGCGGAACCAGGCGCTTGAACAATTCCACGACGTCGCCCACGCCCCTCCCTTCGATCCTGTCGCTGATGTCTTCGGGTGGCGCCTCGAGCGCCAGAATGTCGCCGGCGGGTTGGCCGTCGACATGGCCGGGCGTCATGATGTTGATCGTGATGAGGCCGATCAGAATAGCGGCCAGCGTCGTCACCGCATAAAAGAGCAATGTACGTATGCCGAGCGCGCCGATATTGCCGCCGGATCCGATCCCGGCAACGCCGACGATGATCGACGACGTAATCAGCGGCACGATGATCATCTTCAGGGCGTTGAGAAAGATCGCGCCGACAAACTCGAACACCGAAACAAAGCTGACGCCGAAGAACCCCGGCGCGAAAGTGTCGGTGGTGACTTGCCTGACGATCGACCCGACGACGGCCGCAAGAACGATGGCGATGAGTATTTGCCAATGGAGTGCAAGCTTGCGCACCGAGATTTCTCCTCAAGCGGGCCGAAAGGAAGCGGTTCGAGTGCCGCATCTCTATCGCCTCGGTGTCAACCGTGAATGTCGGCTCAGCGCCGAATGAGGAACTCGATCGGCAGCACGAGATGGACCTGCTCGCCGGGCTGCCGGTCCGGCGGCTCCGGAAACGGGCTCGCCCGGCGCAGCACGGCCAATGCCTCTTCGTCCAAGGGCTCCGACCCCGATCCGCGAATGAGCCGCGCATCCACCAGCTTGCCCGCCGCGCGATCTTGAACTCGACCTTGGTTACACCCTGAACGCCGCGGGCGCGCGCGGCCGCGGGGTAGCGCTTGTACCGGTTGAGGTGGAACAGGATTTCCTTTTGCCACGCGATCTCGGCGGGGTTGGAACGGATATTCGCGCCAAGGGATTGCGCCGTGATGGTCTCACCGGGAACCGCATCCAATTTCGGCGGCGCCGTGGCGACCGCCGCGGCTGCATTCAACTCGATGCCCGGCTGAGCCTCGCGCAGCGTGTCGACCGTTTCGGCCTCCTGCACCGTCTCCACCATTTCGGCCTTGGGCAATGCGACCTCGGGGTCCGGCGCCAGGGGCGCCTCCGCGAGCTCGGGAAACTCGGACTCTTCGGGCACGGCTTCGTCGATGGGCTGAAGCGTCGGCACCGACTCCCGCAAAAGGGGGCCGATGGCGAGGTCCTCAGGCCGGAGCGGCGCGACCGCCATCGCGGAGAGTTCCATCACCACCGCACCGGCAGGATCCGGCTCGACCTCTTTCGGCCAGGTGACCGTCGCCGCGATCCCTCCCCCCACATGAAGGACGAGGATCAGCGCCGCAATCTCGCACCACCGGTGGAAGCTCGGGGCGCTTTCCTTGAAGACATCGCTATGGAGCGTCAACGTGCTGCTGCCCCTCGCCCACCGTCGTACCCTCGAGGCCGACCAGCGCCACCTTGAGATAGCCGGCGGCGCGCAGAAGGTTCATGACCTCCATCAGCTCGCTATAGGGCACGGTCTTGTCCGCCCGAAGAAACACGCGGCGCTTCCGGTCCCCGTTCGTCTCCTTGTCGAGTGCGGCGGCCATGCCGCCGCGCGCCAAGGTGTCGTTGCCGACCGCGATCGTGAAGTCCGACTTGATGGTCAGGTAGAGCGGCTTATCCGGCTTCTTCTTCGGGGCGGCCGTCGAGACCGGCAGATCCACAGGAACGTCGACCGTCGACAGCGGCGCCGCCACCATGAAGATGATCAGGAGAACCAGCATCACGTCGATGAACGGCGTGACGTTGATCTCGCCGTTCTCCGTGAGATCCTCGCCGTCGTCGTTGAACTTCATCGACATCGCGCTACTCCGCCGCCGCCTGAATCTCAGGCTTGTCCGTGCTCGGTGACGCATCAAGGTCGCGCGAAAGCTGCCGCATGACCTCGGCCGCGCCGTCGCTTACGAGCGCGCGGTAGCCCGCGATCGACCGGGCGAAGTAGTTGTAGACGATCACCGCCGGGATGGCCGCGACCAGTCCCAGAGCCGTCGCCAGCAGCGCTTCGGCGATGCCGGGTGCCACCACGGCAAGGTTGGTCGTCTGTGCTTTCGAGATGCCGATGAAGCTGTTCATGATGCCCCAGACCGTGCCGAACAGACCGACAAACGGCGCCGTCGAGCCGATCGTGGCCAGCACGCCCGTGCCCGCGTTCATCTGACGGACCGCGGCGACACGCAGCCCGTCGAGACGCGACTCCACTCGCTCCTTTATCCCGGCCGCGTCCGCGCCGCCCTGAGAGAGTTTCAGTTCCGTCCTCGCGGCGTCGACGAACGCGGGAACCACCCCGCGCGCCTTCCCGAGTCGCCGCGCGGAGCCGGCCAGGGACGTCTCTTTGGCGATGAGTCCCAGCGCACGACGCGCCTTGCCTCCGGCCGCCGACAGCTCCAGCGACTTGGCCAGGAACACCGTCCAGGTGACAATCGATGCGATGACCAGCCCGATCATCACCGCCTTCACCATGATGTCCGCGGCCATGAACATGCCCCACGGAGATAGATTATGCGGAAGGGTGTCGCCCTCGCTTACGGCCGTCTCGTCGTCGGCAGGCTCGGACTGTTCCGGTGTCGCCTCGGGCTCCGGAACGGCCTCAGAAGCAGAGGACTCGCTGTCCGGCGGCGGCGCTCCTCGGACTGCAAGGGGGTCTCGCCGAGCGGCGAAACCGGCACTCGCGCGCGGATTGCGGTGCCTCCTGCGCATAGGCGGCAGGCACAACGATGGGTGCAAGCGGGCTCGGAATTCCTCCGAAAACCCACGCGAGAAGCGTAAGAAGGCTGGCAGCACTGAGCGCGGGCCGCCTCCCGAAATTCAAGAAGCGCACTAATATTCTCCAACGCCCAGCACCGCTCTCTTCTCCCACCGACCTGGGTCTGTCAAGACCCGGCCCTGGCTGCACGTGTGCGAACGTGGGCGCCTGCGCGAAGCACCGAAGGCCTGCGAGCATTCATTCTCGCCCGCGTTGGCTCGCTAAACGCTGTGTCAGCGGCGCCAATGGCCCTAGCCGCATTGCACCTTGTGAGTGCATCTGCGACCAAATATACTTAGATGATTATTTCCCCGCGACCGTAGAATTGAAGCCTCTGAGAAGGTCTAAAGCAGACCTGGATACTAATTGGTATGCTTTCGACTCTTGATCCCCCCGCAGTACTGTTCCGAGAATGCGTTGCTGAACAAGTTGTCGCACAACAGCTCTCAACAAACTTGTTGAGGAGAATTCAGTACTGATCTGAACACCCCTCCGTCTACGCTTAACGGAAGGTTAATGGGTCAAAGACCCGGCCTTTTGGAAGTGATTGGGGGGTTAAATTGAGGATTTTCGCTAAGACGGCTGCCGTTACTGGCAGCCTGCTCGGTTATGTTCGCTTTCACTCGGCTGCGCTGCTTCTTGTAACAGCGTGCACGGGTCTAGGCATCGCCAAGGCGCAAGAGGCCTCACCGACCGTCTCGGAGTCGTCCGCCGAGGTTTCAGAGTCTTCATCCGGCACCTCGGAGTCTTCAACGGAACCGTCGGACTCCGCCCCGACAGAACAGGCCGACACCGGGTCCGAGCCCGATGCACTCCAGGAAGCGGACACCGCTTCGGGCGTCGAACTCGACCCCATGGTGGTCGAAGGGCGCGAGCCCACGCCTGAGGCCGACCCGGCCCCGGCGGCTACGCCACGCCGCACCACCAGCTACGTTCGCACCCCGGCCCCACGGCAGCCTGTCGCTCCCGTTCGGACGGCCGTCCCCGCTCCGTTGACGTCCCGGCGCCGGAAGGCGTTAAAGACTCCCTCGCCGGAGGCGAGCCGACGGCGTACAGCCCCGTCGAAGGCTATGTGGCGACGCGCTCCGCGACGGGCACGAAAACCGACACGCCCCTCATCGAAACGCCGCAGTCCATCAGCGTCATCGGTGTAGAGCAAATGCAGGAGCAGGGCGTCCAGACCCTCGACGAAGCCGTTCGCTATACCCCTGGCGTTTTCGCCAACGGTTTCGGCGTCGACACACGGAACGACAACATCGTCATTCGCGGCACTGAGGGCTCGCTATTCGTCGACGGTTTGGCGAAAAGCATCCACGGCGGCTATTACTACAATACAATTCCAATCGAGCCTTACGCCCTCGAGCGCATCGAGGTTCTGCGCGGCCCATCCGCCATGCTGTACGGCGCCACGAGCGTCGGCGGCATCGTGAACGGCATTTCGAAGCGCCCAACGCTCGAGCCTCTGCCGAAGCGGGCATCGACTACGGGTCGTTCGAGTTCAAGCAGCTCAGAGGCGACCTCAGCGGCCCGATTTCCAAGGAGGCCGGTCTCTACTACCGCATCACCGGCCTTGGCCGCCTTTCGGAGACGCAAGTCGACTACGTCGACAACGACCGCTGGATGCTTCAGCCGTCGATTGCGTACCGGCCGGATGCGGATACCGAGGTTCTGCTGCTGGGTAATTTCCAACAGGACGACTCCGGCTCCTCGGCCCAGTTCTTCCCCCTGGAGGGAACGCTCTATCCGAACGCGCAAGGCCGCAAGATTCCCCCGAACACGTTTGCCGGCATTCCGACGGACTATTACGACACAGAGCAGGAATCCGGCACGCTCTTGGTCGACAAGAAGTTCGACAGCGGCCTGAAGTTCCACACAGGCATGCGCTACACGCACACCAAGAACCAATACGATTCCACTTACCCTGCAGGATTGACGAGTGCCCGGCTGAACATCCTCAACGGGCCGTTCGAGGAATTCCTCGGTGTGCCGCTGGTCATTCCCGACTACGCCCCGTATCTGAACGCCGACGAAACGGAGCTCGCCAGGTCTCGGTATGTGTCCGAGACGGACACACGCGTGTTCACCACGGACACGTACCTGACCGGCGAATTCGACACCGGGAAGCTCGAGCACGAAGTCACCGGCGGCGCCGACTATATGAGCTTCAGGGAGAGTTCCTCCGACATCAACCTGATCGACAATCTTCTGACCGCATCGGGCGTCAATCCGGCGACCATCCCGGCCGCCGAGGCATTGGCTTACGATCAGGCGTACTCGTTCATCCTGCCGCAGGTGAGGGCCGGCATCACGTCAGCCGTAGACGCGGAGCTGGCGCCGTTTCTTCCCTTCCTGCCGCCGGGCTATCGGGATTCGGTTCTCGCAGAGGCCCTCACGCAAGCGCCGGGCATTACGTCCGGGCTGTCGAACGACTATGTCGCGGGGCTCGGCATCGACCGCAACTACATACTCGACTTCGCCGGCTATCCGGGCACGCAGAAGAAGTACAACGTCTTCAAGGGCAATCATAAGCGCTCCAGCTATCAGGTTAACCTCGACAACCTGCAGCCCGTCAGCCCGAAAGACGTCAAACCGACACGGAACCCCAATCAGGCTCAGTACCAGACGGGCATCTACCTTCAGGATCAGATGCGTCTTGGAAACTGGATCGGCGTTGCGGGTATCCGGCAGGATTGGGTCAATATCGGGTTCGAAGGATCGCCCGACGATCACGAGCAAGCCGTCTCGGGCCGGGCCGCGCTCATGTACGAGTTCGACGCCGGGTTCGCACCCTACGTGTCCTGGTCGCAGTCCTTTACGCCTCAGCCGGGCGTGATCGTTTCCGACACGCTCTATGTCAGAACAAACGGCCGGGGTGCGACACCACGCGAAGGCAATCAGATCGAGGTCGGCCTGAAGATCCAGCCGCGCGGATCGCAATTCGCCGTGAATCTCGCTGCTTACGAGATCGAAGAAGAGAATCTCACCGTGTCGCCGGACACGCTCTTCGAGACTTTGATCGGCGCCGCGCGGCGGATCAGGGGCTTCGAGTTCGAGGCGATCGGCAACCTCACCCCCGAGCTCAAGGTGATCGCGTCCTACACCTACACGGACTCCGAATTCACCGACTATCCCGATCCGCTCGGCTACAAGATCGGTACCGAAGATCCGAACATGCCGGAACACTTGGCGTCCCTCTGGGGCATCTACACGTTCGGTGGGGGCTTCCTCGAAGGCGTGTCGGTCGGCGGTGGCGTCCGCTACATCGGCGAGGTCACGGACGTAGGCGAGGACCTGTTGACCGGGCTGCAGTACACGGTCACGACGCCCGACGTCACGTTGTTCGATGCCTCGATCGGCTACGAAACCGAGCATTGGCGGCTGGCCGTTACCGGACAGAACATCGCGGACACGGAGTATCTCGTGTCGTGCGGCGCGTTCAGCCTCACCTGCGGCATTGGCCAAGCACGCACGATTATCGGCAGCGCGACATACAGATACTGATCCGCGCTCAAGACTAAGGTTCCGGCGCTCACCCCCTGCCCCATGCGGTGGCGGGTGGGCACCGCTGCATGAGACGGCTGGGAAAGAAGGCGAAAGATGTTTGAGGGAGTTCGGAGTTGGGCCTGATCGCGGTGGCCGTTGGCCTGCTCGCCACGGGTATCGCACTCCTAAGGTGGGCTTGGCTCGCGAAACGACGCAACGGCATGACGGCCGTCGTCCTAACCGGCTGGCTTGCGATCGGCGCAAGCTTCGCCATCTTCGCGGACGCGTTTGGGGGCGAGCGCGGAACGGCCTTTGCCTGATCGTCTTCTCGCTGGTGGCACTGCTCGGCGTCGGCGCTACGGTTCAGTTCCGTGAGAGGCGCTCCAATGGACGCGACAAGCCGGCGGAACCCGAGCAGCGCAACACCAATTGGACGCGGGCGATCGCCAAGAGCCTGTTGGCCATCGTGCTTGCGGGCGCTGCGTCGATCGGTGTCGGCGTCGCCTTCGCCGTTGCCATGCCCATGCCCGCAACGGACAAGATGGTCATCGGCGGCATCATGGTTCCGGTGCTGTGGGGCGCGGGCATGGCTTGGACGCTGGCCGACTCGAAGCTCCTGCGGGCAACTGCCATCCTCTTCGCCATCTGCGTTGCCGGCTATGGGATCGCCTTCCTCCCGAGCCTCCTTTCATGACCGACACATCGAGTTCAAACAACGCGCCCCGTAAGAAGAACTGGCTCTCGCCGGACTTCGTGCGCGCCATGCTGGCCGGCCACTCCGCGCTCGGCCTCGCCTTTGCGGCGCTCATCTACATCGTATGTCTGTCGGGAACGCTTGCTGTGTTCGTGCTCGAGTTCAAGCGCTGGGAACAACCCAATGCCCCGCTGGTCGCCACGGAGCCCGCGCCGGCGGCACTCGAAGCCGCCATGCGCGCGGCCTATGGCCGTGCGAAGATGGGCTCGAAGGTCCCCGACCTCTTCCTCGCGTGGGACGGATCGCGAACGCTTCATTTCGACGTCAGCTTCCACGACCATGAGAGCAGCGCCCAGGGCGAATGGCTCGCCAACGAGCAAGGTCGGATCGTCGACAAGGCTCATGCACCTTGGTCCGAATTTCTCGCCAAGCTGCATATCCATCTGCATCTGCCGCAAACCTATGGCCTGTTCATCGTCGGGCTAACCGGCGTCGCACTCCTCTCCTCGCTGATTTCGGGCGTGCTGTCCCACCCGAGAATATTCCGCGACGCCTTTTCGTTTCGCTTGGGCGGGTCACGCCGGCTGCAGGATGCCGATTTGCACAACAGGCTCGGCGTGTGGGGGCTGCCTTTTCACATTGCCGTTTCGCTGACCGGCGCCCTTCTGGGCTTGTCCGTCCTGGTCATCGGGGTGCTGGCGCTGGCGGCGTATGAAGGCGACTCCGAAAAGGCATTCGCGGTGCTCATCGGTCCGCAAGCGGGCAAGGATCACAAGTTGGCGCCGCTCCCCGATCTCGACGCCATGATCTCGCATGTGAGGAAGGAGCACCCCGAGGCGGAGTTCAGAAGCGTCCACGTCGAACATGCGGGCACCGCCGGGCAGATGACCCATCTGTCCATGCAGACGCCTGGGCATCTGTCGTCAGCAAACCCTTATTATTTCGACGGGTCCGGTGATCTCGTGGGGGATGGCGGCCTCGAGCGGGGGTCGGTGGGGCAGCAGATTCTCGGTGCGCTTCATCCGATCCATTTCGGGTGGTTCGGCGGCACGCTCGTCAAGATCGCTTACGGCCTGCTTGGGCTGGCGCTGACGATCGTCACGCATACCGGCGTGACCATCTGGCTTCACCGGAAGCGCGAAAAGGGAAATCCCGAACCGTTCTGGGAGCGGATCTGGGCCGCCCTCGCATGGAGCCAGCCCTTCGCGCTGGCCGCCACGGCTCTCGTTGTGCTCGCCGTCGCGTCTAATCTCGCACTCACGACCTATCTCGTGTGTTTCGGGCTTGCGCTCGTCATCGGCTACTTCGCCCCGGGGGAATCCGCCTGCGCCCGGATTTTGCGGCTCTTGACCGGGTTGACCTTGTGCGCCGTCGCCGCGGCGCATATCGCAACGTTCCGCAGTGAGGGCATGGCCGATCCAGTGTCCTGGATCATCGACGGGCTTCTGGCCGGTTGCGGCCTCATCCTGATGGCCGGCGTTCTGATTCCTCTCGCAAAGAAACAACTCCCCGGCCGGATGTTACGAAAGCCGACTTTCCCGAGTTTGTGAGCGCGCGTCCGCGCCTATGTCGTTGAGCGCTCCAAGGTTGGTGGGCCCGGCTGGACTCGAACCAGCAACCAGACGGTTATGAGCCGCCGGCTCTAACCAATTGAGCTACGGGCCCCCGATGTGCGAATGACGGATGATGATCCGAATGTCACACGCCGCGCGTAACGAGTCGTGCGCGGCAGAGGCTGGCCTTGTAGAGCGTTCTGCCCAGCCTCACAATTCCGCCTCATAACAGATTCCTTATGTGTCCCAAACTCAAGGACCACCTCGAAAGACCTGGAGCCTCCCATGACCTTTGCCCGCCCCCTTCGGATGCTTGTCCCAGCCATCGCCGTGCTCGCCGCCGCGCTTCCTCTCTCGGCTTCCGCAGCCGGCGCCAAGCGGACCATCACCCTGTCAGCCTCCGGGACCGTCAAGGCGGCGCCGGACATGGCGAGCATCTCCACAGGCGTAACCTCCGAAGGGCAGACCGCGCAGGACGCGCTGTCCAAGAACACGGACGCAATGACCAAGGTGGTCAGCACGCTCAAGGAGGCCGGCCTCAAGGCGAAGGACATCCAAACGACGGACTTCAACGTCTCGCCGGTCTACGAACGCAAAAAGGACGAACAGGCCGCGTTCATCACCGGCTATCGGGTCAGCAACAACGTCAACATCACCGTGCGCGACATCGACAAGCTCGGCGACGTCCTAGACAAGGTGGTGCAGGCGGGCGCCAATGAGATCAACTCGATCAGCTTCGGCATCGCCGAACCGGAAAAGATGAAGGACGAGGCCCGCAAGCTCGCCATGACCAACGCGATCGACAACGCCAAGCTCTACGCGGAAGCGGCCGGCGTGGAGCTCGGACCCGTCGTCAAGATTACCGAAAGCGGCGACTACACGCCCCGCCCCTATCGCGCCATGGCAACCGCGGCCCCGATGATGGCCGAAGCAAAGCAGGTCCCCGTGGAGGGCGGCACGATGTCGGTCGAAGCCAAAGTCCAGGTCTCTTGGGAACTCAGGTAGGGCTAACCTGGAATCCGGGAAAACGGTGCGCCTCGGGCGGTTTCGGACGAAACCGCCGAATCCCGCCGTCCCCCTGATCAGAATCAAGGTCGGCATTCGCGGCATCGTGTAGTCTTCCAGGATGATGTCATCACCCGGAAACTCCCCGGGCGTGGACGACATCCATGCCCAAGACCCGCATACCGAAGACCCGCACGCCCACGACCGGGCTTTGATGGTCACGCGCCATCTCGAGGCCCGCGGTATCAGCGACGCCCATGTGCTTGCCGCAATGGCCCAGGTGCCGCGCGAAGTCTTCGTGTCACAGCCCCTCTCCGAATTCGCCTATGAGGACTCGGCCCTGCCGATCGCGGCGGGGCAGACCATTTCGCAGCCCTATATCGTCGCGCGGATGATCGAACTGGCCGAGATCCGCCCCGGCGACACCGTCCTCGAGGTCGGAGCCGGTTCCGGATACGCCGCCGCCGTGATGGGCCGTATCGCGTCGTCCGTCTATGCCATTGAGCGACACGAAGAACTTGCCGACCTGGCGCGCGAGCGGGAGGCGCATCTTGGCTACGACAATGTCGACATCATCTGCGGCGACGGCACCAAAGGCTGGCCGCCGGAGGCACCGTTCGACGCGATCATCGTGTCGGCGGGCGGTCCCAAAGTTCCGGAGGCCTTGAAGCAGCAGCTCGCCATTGGCGGCCGTCTCGTCATCCCCGTCGGCCGTGACGTGTACCAGACCCTCATTCGCGTACGCCGTACCGGAGAGGATACGTTCGAGCAGGAAGACCATGGCGGGGTGACCTTCGTTCCCCTTATCGGTGAAGAAGCTGGGAGGCCCCACGCCAAGCCAAGGCGGAAACCCAAATTGATTCCGAAACGTCTGGTTTTGCCAATGGGTTGTTGAAGCCCGCGCCGCAGGCACGGGCTCCCCGCACGAGCCTCAGCCACGTGATCGCCGGCGCGGCGGAACCGTTTGCTAACTTCACCGAACTGACCGCGCTCGCGGAGCGCTTCGCGGACCGGCGCGTCGTGCTTCTCGGCGAGGCGACGCACGGCACCGCCGAATTCTACGAAGCGCGTGCCCACATCACCGAGATGCTCGTCGCAAAACATGGCTTCAATGTCGTTGCCGTGGAGGCCGACTGGCCGGACGCTGCGGTCTACGACGCTTTCGTGCGTGGCCTTCCCAGGCCTGAGACTCCCGCCAGCGCATTCACCCGTTTCCCCGCCTGGATGTGGCGCAACGGTCAGGTCAATGGTTTCCTGCAACGGCTGAAGGCCATCAACGAGACCATCACCGACCCCGACAAGCGCGCAGGGTTTTACGGGCTCGACGTCTACAGCCTGGCGACCTCGATCGGCGCGGTCCTCAACTATCTGGACAATGTCGATCCTGAAACCGCCCGCATCGCACGCGAGCGCTACGGCTGCCTGGCGCCGTTCCGCTCGGACCCGGCCCGTTATGGCCGCATGGCGCTGTCGCAGGGCTATGCCGTATGCGAGAAGCCCGTAACCCAGGCCCTGGTCGATCTATTGAAGAAGCGTCTGGGCTATCTTGCCCGCGACGGCAGCGCCTTTTTCAATGCGGAGCAGAACGCCCGCATCGTCGTTGCCGCCGAGCAATACTACCGCATCATGTATTACGGCGCCGCGCAGTCATGGAACCTGCGGGACCAGCACATGTTCGACACGCTGGAGCGCGTTCTGGAGCACCGCGGTCCCGACGCGAAGGCTGTGGTTTGGGCCCACAACTCCCATATCGGCAATGCGGAGTTCACCGAGATGGGCCAGGTACGCGGTGAGCTGAATATCGGTCAGCTGGCGCGTGCGCGTTTTGGCAAGGAGTGTGCGCTTATCGGTTTCGGCACGGATCGCGGCACGGTCGCTGCCGCCTCCAACTGGGACGAGCCCATGGAGATCAAGCGCGTGCGCCCTGCCCGGAACGACTCCTATGAGGGACGCTCCCGCGACGCCGGCATCGAGGCCTTCTTCCTGGAGACGGGCGCGGGACAAACGGACAGCGTGCGTGAGGCGCTTGCCGAACCCATGCTGGAACGGGCCATCGGCGTCATCTACCGGCCGGAGACGGAACTGCTGTCGCACTACTTCCAGGCGGAACTGTCGAAACAGTTCGACGCGTGGATCTGGTTCACCGAAACCCAGGCCGTCGATGCAAGGCCGCAAGCCCATCCTCATGGGCCCGACGAAACCTATCCGTTTGGTCTGTAGGCGTATTCGCGTGGCGCGCTTCTAAGACGTCGAGACGATCTCGTTGCCTTCGCCGAGCAAGACCACGCTGGGATGATAGTTGCGGGCTTCCTCCGCCGGGAGCTGGCAATAGGCGACGATGATGACCTTGTCGCCCTTCTGTACGAGACGGGACGCGGCACCGTTCACGGCAATCTCTGACGAGCCGCGCGGAGCCTCGATAGCGTAGGTGGTGAAGCGTGCGCCGGTGTTGATGTTCAGCACATCCACCTGCTCATGGGGCAGGATGCCGGACGCATCAAGCAGGTCCCGATCGATCCCGATCGAGCCTTCATAATGCAAATCGGCGCCGGTCACCGTGGCCCGGTGCAGCTTTGTCTTCAACATGGTCAGGAACAATTGTTCGCCCCAAGATTCCTAATATGAATCCCAAGCAGGCCCTTCCGAGGACCCATTGCTCTCGTTTGTGGATATAGAGCAAGAGTGGAGGTGTTGCAACGCAACATCCGCGCGAATCTGCGATTTTCTACCCGTCAATTGTGACAGTTCTAGAAAAAAATCCACAGTTACCCGGCGTTAGCGGGCGCAATATCGGCATTGTGCCGCAGGGCCCACAGACGCTTCGCTGCCGGAATTCCGCGCAAATCGTGCAAGCCCATATCGTTCAACCTGAGGCCCGCGTCGGGCCGCGCGCGGCTCACCACCTGGTCCGTCGCCACGATCGGCTGGCCCAATAGCTTCGACATGTCTTGAGTCCGGGCGACCTCGTTCACGGCGCGGCCGATGACGCCGAATTTCAAACGCTCGCGCGTGCCCGCATTGCCGAACACCACATCGCCGAAATGGACGCCGACGCCGAAATTGATCTCGACGGCGCATTTGCACTCGGCCGCCTTGGCCTCGACCAGCCGCTCCTGCGCCTTGAGCGCCGCCCGCAAGGCGGACGTGGCCGCCGCTTCTTCGCCGGCCGCATCGGCCGGGAAGAAGGCGAGGATCGCGTCGCCCACAATGTCGAGCACCTGACCGCCCTCCTCGATCACGGCGCCGGCCGCACAATCGAAATAGACGTTCAGCAATTCGAGGAAACCCTCCACGGAAAGCTGGTCCGCAAGGCCCGTCGAGTTGCGCAAATCGCTGTACCACAGCGCCGCGGCGAGCCGTTCGCCGTCCCCGCGCTTGACCGTGCCGGACAGGATGCGCTCGCCCACCAGCGGCCCATGAAACGCGTTGAGGGTATTCTTCGCGATCTGATCCTTGATCATCACCCGCAAGGCCAGAGAAAGCGGCGCCAGGATCTGCTGCATGATGCAGACGTCCCGCTCCGAGAAGCCGGCGGGCGATTTCGTCGACCAGGACAGCGCCAGCCCGTCCGTGGTGCCGACCTGCATCGGCCCTTCCCCAAACGTGACCACGCGCGCGTAATAGCCGGTGAAGCCTTGGTCGCGCAGGCGCTGCAGCAGCGGGAACTTGTCGACCAGTGCGTCCCGGTCGATCCGCAATTGCAGTTCCGGAACCTGGCCCTTGATCATCCAGTAGAACGGGCTCAGCGTGAAATCCGGATTGTCCTCCGTAAGGGCTTGATAATACTCGACCTCCACGCCGTTCTCGGCCGTCCAGGCAATGGTCATGCCGTCGAACAGCGGGTGCAGGATACGAAAGCCAACCATCATCCGCGCCAGAGGCACGCCGGCCTGGGTCAGCCGGTCCATGACCGTCTGGATCAAATCGCCGATTGGGCGGTCGGTGAGCCCCGAGGCGATGATCGCATCGGCGATCTGCCCGGAGACGCACGCCTCCGTGTCGCTCGGCCCCAGCGGGGGCGGCGGCGCGTCCTTGAGATGGTGAATCAACGTATCCGTCATGACGCGGACCTTATCACGCATCCCGGTGTCCGCATCGGGGCCGATGCTCAAGTTTTTGTGGGCGCTACCGGCCTCTGGCCTACTTGAGCGCGCCTTATTTGCGCTACCGCGCTTCGCGCTACTTGAGCGCGATACGCCCTGCCGCCTAGAGGCTGCTTGAGGGCTTGATCGCTTGCCCTACCGCCTAGCGGCTGCTTGAGGGCTTGATCGCTTGCCCTACCGGCCTCCGGCCTACTTGAGCGCGGGGCGGGCTCGTTGCCCTACCGCCTAGCGGCTGCTCGAGCGAGAAACACCCAGAGCGCGTGAGACGAAACGCCGCTTGTTGCGCCGCAAAAACTTCACCATCCGGCCATGGCTTTTGCCCAAGCTATGCCTATCTCCAATGACAACAGCCGAGTGAATCGGCGGCACAGCCAAGGGAGCAGCGTCAAGGTCGGCCAAAGGGCCTCTGAAGAGGCCTAGCCTCTAAGAGGCTTTTTCGAGAAACAAGACCGGACGCAGAATTTATGGGCCAAGCCCACCATAACAGCCAAGCCCTTCGAGACGGCCAAACCGGGCAGACCCGCCGGGCCACTCGGATGAGCCATGCGCTCGACACCGACCCCGTGGGCGCTATCACGACGGGCGCCATCACGGCGCCTGCCATCAATGCGGCGCCCGCCGCCCGTGCGCCCATCAACAAGGTGTCGACGCTAACGTCGGCACGGCCCCTCTCGCCGCTGCGCGAAAGGCTCCTCCGCCGCAAGGTGACCATCGCCGGCAAGGACGGCCATCCCCATCTCGCCCGCCCCATTAACGAGACGGACGCAGGAAGGCTCATCCGCTGCTACGACGCCATGACGGACCGGGGCCGCTGGTTCCGCGTGCTGCATCACCTGCCCCATCTCACGCAAGACATGGCGCGCGACTTCTGCACGCCCGACCCCGAGCGCGATCTGTGCATCGTGCTGGAAGGCGACGGGCCGCTCGAAGGCGAGATCCTGGGCGGCGCACGCATCACCGGCAGCAAGGACGGCAAGACGGCCGAATATTCCGTGACGCTCCGCCCGGAAGCCGAAGGGCTCGGTCTCGCCCACAAGGCGCTCGAGCTCGTGTTCGAAGCGGCGCGCGAGATGGGCTACACCCATATCTGGGGCACGATCCATTCGGAGAATGGCCCCATGCTCCAACTCGCCCACAGCCTCAACCTGCATGTGCACCGCGACCCCAACGACGCCGCCCTGATGGTGTCCGAAGGGGATTTGTAAGAGTCTTCTTGTTGGCGCTACCGCCTAGCGGCTACTTGAGCTGGTTTGTTGGCGCTACCGGCCTAGCGGCCTGCTTGAGCGCGGTTGATTTGCGCTACCGGCCTTCCTATTTACCCTACCGCTTCGCTACTTGAGGGCGCGGCCTGCTTGGGCGCGGTTGATTAGCGCTACCGGCCTAGCGGCCTGCTTGAGCGCGATTTGCGCTGTCGCCTATGCGACGCTTTACTGTGACGTCCCGCTCTGGCCGCTGACCACGACGCGGTCTCTGCCGGTTTCCTTGGCCTCATAAAGCGCGGCATCGACGGCCTCGGTCAGCTTGTCGGCGCCGATGCGGTCCGTCGCAGCCGCCACGCCGGCGCTGACCGTCACATCGAGCACCGTGTCTTTGAACCGGAAACGACGCGACTTGACGGCTTGGCGGATGCGCTCCGCCGTCTCGGCCGCTTTCGTTATGTCCGCCGCCGCCAGCAGAATGGCGAATTCCTCGCCGCCGGTCCGGAACACTTTGTCGGTCGGCCGCACTTCGGACGCCATCACGTCCGCGATGCCCTGCAGCACCTCGTCGCCGGCGGCGTGCCCGTAGGTGTCGTTGATCGTCTTGAAATGATCGACATCGAGCGCGATCACCGCGCCCCGTTCGCCTAACCGCTGCGCGCGCGCAAACATCTCATCGAGCGCTTCGTCATAGGCCCGTCTGTTCAAGAGCCGGGTCAGGGCGTCGCGATGCGCCAGATCGGCCAAAACCTCTTCCGATTGACGCACGCGCCCGGCCATGCGGTTGAATTCCTCGGCAACACGGTGCAGTTCGGGAGGCACCGCCACATTGATACGGTGACTTCTGTCGCCTTCCGCAAATCGCGACGCGCCATCGACCAAGCGGTCGACACTGCCGGAAATGATCCGTCCAATGAGGATAATGCCGAAGATGGCGGTCAGGAGCGACACGCCGGCCGCGATGCCGCCGAGCCATATGGCACGCTCGTAGGAGCGCAGCGCGACCTCGTGGTCCTTCTCGATGTCCTGGGAAACCCGGTCGTAGACGGCCGACAGCTTGTCGACGGCGCTGAAGACATCGCCGTGGAACTGCTCGACCTTCTCGAGCACGCCCGGCCCCAAGTTTCCGCCAGACCTCGCAATAAGCTCTGCCGCATCATGGTCGGCCTTCGACCAATCCTCGTAGGCACGCCGAACCAGCTCTTGAGCCTCGGGTTCGGCGCGCAATGATTTGGTCAGCGCGGCAAATTCCGTCTCGATCCGCTTACGCAGCTCACGATACATCAGCGGCCGGGTCGCGCCGGCCCCGTCCACATACTCATCGACCGGACTGATGCTCTCCAAGATCGACAGGCGCAGCCGTTGCGTCGGCGCGATCTGCTCGTGATGGCGATAGGACACATCCTTGAACCCCGCGATCACGCCATGGTGGAGAAGGAAAAATCCCCCGACCGCGGACAGGGCGAGCGGCAGGATCGCGATCGCCAGACTGAAGCCCGTCCAAAACCGCAGCGATCTGGTCTTCAGGAGCGTGCTGAGCGACATGCTTCCTCTCTAGGCGACGGTGAGACTTTCGCCAGAGCAAAACACGGCGGCCCAAGAAATCCAATAAGCGGCCTGCTTGAGCGCACGACCCTAACGCGCCTTTGTCATCGCCCGGCTTGACCGGGCGATCCAGTACTCACCAATCTAGCGATGTGAAGGACCGTCGCTACTACGTCTACATTCTCGCGAGCCGCATCGGCGGCACGCTTTATGTCGGTGTGACCAACGATCTCATCCGGCGTGTTCATGAACACAGAACCAAAACCGCTGAAGGCTTCACAAAGCGATATGGCGTAGCGCGACTGGTCTACTTCGAACAGTTCGACGACATCACGGCCGCAATCGAGCGCGAAAAGCGGCTGAAGAAATGGAACCGGGCCTGGAAGATCGAGCTGATCGAGGAGCGTAACGCCAACTGGGACGACCTCTACCCATCAATCGCAACCACCTAAGCTTACTGGATGCCCGCATGTGTTTTATGCGCTACCGCGCTTCGCGCTACTTGAGCGCCGGTGCGGGTATGACAGCCGAGAAGGCACGCTAAAGCATCCCTCTTGTTTGTCATCGCCCGGCGTGACCGGGCGATCCAGTAATCCGTGACGTGCCGGATCACGACGGGCGGTGTCTACTGGATGCCCCGATCAGTCGGGGCATGACAGCCGAGAAGGCGCGCCAAGACCCCCGCTCCGTCCGGCACCAGGTTCACCAAAATCTCTCTACGTTTCCTAAGTCAGACCCGCGAAGCGGGGACTTCGTCCCGAAGGGACGTGCGGGGCGCTGGTCGGCCGCCGTCCGTTTTTGTTTGTTGGGCAGCCTTCCGGCG